>NZ_JAWQRR010000061.1:0-90264 GCF_033446045.1 Plantactinospora sp. KLBMP9567 | reverse complement strand
TGTTCAGTCCCATGACATCTGTCGCAGGTTGTGTCCCGGTACATGTGTCACATGATCGGTCTGGTGGGCGGTATGACTGCTGGGCATGGCGAATCGACGTCAGGTCATGACCGCGATG
Source organism: Plantactinospora sp. KLBMP9567 (assembly GCF_033446045.1). Classification (NCBI taxonomy): domain Bacteria; kingdom Bacillati; phylum Actinomycetota; class Actinomycetes; order Micromonosporales; family Micromonosporaceae; genus Plantactinospora; species Plantactinospora sp. KLBMP9567. The sequence continues at coordinate 90,146 of NZ_JAWQRR010000061.1, read as the reverse complement.
GACGCCCTGCTCGCGGCGGGCGTGCGGATCGACAACGTGCAGCAGTGGTGCGATGACAACAACGTCAACCCACGCACCTTCTACCGGCACCGCGCCCGGGTACAGGCCGAGGGTGTCTGGCGGGAGCGATCCCGCCGGCCGCATCACAGTCCTGGTATCACCCCGCCGGAGCTCGACGCGTGGATCTGCAAACTCCGCAACGATCTTGGTGTCGACAACGGCGCGGACCAGATCCGTGACGAGCTGTTGCTGATCCACGCGTTCACCGACCCTGGCTGGAGGGTGCCGTCACGGTCGACGATCAACCGGGTCCTGTCCCGCCACGACCTGCTCGACCGCAACCCCGCGAAACGACCCCGCGGCACCTGGCGCCGCTTCGCCTACGCCCAGCCCCGCGACTGCTACCAGATCGACGCCACCAGGATCCGCCTCGCCAACGGCCAACTCGTCGCGGTCTTCGACGTCCTCGACGACTGCACCCGCATGCTCGTCGCCTGCCGGGCCGCGCCGGCCGAGACCAGCACCGCCGCGATCGCCGCCATCGGCAGGGCCTTCACCGACCACGGCCCACCCGCGATCGTCCTGTCCGACAACGGCACGATCTTCACCCACCGACTCCTCAAGGACAACGCCGGCCCGTCCCCGTTCGCCGAAACCGTCCACCATCACGGCACCCGACTCATCCACTCCAGCCCCTACCACCCACAAACCTGCGGCAAAGTCGAACGCCACCACCAAACCCTCAAAAGATGGCTCACCGCCCAACCCCACCAACCCCACACCCTGCGACAACTCCAACGCCTACTCGACACCTACCGCCACCACTACAACCACCACCGCCGACACAGCGCCCTACCCGGCCGCGTCACCCCACACCACGCCTGGACCACCGCACCCCACCACGGCGGACCACAAGCCCTACCCATCCAAACCGACGCCACCGTCCACCACCCCACCGTCTCCGACACCGGCGCAATCAACGTCGGCTACACCCGCATCGGTCTCGGCTGCATCTGGCGCGGCCACACCGTCACCGCCATCCGCGACGGCAACCACATCACCGTCTACGCCAGCAACGGCCACCCCATCGACCCCATCGGCCACACCACCGCCCCACGAGACAAGAAGACCTACACACGCCTCACCCCAATATCGAACATCATCAACTGACACATGTCCCGGGACACACCCTTGACACATCTACCGGGACATGACAGTTGGTGGCGGACCACAGGTCGCCAAGAATCTTGACCCGGATCCGGGGGAGGCGCGCGGGGCGTACCTGAGGGGGGCTCGTCGGAGCGGCGTGGTGTGATGGGCGGCGTGCAGGCGTACCGGCTGGTCCGTCGGCCGGCCGAGGCCGGGCCGGCGCGACTCGACGACCCCGTGCAGCGGGAGGTGGTCGGACACACCGACGGTCCGCTGCTGGTCCTGGGTGGACCGGGTACCGGCAAGACCAGCACCCTGGTCGAAGCGGTGGTCAGCCGGGTCGCCGAGGGCGTCGACCCGGAGCGCGTCCTGGTGCTCGCCTTCAGCCGCCGCTCGGCCACCGCACTGCGGCACCGGATTGAGGCCCGGGTCGCGGAGGCCACCAACCGGGTACTGCACGAACCGCTGGTCCGGACCTTCCCGGCGTACGCCTTCGGGCTGCTGCGCAGGTCGGCGGCGCAACGCGGCGAGCCGTCCCCGCGACTGCTCACCGGCCCGGAGCAGGATCTGATCATCCGGGAGCTGCTCGGGGTGGTCGGGGCCGAGGACACCGAGCCCGAGAGCGGGGACGAGATCGAGGACCCGGTCGGCTGGCCGGCGGAGTTGCGGCCGGCGCTGCGTACCCGGGCCTTCGCCGAACAGCTCCGCGACCTGCTGATGCGGGCCGCCGAGCGGGGCGTCGGGCCGGTCGAGCTGGCCCGGCTCGGCGAGAGGCTCGGCCGGGCCGACTGGCCGGCCGCCGCCCGGTTCCTCCGGCAGTACGTCGCCGTGCTCGCCCTGCGCGACGTCACCACCCGGGGCTCGGTCGCCTATGATCCCGCCGAACTCGTCCGGGCCGCCTCCGGCCTGCTCACCGACGACCCCGACCTGCTCGACGCCGAACGGGCCCGGCTGGCGCACGTCTACGTCGACGAACTGGCCGACACCGATCCGGCCCAGGTGGACCTGCTGCACCTGGTGGCCGGCGGCGGCAAGCCACTGGTGGCGTTCGCCGACCCGGACTCGTCCACGTACGCCTTCCGGGGCGCCGACCCGGAGATCGTGCACAGCTTCCCGCACCGGTTCCGTACCGTCTCCGGTGCGGTGGCACGGACGCTGGTGCTGCACACGTCGTACCGGGCCGGGCCGGGGTTGCTGGACGCGACCCGGCGGTTGGCGCGGCGGCTGCGCGGACCGGTGGCCCACCGTGACCTGCACCCGGTGCCGGACGCCGAGCCGGGGACGGTGGAGATCCGCACCTTCCGCTCCGGCACCAGCGAGGCGGCCTACCTCGCGCACGCGCTGCGCTCCGCGCACCTGCTCGACGGGGTGCCCTGGTCGAAGATGGCGGTGCTGCTCCGCTCCACCACACTGCAACTTCCGCCGTTGCAGCGCGCGCTGCACACCGTCGGGGTGCCGACCGTGGTGCACGCCGAGGACCTGCCGCTGCACCTGCAACCGGCGGTCGCCCCGTTCCTGCTGCTGCTGCGCTGCGCCCTCGAACCGGACCGGCTGGACGAGGAGGCGGCGGTGACGCTGCTGCACTCGCCGCTGGGCGGCGCCGACCCGCTGGCCGAGCGGCGGCTCCGGCAGGGGCTACGCGCACTGGCGCTGGCCGGCGGAGACCGGCGTCCCTCCGGCGACCTGCTGGTGGAGGCGTTGCGGGACCCGCGCGACCTACTCACCATCGAGCGCCGCTGGGCGGCACCGGCCCAGGCGGTCGCCAACCTGCTGGCCGCCGCCCGGGAGGCTGCCGCCGTGCCCGGGGCGACCGCCGAGGACGTGCTCTGGGCGGTGTGGCGGGCCAGCGGGCTCGCCGAGCGCTGGTCCGGCGCGCTGGCCCGGGCCCGTACCGCCGCCGGGGCGCAGGACAGCGGGCTGCGCTGGCGGGCCGCAGCGGCCGACCGGGACCTGGACGCCGTCGTCGTACTCTTCGACGCGGCGGCCCGGTTCGTCGACCGGCTGCCGGGGGCGCGTACCGAGGTCTTCCTCGACCACGTGCTCGGGCAGCAGTTGCCGGCCGACACGCTCGCGCCGAGCGCCGACCGGGGCGAGGCGGTACGCCTGCTCACCGCGCACGCCGCCAAGGGGCTGGAGTGGGACCTGGTCGCGGTGGCCGGCGTACAGGAGGGGATCTGGCCGGACCTGCGGCTGCGCGGCAGCCTGCTCGGCTCGGAACGGCTGGTCGACCTGCTCGCCGGCCGGGGCGAGGGGGCCGGGGTCGCGGCCACGCTGGTCGGGCAGAGTTCGGCGATGCTGGACGAGGAACGGCGGCTCTTCTACGTCGCCGCCACCCGGGCCCGGCGGAAGCTGCTGGTCAGCGCGGTCGCCTCGGCGGCGGTCGGGGTTGTCGACCACGAGGAGCAGCCGAGCCGCTTCCTCTACGAACTCGGCCCGACGGTCGAGCGCCCGGACGACGGCGACAGCCCGACCGGCAGGAACGGACCGGACGGCGGACCTGGACCGGGCGGCAGTGGCGGACCGGACGGTAGTGGCGGACCGGACGGCGGACCTGGACCGGGCGGCAGTGGCGGACCGGACGGTAGTGGCGGACCGGACGGCGGACAAGGACCGGACGGCAGTCGCGGACCGGACGGCGGGCAAGGACCGAAGGACCCGACGGGGCCGGACGGTCGCGGGGGTCCGGCGGGGGCGGACAGCCGTGGCGGACCGGCGGGGGCGGATGGTCAGGGTGGCCCCGTTACCGCTGGCGAGGGCACGCTGGGTGGTAACGGCGCCACCGTGGAGGAGGTGGACGGGGTGGCCGACGACGTACCGGCGCTGCCCGTCGGCCGGCCGCCCCGGGCGTTGACGCTGTCGGCGCTGGTCGCCGAGTTGCGTACCGCCGTCACCGACCCGGAGGCGTCGCCGGCCCGGCGGCGCGCGGCGGCGGAGGAGTTGGCCCGGCTGGCCGTCGCCGGCGTGCCGGGCGCGCACCCCGACGACTGGTGGGGGCTGCGACCGCTCTCCGACGACCGGCCGCTGGTCGACGAGGGCGAACCGGTCCGGGTCACCCCGTCCGGGATGGAGAGCGCGCTGCGGTGCAGCCTGCGCTGGCTGCTGGAACGGCACGGCGGCAAGGCGCCGGCCAGCTCCGCCCAGGGAGTGGGCAACCTGGTGCACGCCGCCGCGATGCTCGCCGAGGACGCCAGCGCCGACCGGGGCAAACTGCTGGAGTACGTGGCCGCCCGGTTCGACGTGATCGAACTCGCCGCCCGCTGGATGGCCGGCACCGAACGGGCCCGCGCCGAGGTGATGGTGGACAAGCTGCTGCGCTGGCTGGCCGGCAACCCGCGCCGGCTGCTCGCGATCGAGCACGAGTTCGCGGTACGCCTCGACGACCCGAGGCGGCCGATCGAGCTGACCGGCCGGGTGGACCGGTTGGAGGTGGACGCCGACGGCCGGCTCGTGGTGATCGACCTCAAGACCGGCAAGTCGACTGCGGTGACCGCGTCGGAGCTGGCCGAGCATCCGCAGCTCGGCGCGTACCAGGCGGCGGTGGAGGCGGGTGCCTTCACCGACCTCGGTGCCGGGATGGAGTCCGGCGGCGCCGCGCTGGTGCAGCTCGGTACGCCGACCCAGGACGCCAAGGAGCAGGTCCAGCCGCCGGCCGGCGCGGCCGAGGAGGCGGCTAGCTGGGCCCGGGCGATGGTCCGGCGTACCGCCGACACGATGGCCGCGGCCACCTTCTCGGCCGTCGCCAACTCGAAGTGCCGGGTCTGCCCGGTCCGGAGCAGTTGCCCGATCTCCGGGCAGGGTCGCCAGGTCGTCGAGCCGCCCACCCGGCGCCGCCCGGACACCGGCACACCGCCGGGCGGGCGCGGAGCCGGCCCGCAGGCAGGCGGCCCGGCCAAACCGCCCGGACAGCGTGGCGGCGGGGAGCGTCGGTGACCCAGCCCTCCCTGTTCACCTCGACTCCGACCCAGCGGGTCGCCGACGCCGGACCGCGCTACACCCCGGTCGAGCTGGCCAAGCTGCTCCGGCTGCCGGCACCCACCCTGGAGCAGGCCGCGATCATCTCGGCGCAGGTCGAACCGCTGCTGGTGGTCGCCGGGGCCGGCTCCGGCAAGACCGAGACGATGGCCGCCCGGGTGGTCTGGCTGGTCGCCAACGGGTACGTCGAACCCGGGCACGTCCTCGGCCTCACCTTCACCCGGAAGGCGGCCGGGGAACTCGGCACCCGGATCCGGACGAGGCTCGGCCAACTCGTGCGCCGGCTCGGCCGCAACAGCCGCAACAGCGACGACGACCCGTTCGGCGGCGAGCCGACCGTGGCGACGTACCACTCGTACGCGGCCCGGATCGTCACCGAGCACGGCCTGCGCGGCGGGTACGAACCGTCCACCCGGCTGCTCACCGAGGCGTCCCGCTGGCAGATCGTCGACTCGCTGGTGCGCAACCACGACGGGGACATGTCCGAGGTGGAGCGGCAGCCGAGCACCGTCACCGACGCCGTGCTGGCGCTCGCCGCCGACCTGGCCGAGCATCTGGTCACCCCGGACGACCTGGCCGCCTGGACCGGCCGGTTCTTCGCCGAGGTGCAGTCCCGACCCGGCCGGGTCTACGCCGACGTACGCAAGGCGCTGCACGTCCAGCAGCTCCGGCTGCGGCTGCTGCCGCTGGTCCGGGCGTACGCCCAGCGCAAGGACGACTTCGAGGCGATGGACTTCGGCGACCAGCTCGCCCGGGCGGCGCTGGTGGCCCGGGACCACCCGGAGGTCGGCGCGATCGAGCGCGGGCGCTACCGGGTGGTGCTGCTCGACGAATACCAGGACACCAGTCACGCCCAGGTGGTGCTGCTCCGCTCGCTCTACGGCGGCGGTCACCCGGTCACCGCCGTCGGCGACCCGTGCCAGTCGATCTACGGCTGGCGGGGCGCCAGCGCCGGCACCCTGGACCGGTTCCCGACCGAGTTCGCCCAGCCGGACGGCACCCCGGCCCAGGTGCGCACCCTGACCACGAGCTGGCGCAACCGGCCGCAGATCCTGGACGTCGCCAACGGGCTCGCCGCGCCGCTGCGCGCCGCCGGGGCCCAGGTCGCCGAGCTGGCCGCCGCGTTCCGGGTCGACGAGGAGATCCCGGGCCGCACCGGCCGGGGATACCCGGGCGGCACGGTGCACTGCGCGCTGCTCGACACGTACGCCGACGAGGCCGACTGGATCGCCGACAGCATCCTGGCCGCCTGGCGGGGCGCGGCCCGGATGCCGGACGCGCTGCCGGAGCAGATTCCGGTGCTGGCCCGGCCGACGACGGCGGTGCTGGTCCGGCTGCGCAGCCAGATCCCGGCGATCGAGGCGGCGCTGCGGGACCGGGGACTGCCGGTCGAGGTGGTCGGGCTCGGCGGACTGCTGGACACCCCCGAGGTGCGGGACGTGGTCTGCACCCTGCGGGTGCTCTCCGACCCGACCGACGGTGCCGCGCTGCTCCGGCTGCTGACCGGGGCACGCTGGCGGATCGGCCCGCGTGACCTGGTCGCCCTGCACCGCCGGGCCACCGCGATCGCCCGTGCTCGCCGGGAACTACCCCGGTCCGACGACGACTCCGAGCCGGAGATCGTCACCGACCGGCTGGACGAGGCGACCCTGGTCGAGGCGCTGGCCGACCTCGGTCCGGCGCAGGCGTACTCGGCGGAGGGCTATGCCCGGCTGCGGGCGTACGGCAAGGAACTCGGCCTGCTCCGGCGCCGCCTGGACCAGCCGTTGCCGGACCTGCTCGCCGACGTCGAGCGGACCATCGGCCTCGACGTCGAGGTGGCGGTACGCGCCGGCAGCGACGGCCGGGGCGGCGACGCCGGCCTGGCCCGGGGGCACCTGGACGCGCTCGGCGACGTGGCGGCCCGGTTCGCCGGTGACTCGGCCGGCGCGCCGCTGCACGCCTTCCTGGCCTTCCTCGCCGCCGCCGAGGACGAGGAGCGGGGACTCTCCCCGGGCGAGGTCGAGGTGGTGGAGGGCGCGGTGCAGATCCTCACCGCACACGCCGCCAAGGGCCTGGAGTGGGACGTGGTCTCGGTCGCCGGGTTGAGCAAGGGTGTCTGGCCGGGTACCGCCCGGGGCTCGGACCACTATCTGCTCGGCCTCGGGGTGCTGCCGTTCCCGCTGCGCGGCGACGTGGACGGGCTTCCCGGGCTGGCCCTGGACGACGCCGACGACCAGAAGGCGGTGGCCCGGGCACTGGCCACCTTCACCGACGACTGGCGGGCGCACGACGAGCGGGAGGAACGCCGGCTGGCGTACGTGGCGGTCACCCGGCCGCGCCGGCTGCTGCTCTGCTCCGGCTACTGGTGGGGCGAGGGGACGAAGCGACCACGCGGCCCGTCGACGTTCCTCTCCGAGGTGTACGAGTGGTGCCTGACCACGCCCGAGGCCGGCGAGAGCGGCTTCGTGGTCGACGCCTGGGCAGCCGAGCCGGCGGCCGACGCCACCAACCCGACCACCGAGGTGGTGCTCCGGGCCGAGTGGCCGGCCGACCCGCTGGGCGCCCGACGCCCGGTACTCGCCGAGGCCGCCGCCCTGGTCCGCCGCCTGATGTCCGGACAACGACCCCCCGACCCCGCCGCCCCGGCGGACGGCGCTGACGGCGCACACGACCTGGTGCTCGGCGCGGATGGCGCACACGACCCGGCGGACGGCGCGGACGACCCCGTCGAACCGGCGGACGGGACGGCCCATTCCGGAGAGAGCCGCGCGGGAGAGCCGGATTCCGGCCCGGTGGACGATGCCGCCGGCGAGGAGTTGCCGCCGGTCGATCCGGAGGCGGCGGCCGCCGCGGCGGCCTGGCGGCGCGAGGCGGAACTGCTGCTCGCCGAGCGGGACATGCTCGCCCACCGCTCCGGGCCGGTCGAGGTGGCGCTTCCCGGCCACCTGTCGGTCTCGCAGCTCGTGACGCTGCGCCGGGACCCGGCGGCGCTGGCCCGCGCGTTGCGCCGACCGATGCCCCGGCGCCCCGAGCCGTACGCCCGGCGGGGCACCGCGTTCCACGCCTGGCTGGAGCAGCGGTACGGGATCAGCCGGCTGCTCGACGTCGACGAACTGCCCGGTGCGGCCGACTCGGACGCCGCGCCGGACGAGGCGCTGGCCGAGTTGCAGGAGCGGTTCCTGGCCAGCGAGTGGGCGGAGCGCACTCCGGTCCAGGTGGAGGTGCCGTTCGCCACCTCCATCGGCGGGCTGCTGGTCCGGGGCCGGATGGATGCCGTCTTCACCCTCCCCGGCGGCCGGTACGACGTGGTCGACTGGAAGACCGGCCGGCAGCCGACCGGGGTCGAGGCGGACGCCGCCGCGGTGCAGTTGGCGGCGTACCGGCTGGCCTGGGCGGAACTGGCGGGTGTGCCGGTGGACCGGGTCCGGGCGGCCTTCCACTACGTACGGGACAACGTGACCGTACGCCCGGCTGACCTGCTCGACGCCGACGGCCTGGCCGCGCTGCTGGCGCGGGTGCCGGAGGCGGCGGTGGGCGGTTGAGCCTGCTCAGGACAGGGGCATCCGATTGATCTGCCGGAATCCTGCCCGACCGGGCCGGTGGTGTGCTAACGTTGCGGCGTTGCAGTTTTGGTTCCCAGAGACTCTGTGTGCGCCTGCGGGATTGTGACCGTAGGCGCTCTTTGTTATGTCCGGAGTTCTCCGGGCGGGGCGACCAGAGCGACAGCGGCCCACCGGCCACGGTGGGCAACTATTCGGTCCGCAACAGGTGCGGACCGAACGTTCCGTCAGGAGACGAAACACATGGCAATTGGCACCGTGAAGTGGTTCAACGCCGACAAGGGCTTCGGCTTCATCACCCCGGACGGCGGCGGCGCCGACGTCTTCGCCCACTTCTCCGCGATCCAGAGCTCCGGCTACCGGAGCCTGGACGAGAACCAGCGGGTGGAGTTCGAGGTCACCCAGGGCCAGAAGGGCCCGCAGGCGGAGAACATCCGCCCGATCTGACCCAGCGCCCTCTGTGGCGTCAGCCCAGAGACGAAGTTCGACCACCGCGCCCAGACCGGCGTGGTGACGCGGCCAGCCCGCGCCCGACGGCACGGGCTGGCTCCCGCGTATCTCCCGGTCCGTGGCTGCGGTCGCCGGGCGCACCGCCGCCGGTGGCTGAGCCGCCGGTGGCGGGCGCCGGTGACCTTCCTCGACACGTACCGCATCGAGGAAGGTCCGTAATGACCCGCATCATCCACTCTTTCGCCGACGCGCCGCTGGCCGCCGGACTGCACGCCGCGCTGACCGAGAACGGCATCCTCACGCCGTTCCCGATCCAGGCGGCCACGCTGCCCGACTCGCTGGCCGGTCGGGACGTACTCGGCCGGGGCCGTACCGGCTCCGGCAAGACGCTCGCGTTCGGCCTGCCCCTGCTGTCCCGTACCGCCGGGCGTCGGGCCCGGCCGGGCCGCCCCCTCGGGCTGGTCCTGGTCCCGACCCGCGAACTGGCGCAGCAGGTGACCACTGCCCTCGCCCCGTACGCCCGCACGCTCGGGCTGCGCTGCGCCACGGTGGTCGGCGGACTCTCGCTGACCCGGCAGGCGGCGGCGCTGCGAACCGGCGCGGAGGTGGTGATCGCCACCCCCGGACGGCTCGCCGACCTGGTCGACCGGGGCGACTGCCGGCTGGACGAGGTCACGATCACGGTGCTCGACGAGGCCGACCAGATGGCCGACATGGGCTTCCTCCCGCAGGTCACCGATCTGCTGCGTCAGGTGGCGCCGGGCGGGCAGCGGATGCTCTTCTCGGCCACCCTGGACCGGGGCGTCGACCGGCTGGTCCGCCGGTTCCTCACCGACCCGGTGTCGCACTCCGTCGACCCGACGACCGCCACCGTCACCGCGATGACCCATCACGTCCTCCAGGTGGACGCCGCGGACAAGACGACGGCGGCGGCGCAGATCGCGGCCCGGGACGGTCGGGTCATCATGTTCGTCGGTACCAAGCACCGCGCCGACCGGCTGGCCCGGCAGTTGCTGACCAGGGGCGTACGGGCGGCAGCCCTGCACGGCGGCAAGTCGCAACCGCAGCGGACCCGTACCCTGGAGCAGTTCAAGTCCGGTCAGGTGAACGCGCTGGTGGCGACCGACGTGGCGGCCCGGGGTATCCACGTCGACGGGCTCGACCTGGTGGTGAACGTCGACCCGCCCACCGACTCGAAGGACTACCTGCACCGGGGCGGCCGGACGGCCCGGGCCGGCGAGTCCGGCCGGGTGGTGACCCTGGTGCTACCCGAACAGCGCCGCGAGGTGGCGCGACTCCTCAACGACGCCGGGATCAGCCCCGAAACCCTGGTGGTCCGCCCCGGCGACCAGGCACTGGTGCAGCTCACCGGGGCACGGGTCCCGTCCGGGATTCCGCTCTCGGCGACGACGGCCCGGCCGGCACCGGTGACGTCGGCCCGGTCGACACCCGCGACGACGGCCTCGGCGCGGGTGCCGGAGCCCCGCTCCGCGAACGGTGGGGCTCGCCGGGCGTCGCGCTCGCGCCGGCTTCGCCGGGCCGCCTGATCGCCCCACGCCTCGGTCCCGCTCTCGCCCACGCCTCGGTCCCGCCTCGGCCGTTCGCCCTCCCGGGTGGCCGTGGAAGTCCCGGTGTCGTGACGCCGGGTGAGGCCGCGTTGACCCTTGTCTGCGCGTCCCGAGTGGGTAGCGCGGTCGGTGCGCCGATCGGTCAGGGCAACTATGCCCGCGAATACACCTGATCGGGTCCGATGGGCGACTGCGGAGTAACCATCGACGGGCCATCCTGTCCTGGGGAACCAGCGACCACGGGGGCGGGTCGCGATGGGGGAGGTTGCGATGACCGTGCGTGTCGGTCAGGGCTCGACGCGGGAGATCCTGGTGGTGCTCGCGCTCGCGGTCAGCGGTCTGCTCCTCGCCACGCTCGTCGCGTTCACCCCGTGGTACGGCTTTGCCGCCGGGGCGCCCGAGGTCGAGGTGGTCGAGATGCACTCGACGGTGGGGACGTCGTCCGGGGACGAGATCGGGATGACTGTCGCCGGGGACGGCTGAGCTGGTCAGGATCGCCGACCTGAAGGTTGGGCACGGACACAGCCCGAACCCCCGTGCCCGCCCTCCCGCCGGGTCGGCTGACCGGGCTGCCGGTGGTGTTCACTAGTGGCATGCCGGTTAACTCCCCGCGTGCGACCGACGGTACCGAGGCCCGGCCCGGAGCCGCCTGGGCGGCGGGCGCGGTCACCCGGATCGGCCTGCCCGCACCGGCACCGGAACCGGAACTGCCCGAACCACCCCGTGGTACGGGTGGTCGGGACCGTCGGCTGTGGTGGTTCGCCGGGGCGGCCGGCGGCGTACTGGTGATCGGCCTGGTGGTGGTGCTGGGGCTGACCATGTCCGGCGGAGTCGACCCGCTGTGGAGCCGGCCGGAAGCGCCGACGGACGTGCGGCCCCCGCTGGCCAGGAAGTGCCCGCTGCCCGGCTCGTCGGGCCAGGCCGCCCCGGGTACACCGTCGCCGGGGGTACCCGGGTCGCCGGGGCCGACCGAGCCGGACCCGGATCCGGTTGTCCCGCCGGCCGGTCCGGGGCAGCCGTTGAGCGGGGAGCGGACCGTCGACCCGGAGGCGGGGATCTCGTACGCCAGCTACGGCGCACCCTGGCAGCCGTGGCTGACGGTGTGGAGTGCCGGGACGCTGGAGGTGCCGTACAAGGTCGGGCAGCACTTCGTCACCGAGCGGGAGTACGACGGGTTCAGCGACTACCACGCCTCGATCCTGTCGGCGGCCGTCCCGGCGGCCGAGAACGACGCCCTGACGTTCGACCTGGAGTGCGTCGGTCGGCAGGTGGCGACCGACGTGCGGACCGAGTACTACCCGCAGCCGAACCGGATGGAGTCGATCCGGGACGGCCGGACCACGCTGGGCGGGCGGCCGGCCTGGGTCTCGGTGTTCCGGCTGCACTTCGAGCGGCCGCAGTTGCGGGCCACCGACGAGTTGGCCGCCGTGGCCTGCATCGACGTGGGGCGGTCCACCGCCGCAATCCTCTACATCTCGATACCCGGCACCCATCGGGAATTCGACTGGGTGGTCGAGCACGCTCTCGCCTCGGTCCGTCCCGCCTGAGCCGGGTGCGGGTACGCCGAGCCCCGCCACCGGTGGTGACCGGACGCGCTAGGGTCGGTTCGTGGCGGCGGGAAGATCGAGAATTCCAGCGACGAAGCATTCGGTCGAGCGGTTCACCCTCGACAACGGCCTGCGGGTGGTGCTGGCCCCGGATCGCAGCGCCCCGGTGGTCGGTGTGGCGGTCGTCTACGACGTGGGCATCCGGTCGGAACCGGAGGGCCGGACGGGTTTCGCGCACCTCTTCGAGCACCTGATGTTCCAGGGCTCGGAAAACCTGGAGAAGCTTGCGCACTTCCGGCACGTCCAGGGTGCCGGTGGGACCTTCAACGGCTCCACCCACCTCGACTACACGGACTACTGGGAGACGTTGCCGAGCAACGCGCTGGAGCGGGCCCTCTTCCTGGAGGCGGACCGGATGCGCGGGCCGCGGCTGACCGAGGAGAACCTCCGCAACCAGGTCGACGTGGTGAAGGAGGAGATCCGGGTCAACGTGCTGAACCGGCCGTACGGCGGCTTTCCGTGGCTGCGACTGCCGCCGGTCATGTTCGACACGTTCGCCAACGCGCACGACGGGTACGGCTCCTTCGACGACCTGGAGAGCGCGAGCATCGACGACGCGACGGACTTCTTCGACCGGTACTACGCCTGCGGCAATGCCGTACTCGCGGTCGGCGGTGACCTGGACGTGGCGGAGGCGACGGCGCTGATCGAGCGGCACTTCGGGGACGTGCCGGCCCGGCCCGCCCCGGCCCGACCGGACTTCGTCGAGCCGGACCTGACCGGGGAGCGGCGCCAGGCGTACACCGACAAGCTGGCGCCGCTGCCGGCGGTGGCGGCGGCCTGGCGGGTACCGGACCCGATCGGCGACTTCGCCGGCTACCTGCCGTACGTGGTGCTGGCCGAGGTGCTCACCGACGGCGACGCGTCCCGGCTGGTGGAGCGGCTGGTGCTGCGGGACCGCACGGTGACCAGCGTCGGCGGCTACCTCGGGCTGATGGGCGACCCGTTCGACGTACGGGACCCGACCGCGCTGGTGCTGCAGGCCCACCTGCCGCCGGACGGCGCGGTGGAGAAGGTGCTGCAGACCATCGACGAGGAACTCGACCGGGTCGCCACCGACGGGCTGGCTGCCGACGAGTTGGCCCGGACCCAGGCCCGGATGGCGACCCACCTGCTCCGGGAGACCGACGCGGTGCTCGGCCGGACGCTCCAGATGGCGGTACTGGAGCAGCAGCGGGGTGATCCGGGGCTACTGGGCGAGTTGCCCCGGCTGGTCGGCGAGGTCACCGAGGAGCAGGTGCGGGCAGCGGCCGCCATCCTGCGACCGCAGCGCCGGGCCGCCGTCGAGGTCGTCCCCGGTGGAGGTGTCAGGTGACCGTCCGTACGCTGCCCCCGCTCGGGCCGAACCGCAAGCTCAAGCTGCCCCGCGCGGTCGAGCACACCCTGCCCAACGGGCTGACCGTGATCGTGCTGCGCCGGCCGGCGGTGCCGCTGGTGGAGCTGCGGCTCTGGGTGCCGTTCGGCCGGGCCCACCTGGCCCGGGGCCTGATGATGTCCCAGACGCTGCTCTCCGGCACCGGGACGATGACCTCGGTGCAGCTCGCCGCCGAGTTGCAGAAGGTGGGCGGCGGGCTCTCCGCCGGGGCCGACGCCGACCGGCTGATGATCTCCGGCACGGGCCTCTCCACCGGGCTGAACCGGATTCTGGAGCTGCTCGCCGAGGTGCTGACCGGGGCCAGCTATCCGAACGACGAGGTCGCCACCGAGCGGGCCCGGCTGATCGACGGGATCCGGATGGCGCAGAGCCAGCCGACCCACCTGGTCCGCAAGGCGCTGCTGAAGCGGATGTACGGCAAGCACCCGTACGCGGTGCAGACTCCGGAGCCGGAGCAGGTCGAGGCGGTCCGGCCGGCGGCGTTGCGCAGCCTGCACGCCGCCCGGGTACGGCCGACCGGGGCGATCCTGCTGCTGGTCGGCGACGTGGCGCCGGCGAGGGCGCTGGACGCGGTGGAGCGGACCCTCGGCGGCTGGACCGGGGACGGGGCGCCGGGTGAGCTGCCGCCGACCCCGCCGCTGGAGCCGGGGCCGCTGCTGCTGATGGACCGGCCCGGCTCGGTGCAGTCGTCGGTCCGGCTGGCGCTGCCGGCGGTACCGCGCACCCATCCCGACCACGCGTCGCTGCAACTGGCCAACCTGGTCTTCGGCGGCTACTTCTCGTCCCGGTGGGTGGAGAACATCCGCGAGGACAAGGGCTACACGTACGGGCCGCACTCGACGATCGAGCACTCGGTCGCCGGGTCGGCACTGGTGGTCTCGGCCGAGGTCGCCACCGAGGTGACCGGGCCGGCTCTGCTGGAGACGATCTACGAGCTGGGCCGGCTGGCCTCGCTGCCGCCGAAGGAGGACGAGCTGGAGCAGGCCCGCCAGTACGCCCTCGGCACCCTCCAGCTCGGCATCTCGACCCAGGCCGGTCTGGCGGCGGTGGCCAGCGCGTACGCCGGTTCCGGGCTGCGGCTGGAGTTCCTGGCCGAGCACGCGGCCCGGCTGGCGAAGGCGACCCGGGACGACGTGGCGACGGCGGCGGCGAAATATCTGGCTCCGGCCCGGGCGGTCACGGTGGTGCTCGGCGACGCCGGCCAGGTGGAGGCGCCGCTCGGCGTGCTGGGACCGGTCCGGACCGAGGCCGCGGGATCGTGACCTCCGGCCTACCGCCGACGGACCTGCCGGCCGGTCATCCACCGCTGGCCCGGTCCACGCTCGACCGCGCCGCGCACCGGCGTACCGACCCGCAGTGGCTGGCCGACGCCTGGCAGCGGGCCCGGGTGCTGCTGGTGGATGTGGCGAACGGCGGCCGGACCCTGGTCGGCTCGGTCGGTGACAGGCCGGAGCTGATCCTGCTCGGCCCGGACGCGGCCCGGGACAGCGCTCCGGGCGCCCGGCTCTTCCTCGGCGTCGAGCCGGACGGGATACCCGTCTTCGCGGTCGACGCGCCGCTGCCGGAACTGGCCGGTACCCGGCCGGCGAACCTGCGCGAGGTCGGCCACCTGCTCAGTGACCGGGACGCCGGCCTCTTCACCACCGCCGTGGCGCTGGCGAACTGGCACGTCCGGCACCTGTACTCGTCACTGACCGGTCTGTCCACGGTGGTCGGGGACGCGGGCTGGTCCCGGCGGGACGAGGCGGGCAACCAGCTCTGGCCGCGTACCGATCCGGCGATGATCGTGCTGGTGCACGACGGGGTCTCCGGCCCCGGCGGGCGGTGCCTGCTCGGCAACAACGCGGCCTGGCGGTCCGAGCGGGGCCTGCGCCGATATTCCTGCCTCGCCGGCTACGTGGAGCCGGGCGAGTCGGCCGAGGACGCGGTGGTCCGGGAGGTCACCGAGGAAGTCGGCCTGGTCCCGCACCACATCGGGTACGTCGCCAGCCAGTCCTGGCCGTTCCCGGGCTCGCTGATGCTGGGCTTCTTCGCCCTCGCCGACCCGGAGCGGCCGATCCGGCTGGACCCGACGGAGATCGCGCACGCGGGCTGGTTCAGCCGGCGGGACATCGCCGCGGTGCTGGCCGGGGAGGCGGTCGAGGTCGGTGACGGGCTCCGGTTGGCGCTGCCGCCGCCATCGTCGATCGCGCTGTTCCTGATCCGCAGTTGGCTGGAGGATGCCCGGTAGTCGTGCCGCGCCGGGCCCAAATCTTGGCCCGCGACCGTCGTTGCCGCGACGATCACGGGCCAAGATCATAGGCCGTCGCTGCCGGGTCAGGCATGGTACGTGGCGGGGGACGCCACCCGGACGACGACGGTCGTCTAACCGAACCTCGACTGCGGGCCGAGGTTTCTGGGTTGCGGGTCCCCGCCGGTCGGCGGGCCGGACTGGGCCGGCCCGTGGGGGTCGCCGGGCAGGACCCGGTCGCCGGCCTGGTCCCGGAACGGGCTGTTCCGCTGCCGCCGGTCGGGCTCGCCCACCGGCACCACCTTGACCCGTTGCCGTCCGGACCGGACCGCGCCCACACTGGACAGCGCCCGGGCGAGCACCAGGGCAGCGTCCCGGTCCTCGGCGCGGACGATCTGACGGCGCTGTTCCGGAGAGGTCTGTTCGTCGCGGAGGCGCTCCCCCTGTGCCCAGGCAGCGGCCAGCTCGTCGTCAGCGGCAGCACGGATGTCCGTGCGAACGATTAGAAACCGCATGGGTGTCTCCGAAGGCCGGTGACGGACGATGATCCTGCGATTACCCAACGAAGCCGTTTCGTGGAACTTCCACGTCCCCCTTCGGCTATGTTCACCCATTCTTGGCCGGTGGGCAAGTGAAACGCGCCGATTGGAGTAGTTGCTCGTCCGATCAGGTGACGCAGGGTCAACGCCTCGCCGGTGAAATCCGAGGTCGGCACGTAGCTGACCGGAGCAGCCCGCCGATGCGACGGCGAGCCCCGGGTCGGCGTCGTTGCGGGGTACGGCGAAGCCGCCGGCTCCCCGAGCGGGAGCCGGCGGCTTCGGACTCGTATGTGTACGGTGCCGGCGACCGGATCGGCCGGCGCCCGACCGAGCTGGGCCGGGACTACTGTTCGGTCAGCCGGCCCGAGCGGCGACTGCGCTGGGTGGGCGGCATCCCCGGGTCGCGGCTGGCCGGCTTCCGGGGGGCCGACGAGCGCTGCCCCGCCATGTCGGTCAACCAGGTGATCGTCTCGTCCGGACTGAGGGCCGCGTCCTGTAGCCACTCGAAGACCATCGAATAGGTGGCGATCTCCTTGTGGTCGGTCACCATCAGGTTGGTGGCCAGTCCCTCGATCGCCAGAGTCTCCGGATCCTGCGGCTCCGCGAAGCGGTAGAGCGAGAACCCGGTGTGCGGCAGGTACCAGTCCGCGATGGTCTGCTCGGTGAGCAGCACCTGGAGCGTCACGTTGGGCAGTCCGGCGAGCTTGCGCAACTGGATCAGTTGGGCACGCAGCACCTCGCGCGGACCGGCCCGACCGCCGAGCGCGGCCTCCTCGATCACCGCCGAATAGCGGGGCGGCTCGACCTCGCGGGTGAGCAGCGACTGCCGGGCCATCCGGGCCGCCACCTCGGTCTCGGCGTCCTCGGTGTCGGGGTCGTCCACGAGCTGCCGCGAGGAGAGGATCCGCAGGTTGACGTACGCCTTGGTCTGCAACAGACCCGGCACGATCACCGGGCTGTACTCGCGGATCTCCGCGCAGCCGGCCTCCAGTTCGGCGTAGCCGCGCTGCCGCGGCGTCATCGTCGCGTACGAGCGCAGCCAGCCCCGGATGTCGCCGGCCTCGTTGGTGATCGCGGTCAGCTCGTCCCGCAGCGGCCCGGTGACCTTGTAGAGGTCCAGCAGGTCGAGGACATCGCGCAGGTCGGGGCGGCTGCGGCCGTTCTCCAGTCGGGACAGTTTGGACGCCGACGCCCAGCCCACCGCCTCGATGACCTGGTCGCCGGTGAGCTTGGCGGACTCCCGCAGCTTGCGCAGTTCCGTGCCGAGCCTGCGTCGCCGCAGGATCGGGCTGGGTTGAGCAGGAGGCACTGGATCCTCGCTCTCGATCGCTTCGAGCCCGTCGCCGGGCAGGTGCGGACCGTCCAGGTCACGCCCCCGGCGGTCCAGTATGCCGCCCGTTCTTCACGGCATGCCGTCGGATGGTAACGGCGTGTCTAAATGGAGAGGGCTTTCCGGGACACCTCCGGCCCTGCCGTCGGATAGCCGATCGAGCCCCGCGCGCGACCGGCCACCCCCACCACCATCGACCGCGACGAATATCCACCACGACGACCACGCCGTACGCCACCCCGAGAAAAGGCGCCCCAACCAGTACGGCGAACAGCCGCCGCGGGCGACCCGGCGTCCGCGAGCCGCCCGGCGGTGATGATCACGTTGACCTCCGGGTGTCCGCGGTCCCCGAGCGGCTCGCCGCCACCTCGAAAGGGACCCCTCGCATGCGAACCATCCTGCGTCGCCCCGACTTCCGGCTGCTCTTCGCCGGGCTCGTGTGCAGCATGACGGCAGAGTCGATCATGCTTCTGGCACTGGCCGTCTGGGTGAAGGATCTGACCGGTTCGGACGGCATGGCCGGCGCCACCATCTTCGCCATGGTCGCGCCGATGGCCCTGGCCCCGATCGTCGGCTGGGTGGTCGACCGGTTCCGGCGACGCCCGTTCTTCCTGGTCGCCAACCTCGCCACCGCGGTGGTGCTCACCCCGCTGTTCCTGGTCCGGGACCGCACCGACGTCTGGATCATCTACGTGGTGGGCGCCCTGTACGGGCTCTCCTACGTCGCCCTCGGCGCGACGCTGAACGGGCTGATCAAACAGATTGTGCCCGAGGAGCTGATGGCCCAGGCGAACGGCGCGTTGCAGACCGTCAAGCAGGGCCTCCGGCTGGTCGGCCCGCTGGCCGGGGCGGCCCTCTACACCGGGGCGGGCGGCTGGACCCTGCCGACGGTCGGCATGATCGGCTTCGTCGCCGCCGCCTGCGCGGTCTCCGCGCTGCGGATCGCCGAGCGGAGGCCCGGCCCGGCCCAACTCCGCTGGGTGACCGAGGTCGGTGCGGGACTGCGACACATGCTCGGCGAGCCGGCGTTGCGTCGGGCGGTCGTCGGCGCCGCGCTGGCCGTACTGGTGATGGGGTTCAGCGAGTCGCTGATCTTCGCGTACGTGGACCAGGGGCTGGGCCGGGAACCGGGCTTCGTGGGGGTGCTGGTCACGGTGCAGGGCATCGGCGGTGTGCTCGGCGGACTCTCCTCCCCGGCCGTGGTACGCCGGTTCGGCGAGCTGGCCGCGCTGGCCGTCGGGGTGGCGCTCTTCGCGCCCGGTGCGCTGCTGCTGGCGTACCCGACGATCTGGCTGGCCTTCGTCGCCCTGGTGCTGCTCGGCTTCGGCCTGCCGATCGCGTTCGTCGGGTTGAACACGCTGATCCAGCGCCGCACCCCGGGACCGCTGCTCGGCCGGGTCGCCGCCGCCTCGGAGGCGCTGATCAGCGGCCCGCAGGCGATCTCGATCGGTACCGGCGCGCTGCTGGTCGGCTTCGTCGACTACCGGCTGCTCTTCGTGGTGATCGCGGTGGTGATGACGATGGCGGCCGGCTACCTCTGGGCGGGTCGGGGACTCTCCGCGCCGCCCGCCACCGGTACGGCGGCCCGACCCGGCGTGCCGGCGCCCGATGTGATCCTGCCCGACGTGCCACCCGCCTCGGGTGTGCCCACCGTGACTCCGATCGGCGACGGTGTGACCGCCGACCGGGTCACGCCGCCGGTGCTGCCGGCCAACGGCCGGTCCTCGGGGGCGTCGCCGGCCCCGGGATGCCGGCCCCGCTGAGCGACGCGCGGACGGCGGTGGGCCGCGCCGGGCCCACCGCCGAACGGGTCAGCTTCCGGCGAGCGCGGCCAGGTGCTTCTTGACGTCGACGATCGACGGGTTGGTCAGCGCCGAACCGTCGTCGAAGCGCACCGTCGGCACGGTCTGGTTGCCGCCGTTGACGCTCATCACGAACTCCGCGGCCGCCAGATCCTGCTCGATGTCCACCACCGTGTAGCCGATGCCCTCCCGGTCAAGCTGTGACTTGAGCCGGTGGCAGTAGCCGCACCAGGACGTGGAATACATCGTCAACATCGTCGAGACCTCCGCGGTGCTCAATCGTTCCCAGCCAGGCCCGGCCGGTTCGGCCCCGGTCGGACGTCGGATCGGACGGGTTGTCGATCACACAGGCTAAAGGTGCAACGTCGGGAGGGGCTGCCATGATTCCTACCTGTGGCGGCTGACTCTCGCGTGGAACGGATCCTGGCCGGACTCGACCCGGAACAGCGCACCGCGGTGACCGCTCCGGCCGGGCCGGTCTGCATCCTGGCCGGCGCCGGCACCGGCAAGACCCGGGCGATCACGCACCGGATCGCGTACCGGGTGACGGCCGGGGAGGTCGCCGCCCGGCACGTACTCGCGGTCACCTTCACCGCCCGGGCCGCCGCCGAGCTGCGGGCCCGGCTCGGCGCGCTCGGGGTACCGGGGGTGCAGGCCCGGACGTTCCACGGTGCCGCGCTGCGCCAGGTGCGGTACTTCGCGTCCCGGCTGCTCGCCGGCCGGGAGATGCCCGAGCTGCTGGACAGCAAGGTCCGGCTGGTCACCCTGGCCGCCGCCCGGGCCGGGCTGCGCACCGACCGGGCCGCGGCGCGGGACCTGGCCGGCGAGATCGAGTGGGCCAAGTCGTCCCTGGTCGAGCCGGGGGAGTACGTGGTGGCGGCGGCCAAGGCGCTGCGCGAGACGCCACACGACCCGGCAAAGGTGGCCGAGGTCTACGCCGGCTACGAGAAGGTGAAACGCGCCAACGGCGTGATCGACTTCGAGGACATGCTCCGGGCGGCGGTGTGGGGGATCGAGGAGCACCCGGACGTCGCCGAGCAGATCCGGGCACAATACCGGCACTTCGTCGTCGACGAGTACCAGGACGTCAACCCGCTCCAGCAGCGCCTGCTCGACGCCTGGCTGGGCGGCCGGGACGACCTGACGGTGGTCGGCGACGCCAGCCAGACGATCTACTCGTTCACCGGTGCCACCTCGGCGTACCTGATCGACTTTCCCCGGCAGCGCCGGGACGCGGTGGTGGTCCGGCTGGTCCGGGACTACCGCTCGACCCCGCAGGTGGTCGGGCTGGCCAACGCGGTGATCAAGCAGGCCCGGGGAGCCGAGGCGCGGCTGCGGCTGGAACTGGTCGGGCAGCGACCGCCGGGCGCCGAGCCGGACCTGCGGATCTTCCCGGACGAGCCGGCCGAGGCGGCCGCTGTGGCGGTGCGCTGCCGTGACCTGATTGCCGCCGGTACGCCGGCCCGGGAGATCGCCGTGCTGTTCCGGACCAACGCGCAGTCCGAGGCGTACGAGAAGGCGCTCGCCGAGGCGGAGGTGCCGTACCAGGTGCAGGGCGCCGAACGCTTCTTCGAGCGGGCCGAGATCCGGCAGGCGCTGGTCGCGCTCCGCGCCGCTACCCGGTCGACGCCCGGGGACATGCCGCTGGTCCCGGCCGTGGTCGAGGCGCTGTCCGCGGTCGGTTGGGCGCCCGACCAGCCCCCACCGGGTGGCTCGGCACGGGAGAGCTGGGAGGCGGTGGCCGCCCTGGTGCAGCTCGCCGAGGAGTACGCGGCGACCCCGGCGCTCGTGCCGATCGGCGAGGCTGCCTCGGTCGAGCGGCCGGTGACGCTGGCTGACTTCTGCGCCGAGCTGTCCCGGCGGGCCGCCGCGCAGCACGTGCCGACGGTCGAGGGCGTGACGCTGGCGTCCCTGCACTCGGCGAAGGGGCTGGAGTGGGACGGGGTCTTCCTGGTCGGGCTCTCCGACGGCACGCTGCCGACCAGCTACGCCAAGACCGTCGAACAGGTGGAGGAGGAGCGCCGGCTGCTCTACGTCGGGGTGACCCGGGCCCGCGAGTGGCTCTGGCTGTCGTACGCCTCGGCGCGCTCGCCCGGCGGCCGGGCCCGGCGGCCGTGCCGGTTTCTGCCCCAGTTCGACCGTTCCGGCGGTGGACGCACCGTCGAGGCACCCGGCGGCAGTCGGAAACCCGACCGTCGGCGTACCCAGGTCGTCTCCTGCCGGGTCTGCGGGGCGACCCTGCTGGCCGGCGCGGACCGCAAACTCGGCCGCTGCGCCACCTGCCCGTCCGATCTGGACGAGGAGCTGCTCGACCGGCTGCGCGACTGGCGGGCCCGGGTCGCCGGGGCGCAGAAGGTCCCCGCGTACGTCGTCTTCACCGACGCCACCCTGCTCGCGCTGGCCGAACGCCGTCCCGGCCGCCCGGCGGAACTGCTGGCCATCGCCGGGATCGGCCCCCGCAAGGTCGCCCTGTACGGCGACGCCGCGCTGGCCCTGATCGACGGCGTCCGGGTCGACGACGTGCTGCTGACGGAGGAGCCGACCGAGCCGGCGCCGGGCTGAGCCGAGGGCCGTCGGCGGGTGTCGGAAGAAAGTTGCGAGATCTCGCCGTAATTCGTTTGCCCTCCTGCCCGAAGGAGGAATAGCCTCATGGCACACCTCGCGAGCGGCGGCTTTCTGGCTGCTCAAGAGGGGGATGAGTCCGATGTTGGCGACGAGCGAGAGTCAGGAGGTGGCCCCAATGGGGACGACCTATGTCACCCAGCGACCGTGGGCGCTGCCTGCTGCCCCAGCTCCGGTGTCAGAGGTCGGCTGCATGCTGATCACTGAACTCCTCCGGCACTCGCAGGCGCACCAGGCCCTGATCCAGGCCGAGCTGGTTCAGGCCCCCGCGTCCGCGCAGCACCAGGGGACCAATGGATTCACGGGCAATGGCATCCGCGTCGGCGTCAAGCGGATGGATGTCAGCGGGGTTCCACCTCGAGGGAGACCGGTCTAACACAGACCAGCCGGCTCACCTCGAGGCCGCGGACCCCGTACACCGGGATCCGCGGCCTTAGTCATTTCCGCACTGCCGAAAGTAAGTCGGAACAGCGATCTACGAGATCGAAACGAGAGAGAGGTGACCGGGCGATGAGTCTGGCGTTGGCCCCCCTCGACGCGAACGTCGAGCTGGAGGCGAACCTGCCCTGCCGGAAGTTCGACCCCGACCTGTGGTTCGCCGACTCGCCTGCCGAGCTGGAGCTGGCCAAGTCGCTCTGCGGGGACTGCCCGCTGCGCGTCGAGTGCCTCGCCGGTGCGGTGGAGCGGGAGGAGCCGTGGGGCGTCTGGGGCGGCGAGATCTTCGAGCGTGGCGCGGTCGTTCCGCGCAAGCGGCCCCGTGGTCGCCCGCGCAAGGAGGACGTCGCCCGGGACGCGGCGCTGCGGGTCGAGGCCCAGGCGCGGCTGGCGGCCAGTGGCCTTGCCGAGTCGCGCAGCGCGGTCCGGTTGGCGGCCTGACATGAACCCGATCCGTACGAACGCCGGTCTGGTATCGGCACCGAACACCGCGATGGCCGCGGTGTCGAAAACCATCACTGCCATGCCCATCCGAGACGGAGCCACCAAGATGCATCTCATCCACGAAGCGTTGTCACGGGCTCGAATGCGCCTGCCTCAGGCCGGTCGTAGCACCACGAGCACTGAGGCAACCCGATCCGCCCGCACCATCGCGCTGGAGGCCCGTCGCCGGGCCGCCCGCGAGCTGGGCAGCCTGTGAGCCGTCGGCCTGAGGCCGTCGGTAGGTAACCGAATCTGACATCTGCACAGCCGGGCCGGTCCCGGCGGGGGTACGCCCGCCGCCGCGACCGGCCCGGCGTCGTTCTGCGGCTGCCGGTCAGGTCACCGGGGCGAACCCGGGCAGCCAGCGCTGTACGATGCCCCGGTAGGGCGCCTTCGCCTCCAGTTGGCAGAGCACCCCGATCGAACCGAGGGTCACCCGGTGGATCAGCAGGTACGACGGCGGAAGGTTGAGCTGCCGCGAGAGCTGGTACGCCGGGGAACGCGGATTGGCCAGCCGGGCCGCCTCGACCCGCAGCCACGCCCGGGTGAACCGGAACTCCTCCACCGAGAGCGGTTGCAGGATCGGCATCAGGAAGTCGAGTACCGCCTGGGCGTCGATCGGGGAGTCGAGCTGGATGAAGCCCTCCTCGCGCAGCCCGGCCACCACCGCCTCGGCATCACCGGCCAGGGCCAACCGGACCAGCCGGCCGATCGGCTCCGGGTGCCCGCCTGGCAGCCGGGCCACCGCGCCGAAGTCGATCACGCCGAGCCGCCCGTCGGGCAGCAGCCGGAAGTTGCCGGGGTGCGGGTCGGCGTGCAGCAGCCCGGCGCGCATCGGCGCCGAGAAGTGCAGGGTGGCCATCAGCCGGCCGGCCTGGTCCCGGTCGGCCTCGGATCCCGAGTCGATGATCGCTGACAGCGGCGTGCCCTCGACCCAGTCCGTGACCAGCACCCGGGGCGCGGCCGCGACCACGCCGGGGACGAAGATCTCCGGATCGTCGGCGTACGCGGCGGCGAAGATCCGCTGCGACTCCGCCTCGAGTTCGTAGTCCAACTCCTCGCTGATCCGCTCGCGCAACTCGCTGAGCAGCGGTTTGATGTCCAGGCCGGGCTGGATTGCCCGGAACATGGCACCGAGCCGGGAGAGCTGCTTCAGATCGGAGAGCAGCGCCGGCCCGGCGCCCGGGTACTGCACCTTGACCGCGACCGGGCGACCGGCCGGGGTCGGCGTACCCGTCTTGGCCGCCGTCTTCGCGCCGCGCCGCCGGACGGCCGGCGTGCCGCCGCCCTCGACCTTCCAGATCGCCCGGTGCACCTGGCCGATGCTGGCGGCGGCGGCGGGTTTGTCGTCGAACTCCACGAACAACGACCGCCAGTCCGGCCCGAGTTGCTCGGCGAGCACCTTGTGCACGCTGGCCGCCGGCAGCGGCGGGGCCGCCTCCTGGAGCTTGGTCAACGCCTGCCGGTACGGCGCCGCGATCTCCTCGGGCAGGGCCGCCTCGAACACGGACAGGGCCTGTCCGAACTTCATCGCCCCGCCCTTGAGCTGGCCCAACACGCTGAAGAGCTGCTCGGCGGTGCGTTGCTGGATCTCGTTGGAGATCACCTCGGAGGCGAGGCCGGTGACCCGCTTGCCCACGCCGAGGACGGTCCGGCCCGCGAAGCCGAGCGGCAGAGCGGCGAGCTTGGCGGTCCGGGAGACGGCGCGGCGCGGGATGTCGGTCACCAGATCATTGTTACCGACTCGACGAGATCCGGTCCGCCGTCAGCGGGTGGCTCAGGCCACGTCCTGGTCGTCGTTGACCGGCCATCGCCTGATCCGGGCGGTGGAATCCGCCCCACCGTCCCCGGCCGTACCCGACTGGGCACGGCCGTCGCGCTGGTCCGGTTCGTGCGACCCGGCGCAGTTCCGCCCGGCTGGGCGGTTCCGCTGGTCCCGGTTCCGCTGGTGCCGGAGCCGCCGGTCTCCGCGACGGCGCGTCACGCCGCGTGGTTCGGGTGGGTAAGGGGTCAGCCGGGATCCGGGTCCGGGGACCCGGGTGGGGTTTCCGGAGCACGTGGGGCGCGGCGGGGCGGCGTTCCGCGCCGTCGCACGGTGCAGCCACATGCCGGGTGCGGTGGCCAGGTGCGGCGGCGCAGCCGACCGGCACCGGTCACCTCGACCGCCCCGCCGACCGTCTCCGGGGTACCGCCGTCGAGGAAGGTGAGCACTTCGCCGACCGCGTAACCGGCCGCCGTGACCAGGGTCGCGGTCAGGCAGGGCTCTTGGCCGTCACCGCCGGCCAACTGGGCGGCGAGGCCGGGCCAGCCCGGGTCGCGGTCCTGCCGGTGCAGGTCGACGCAGTTCAGGCAGGGTGATCCGGCGGCCCGGACCAGTGGGCCGACGACCGGGACGCCGTCGCGCATGGTCAGCAGCAGGTGCGCCTGCCGGTGCTGGGCGTAGCCGGCGGCGAGCAGTCCGGCGGGGCGATCCGCCCCGACCTGGACCACCAGGTCGGCACGACCGCGCCGGACGGGTCGGGTCGCGGTGCCGGGTGCGACCCGGGCGATCGCGTCCGCGACGGCGGCGGCGCTCGGCCGGCGTACGTCGGTGGCCAGCAGTCCGCTGCCGGTGGTGTCCGCCGGCCGGACCCGGCCCCGCAGGTCCGGGTGCACCTGTCCGATGCCGGCCTGGGCCAGGGTCACCGCCACCGGGGCGGCGAGCCGGCCCTGACCGGTCACCACGATCCGGGCCGCGGCCCGCCGCCGGAGCAGTTGGGCGGGGGTGCCGGGCGAGTCCCGGCCGTGCAGGGCGAGCGCCGCCGCCTCGGCGGAGAGTCGCTGCCGGGCCGGCTCGGGCAGGTCGGTGGGGAGCAGGGTGTGTGCGGCGACCACCAGGCCGGCGGCGCGCAGGGTGTCGATCAGGGTACGGGCGTCGTCGCGGGACACATTGATCGTGACGGCGTGGTCCAGGACGGCCCGCTCGCTGCGGCTGCCGTCGAGCAGGTCGAGCAGCCGGGCGGCGGCCGGATTGGCGACCTCGAGCAGGACCGCGCGACGAGGGTCGAGGCCGAGTTGCAGGGTGTGCCGGTCACGCCAGAGTCGGGCGAGGCCGGGCAGCAGGGTGGGGCGGGGCAGCACGGTTCTGGTCATGGGGCAACACGCTGTCACCGTCCGGGTGCGGGAAGGTGGCGGTTGTCCACAGCGGGTGGACGCTGTGCACTGCCCTATCCACAGGATCTGAAGTGTTATCCACAACCCATGGGTAACTTTTGTCGCCGCGCGGACATCACAGCGGGTGTCCGCAGCGCGACAGTGAAAGCGGGAAGGGGTGGCGCCAGGCCACCCCTTCCCGCAGTTCCGCGTACTTCTCGATGATCAGACCTTGGCCTTGCCGAGGATCCGGTTGACGGTCGTGCCACAGACCGGGCACTTGCCCTTGGCCATGTTCATGCCCGTCTTGGAAACCTCGACGTTGCCCTCGAAGTCACGCTTCTCCTTGCACTTCACGCAGTACCCGTTGTAGGTCTGGGCCTTCTCGGCCACGGTGCCCTCCTCGTCTCATCCGCCGGCTCTCGCGAGCCTGACGTGCGCCCGGCGGCGGGCGGCCACGTAGGCGCCAGCGCTGGGGTTTCTCCGCGGTCACCGATGTGACCGCCGGTCCGCGGACCCTACCCAGTTCTGGGCAGTTCCATGTCAGCGATCTGTCGACACTGTGAGGAAGCCGACGCCCAGAGTGTGCATGCCGGAATAGGTCGGATAAGTCAGTTTCGCAGGGACACGCCGGATGAACCGCGTCAGATCGCTGATCGGGGGGTGCCTGGCGGGACCGGGGGATGATCGTTTACCGTTGCCTCCGGCGCTCGACCGTACGCCTCCGCAGAGCCCGGAACCGGCTGATCATGGGTATGCAGACGATCACCGCAATGAATTTTTTCCGGACGGGCCACCGCTAACCGGTATTTTTCCGGCGGCTATCTGCGGGTTGACTCTTGCGGTGACCTGGCCAGTACGCATTAGTTTTCCATCGTGAACGAAACCCGGGGCTGCGCGGGCCGCTAATGGCGGGGTTGCGGAAGCCGGTCGTCGAGGTACGGCGCAGTCAGCGTCGGCGCCGGACGGTGTCCGCGTACCGGGACGGCGAGCGGGTCGTGGTACTGATCCCCGACCAGTTCTCCCGCGCCGAGGAGACCGAGTGGGTGGACCGGATGCTCGCCCGGCTCGCGGCCCGGGAGGAGCGGCTCGGACGTTCCGACGAGGAGTTGCTGCTCCGGTCCCGCCGGCTGATCGACCGCTACCTGAGCGAGCACGGCCGGATGGCGGTACCGGCCAGCGTCCGGTGGGTGACGAACCAGAACGGCCGGTGGGGCTCCTGCACCCCGGCCGACCGGACGATCCGGATCTCGCACCGGATCCAGGAGATGCCGGACTGGGTGATCGACTACGTGTTGCTGCACGAGCTGGCCCACCTCGTCGTGCCAAGTCACAACGCGCGGTTCTGGGAACTGGTCGGGCGCTATCCGAAGACGGAACGGGCCCGGGGCTACCTGGAGGGCGTCGCGGCGACCGCCGGGATCGTCCTGCCGGACTGAGCCCGTACCGGTGCGACTGCACCGGCCCGGACGGGCGGTGCGGCCGCGCGGGGACGCCGGGCCGGCAGATCGGTAAGGTCGGCGGGTGACCCGCCGTCTGATCGTGGTGATGCTCGGCCCCGTCGCCTGGGCGCCGCCCGGGACCGATCCGGCCCGCTGGCGGGCCGCACTCGCCGAGGACGTGGTCGACCTGGTCGCCACCCTGGCCGAGGTGGAGCCGGCGATCGCCGCCACCGCGCCCGACCGCCCGCTGGCCGAGGCCGTCGCCTGGCCCGGCATGCCGGTGTACGACCTGCCGGCCAACCGGGTCGGTGCCGCGCTGGGGGCGGCGGCCCGGGACGGCTACGACCAGGCCGCCGTGCTGGTCGCCGACGCGCCCGACGTGCCCGGCCTGATCCTCGGCAAGCTGCTCCGCCCGCTGACCAGCCGTCCCGTCGCGGTCGCCCCGGCGACGAATCCCGGGCCCGGGCTGCTCGGCCTGGCGGCCCGGCTACCCGCGCCGGACTGGCTGCCGGAGCTGGACCTGGACACCGCCGAGGTCGAGCAGGTGCGCGCCGCCGCGCCGCGACCGGCCGAGGTGGCGGTGGCCCCGGGCTGGCGCCGGCTCCGCACCGCGGCCGACCTCGGGACCCTCGATCCTGCGGTTGAGGGCTGGGACACCACCCGGGTGCTGCTCGGCGGCTGACCGCACCCCGGAAGGCGTGGGTCAGCCACTCCTCACGTCCTGAGGGTGGGGTGGGTCAGCCACTCCTCACGTCCCGAGGGCGCGTCGGCCAGCCACTCCGCACGCCCGGGGGCGTCGGTCACTCCGGGTCGCGCCGTTCCGAGCCCGGATCGGAGTCACCGGAGTCGCCCTCGGATTCCGGCGTGCCGAAGTCGAAGTCGTCCAGGTCGCCGAGGTCGAGTTGGGACCGGGCGAAGGCGTCCGGGTCGGCGAAGTCCTCCTCGGCGGGGAGCAGGTCCGGGTGCCCCCAGAGCGCGTCCCGGCCGGCGATGCCCCGGTGCTCGCTGAGCGCCGCCCAGAGCGCGGCGGCCTCGCGCAGCCGGCGGGGTCGTAGCTCCAACCCGACCAGCGCGGCGAAGGTCTGCTCGGCCGGGCCACCGGCGGCCCGGCGCCGACGGAACGCCTCGGCGAGCCGGTTCACGTTCGGCAGCCGCTCGGCGGCGGCGGTGTCGACGACGTGGCACACCCAGCCCTCGACCAGGGCGAGCGTGGTTTCCAGCCGGGCCAGCGAGGCCTTCTGCGCCGGAGTGTCCTCCGGGGTGAAGATGCCCTCCACGGAGAGCGCCTGCACCGACTCCGGGTTCATCGGGTCGAGCCGGCCCATCGCCTCCTCGATCGCCTCCCGGTTCACCGTGATGCCGGTGGCGTACATCTCGACGGTGGTCAGGACGTGGCCGCGCAGCCACGGTACGTGCTGGAAGAGCCGCTGGTGGGCGGCCTCGCGCAGGGCGACGTAGAGGCGTACCTCGTCCTCGGGGAGTTCGAGGCCCTCGCCGTACGCCCGGATGTTGGCCGGCAGCAGCGCGGCCGTTCCGGCCGGGCCGAGCGGCAGGCCGATGTCGCCGGCCGAGAGCACCTCGGCGGCGAGCGAGCCGAGTGCCTGCCCGAGCTGGCCGCCGAAGAGCGCCCCGCCCAGCGTGGTCAGCATCGACTGCATCGGGCCGAGCTGCGACCGGGCCTCCGGCGGCACCAGGTCGCCCATCGCGGCCACCATCCGCCCGGCCACCGGGTCGCAGAGCTTCTTCCAGACGTCCAGCGTCTTGTAGATCCACTCATTCCGGTTCCACGCGACCGAGCTGCGGATCCCGGAGGGGTGTGCCGAGGTCGGATCGAGCCACAGGTCGGCGAGCCGGAGCGCCTCCTCGACGGCGTTGCGCTCGTACGGCGTCACGGCCGGGTCGCCGGCCGAGGAGAGCTGGCTGGCCGCGACCTGGCGGGCCAGGTCCCAGTTGACCGGGCCGCTGCCCGGCGCGGCGAGCAACTGCTGCAGCTGCGCCATGAACTGCTGCATCTGCTGCGGGTCGTTGGGGTCGGGCGGCTGGCCACCCGGCAGGGCGAAGCCGAACGGAATATCAGGCACCCGTCCACGGTACGCGCGCCGGGGGGTGCGCCGCCCGCCCAGGTGTCACGCCGAGGGCGAACCTCGGGGTTCACTGACCGGCCCGGGGGTGCCTTCTGGGTACGCTTGGCGGCCATGAGACGTCGCGGTGTCACGGTTCTGCTCGGCGCGGTGATCACCGCCCTGCTCAGTGTCGGCGTGCTCGCCGCCCCGATCCCGTACGTCGTGCTCGGTCCGGGGCCGACGGTGGACACGCTGGGCCGGCAGAACGACAAAGAGGTGATCCAGGTTTCCGGCCGGGAGACCTCGGCGTCGGCCGGACAACTCCGGCTGACCACGGTCGGCGTGCAGCCCGACGTCAAGCTGCTCTCCGCGATCGCTGGCTGGTTCTCCTCGGACGAGGCCGTGGTGCCGTACGAGTTGATCTACCCGCCGGGGCAGACCCAGCAGCAGGTGGAGGAGCGCAATGCGGAGGACTTCGCCGCCTCGCAGACCAGTGCCGAGACCGCGGCGCTGCGCGAACTCGGCTATCCGGTGGAGGTCGTGGTCAAGGCCGTCACCGCGGGTGCCCCGTCGGAGGGGATCCTCAAGGTGGGTGACGTGATCACCTCGGTCGACGACAAGCCGGTGGTGGTGGCGAGCAGCCTCACCGACCTGATCCGGGCCCGCCCGGCCGGCTCGTCGTTGAGGATCGGCTACACCCGGGACGGCAAGCCGGCCACCGCGACCATCGTCAGTGCCGCCACCGACAACAACCCGCCGCGGATCGGCGTGGAGATCGAGCAGCGGCAGCCGCACCCGTTCGAGTTGAAGATCGACCTCGGCGACATCGGCGGGCCGAGTGCCGGGCTGATGTTCGCGCTCGGCATCATCGACAAGATCCGGACCGAGGAGGACCTGACCGGCGGAAAGATCATCGCTGGCACCGGCACCATCAACGACCTGGGTGAGGTCGGCCCGATCGGCGGTATCCCGCAGAAACTGGTCGGCGCGAAGAACGCGGGTGCGAAGTATTTCCTCGTACCGGCCGGCAACTGCGAGGAGGCCGTCCGCAACGCCCAGTCGGGGCTGCCGATGGCCCGGGTCGGGACCCTCGACGAGGCGCTGAGCGCACTGGAGACGATCAGCGCCGGAGGCGAGCCGCCGAAGTGCTGAATTGTCACGCATCGTCAGTGTCAGGCTACTGTCCGGCGCCGATGTGACTGCGCTCCGGTGGCCGCGTGTCCCGCCCGGTTGACCGGTCGTTTTCGACTGCCCCGACGGGGGACCGATCGGACTCAGGAATACCCCGTAGTCTAGGTGCTCTGATCAGAGCCGGTCATTGCCGAAGGTGCGGAGCCAACAGTGGTCATGCGTAGCAGCCCCCTACCAAGAATGAGTCGACGAGGTCGCGTCACAGTCGGCGTACTCCTCGGGGTGTTCCTGCTCCTCACCCTGCTGGGCTGGGGCGTGCAGGCGTGGACCGACTGGCTCTGGTTCGACGAGGTGCAGTACACCCGGGTCTTCAGCGGAGTGCTGGTCACCCGGATCCTGCTCTTCGTCGTGATCGGTCTGGCCATGGCGCTGCTGGTCGGCGGCAACATGTGGCTGGCCTACCGGCTGCGGCCGGTGCTCCGGCCGAATTCGCCGGAGCAGGTGACGCTGGAACGCTACCGCTCGGTGCTGGCGCCCCGGATCGGCACCTGGCTGGTCGCGATCGGGGTGATCGTCGGACTCTTCGCCGGTCTCTCCGCGCAGACCCGCTGGGGTCAGTGGATGCTGTTCCGCAACTCGCAGAGCTTCGGCATCGAGGACCCGGAATTCAAGATCGATATCGGGTTCTACGTCTTCCAGTTCCCGTTCCTGCGCTATCTGCTCGGCGTCGGCTTCACCGCCGTGGTGCTGGCCATGATCGGCTCGCTGGCGATGCACTACATCTTCGGCGGGGTCCGGCTGCAGGGCGTCGGCGACCGGATGACCAGCGCCGCCCGGGCCCACCTGACCACGCTGGTCGCGGTCTTCGTCCTACTCAAGGCGCTGGCGTACGTGCTCGACCGGCGGGCGATGCTGCTGGAGTTCAACGAGGGCGTCAACCTCTACGGCGCCGGCTACGCCGACATCAACGCGCTGCTGCCGGCCAAGGAGATCCTGGCGTACATCTCGGTGGTGGTCGCGCTGGCGATCATCCTCTTCTCCAACGCCTTCATCCGGAACCTGGTCTGGCCCGGCATCTCGCTCGCCCTGCTCGGCATCTCGGCGGTGGCGATCGGCGGCATCTACCCGTGGGCGGTGCAGACCTTCGAGGTCAAGCCGAGCGTCAAGGACAAGGAAGCCGCGTACATCGAGCGCAGCATCACGGCCACCCGGGACTCGTTCGGGCTCGCCACCACGGTCATGGCGCCGTACAACGCGGCGAACCTGAAGCCGCCGGAGACGCTGGCCACCGACACCTCGGTGGTGCCGAACATCCGGCTGCTGGACCCGCAACTGGTCTCCGAGACCTACACCCAGCTTCAGCAGGTGCGCGGCTTCTACGACTTCGGCCCGAAGCTCGACATCGACCGTTACCAGGTCAACGGCGAGACCCAGGACTACGTCGTCGGGATGCGGGAGATCAACTACCTGGAGCTGACCGACCAGCAGAGCAACTGGATCAACCGGCACACCGTCTTCACCCACGGCTACGGCCTGGTCGGTGCACCCGCCAACCAGGTGGTCTGCGGCGGCCAGCCGTACTTCGTCTCCGGTTTCCTCGGTGAGCGCGCCGAGGAGGCGTGCTCCTCGTCGACCGAGACGATCCCGGCCACCCAGCCGCGGATCTACTACGGCGAGCAGATGGACGGCAGCGACTACGCGATCGTCGGGCAGACCGAGGGGAACAACCCGGTCGAGTTCGACCGGCCGACCGGCCGGGACGGCGGCGAGCAGTACTACACGTACACCGGCTCGGGCGGGGTCGAGATCGGCTCGTTCGGACGCCGGCTGCTCTACGCGATCAAGGAGCAGGAGCCGAACTTCGTGCTCTCCGGCGCGATCAACGACAACTCCAAGCTGCTCTACGTGCGTAACCCCCGGGAGCGGGTGGAGAAGGTCGCACCGTTCCTCACCCTGGACGGCGACCCCTATCCGGCGGTGGTCGGCGGGCGGATCCAGTGGATCGTCGACGGCTACACCACGGCGGCCACCTACCCGTACGCCGAGCAGGTGAACCTCCAGCAGGAGACCGCCGACGAGCTGACCGGGCTGGGCACCTTCGAACTCGCCCGGGAGGACGTCAACTACATCCGGAACTCGGTGAAGGCGACCGTCGACGCGTACGACGGCACGGTGAACCTCTACCAGTACGACGAGACCGACCCGGTGCTGAAGGCCTGGAACAAGGCGTTCGGCGGCGACCTGGTGAAGCCGAAGTCGGCGATCCCGGCCGACCTGGCGGCACACTTCCGCTACCCGGCCGACCTGTTCAAGGTGCAGCGCAACCTGCTGGCGAAGTTCCACGTCACAGACCCGTCCGAGTTCTTCTCCGGGCAGGACTTCTGGGAGGTGCCGAACGCGCCGGACGCGCCGGACTCCGGCGAGAAGCAGCCGCCGTACTACCTCTACACCCAGTTGCCGGGGCAGGAGGCGCCGCGCTTCCAGCTCACCTCGGCGGTCACCCCGGCCGGCCGGCAGAACCTCGCCGCGCTGATCAGCGGGTCGTACCTGAACGGCCAGCCCCGGCTGGAGGTGCTGGAACTGCCCGACCAGACGGCGGTCTCCGGGCCGGTCCAGGTGCACCAGAAGATGACCAACAACGCCAACATCCGGCAGGAACTCAACCTGCTCTCCTCGAACCAGGCCCAGGTGCAGTACGGCAACCTGCTCTCGCTGCCCTTCGGCGACGGCATGCTCTATGTCGAGCCGGTCTATGTGAAGAGCAACCAGACGAACGCCTATCCGCTGCTGCAACGGGTGCTGATCTCGTACGGCGACGGCGGTCAGTACGTCGTGTTGGCGAACAGCCTCGAAGAGGGCATCAAACAACTCGTCGAGCAGGGCAAGAAGGCCGCCCCGACCACACCGACGACGCCACCGCCGCCGACCGACGGCGGCGCCAACCCGACGCCGACCCCGACGGCACCACCGGCGGACACCAACCCGCAGCTCACTCCGGAGCTGGCCGCTGCCGCCAGCAAGGTGCAGGCCGCGATCGTCGAGGTCAAGGCGGCGCAGACCGCCGGTGACTTCGAGCGGTACGGCCGCGCGCTGAAGGCGCTCGACGACGCGATGACCGAGTTCCAGGCCGCCCAGCGGGCGGCTTCCGGCAACCCGGCACCGGGCGGGTCTCCGGCCCCGGCGGCGAGCGGCGGTACACCCAGCCCGCCACCGGCGTCTCCGAGCGGCTGACCAGGTCGTACGGGGCTTCCCGGCGGCGGCGGTATGGTCGCCGCCGGGTAGTTCGCCCCCTGTTTTGCGGGGCGTGGGCGGTGTGCGCTAGTGTTAACGAGCCGACGCGGGGTGGAGCAGCTCGGTAGCTCGCTGGGCTCATAACCCAGAGGTCGCAGGTTCAAATCCTGTCCCCGCTACCACAGAACCATCAGTTAGAACCCGGTCCTCAACTATGGGCCGGGTTCTTGCTTTTCCGAATGTTTCTTGCCCTCTCCGACGCGCGGCGCTCCGGGGATTGCGACACCTTCGGGGATTGCGACACCTCTGGGATTGCGACACCTGCGAGGGCGGCGCCGACCGCGGGTTTTTCAAGTTGGACTTCGGCCCCAGTTGGGCTAGGGTTCATCCGGCGACGCGGGGTGGAGCAGCTCGGTAGCTCGCTGGGCTCATAACCCAGAGGCCGCAGGTTCAAATCCTGTCCCCGCTACCAGGGAAACGGCCCCTCGGAGATTATCCGGGGGGCCGTTTCGCGTACGGGTGCAACCAGAAACGTCGCCGACGCTGGTGTGGCTGACCGTGGGATCGGGCCGGGTCTCCGCACCGGCAGGCGCCCGATCGGAGCGGACGGCAGGCACTGCGAATCAGCGGAGGAGGCGCGTTCGCGTTGACGCGGCTTGCCGGCGTGCTTAACTGTTGGGCGATGACGCTCAGCTCGCGTGAGGTTGATCTGTTCGAGCGCTCCAGGGGCCGCCTGGAGGCGATCGCCTACCGCCTGCTGGGCTCGGCGGCAGACGCCGAGGACGCGGTCCAGGACACCTTTCTGCGTTGGCAGGCGGCCGACCGGGAACACATCGAAACGCCCGAGGCGTGGCTGACGAAGGTACTCACCAACGTGTGCCTCAACCAGCTCACGTCGGCGCGGGCCAGGCGCGAGACGTATGTCGGGCAGTGGCTACCGGAGCCCGTTCTCGCCGGGGATCGGATGCTCGGTCCGGCCGAGACCGCCGAGCAGCGTGAGCTGGTCTCGATCGCGGTGCTCACCCTGATGGAGCGGCTGTCGGCCAACGAGCGCGCGGTGTACGTGCTGCGCGAGGCATTCGGCTACTCGCACGGCGAGATCGCCCAGATCCTCGACATCACCGAGCCGAACTGCCAGCAGATCTACCGGCGGGCCAAGCAACACCTCGGCACCGACCGGACGCGCATGGAGATCGATGCCGCCGCCGCAGGGAAGATCGCCGAGGAGTTTCTCGCCGCCGCCCGCAGCGGCGACACCGAGCCGCTGGTCAGGCTGCTGACCGACGACGCGACGACCGTGGCCGACGGCGGCGGCCGGACCCCGGCCCGGACCACCCCGATTGTCGGCGCGCTCGCTATCGCTCGATTCCTACGGACCGTGTTCACGCCGACCGATGCCCAGCGGGCCGTCTTCCGGAGCGTCCTTGGCGGCCGCGTCGCCGTGTACGTCGCCGTCGTCAACGGCGGCCCGGCGCTGCTGGCCGTGGCCGGCGACCGGGTCGTCGGCGTCCTGTCGCTGGACGTGACCCCCGACGGCGTGGCTGCCATCCACGTCCAGGCCAACCCGGACAAGCTGGAGCGCGTCACTCGCCAGTGGGCGGTAGCCGAGCGCGGGGAGCCGCTCCTCGACGCTTGGTGACTCAGGTTACAAGCAACTCCTGTCAGGGATCGCGTCGCTGTCCGGTTCAGGAAGCGAGCAGGCCACACCAGACAGGAGGCGGAACATGAAGCACCGCATCGTCGTCCTCGGGGCCGGATATGCCGGAGCCCACACCGCCGGGCGTCTCGCCCGGCGGCTGCACTCCGACGACACCGAGATCACCCTGATCAACGCCGACCCGGAGTTCGTCGAGCGGATCCGGATGCACCAGCTCGCGGCCGGGCAGGACCTGCGGCGCCGGCCGTTGCGTGACGTCTACGCGGGTACGGGTGTCGCGGTACGACCGGCGCGGGTCACCGCCGTCGATGTCGACCGCAAGACCGTCGATATCGTCGACCAGCACGGCGCCGACGAGATCGGGTACGACACCCTGGTTTACGCCCTCGGCAGTACCGCCGCCGACCACGGTGTTCCCGGAGTCGCCGAGCACGCCTACCACGTCTCCGGCGAACAGGGTGCCCTGCGGCTGCGCGAGCGGCTGCACGACGTCGCCGCGGGCGGCACCGTGCTGGTGGTCGGCGGTGGCCTCACCGGCATCGAGGCGGCCACCGAGATCGCCGAGAGCAGGCCGGATCTCGACGTCGCGATCGCCGCCCGCGGTGGCGTCGGTGACTGGCTGAGTGACAAGGCCCGGCGGCACCTGCGCACGGTTTTCGACCGGCTCGGCATCACCGTCCACGAGGAGACCGACATCACGCACGTCGACGAGACCGGCGTACTCACCGGGGCCGCCGGGCGGATCCCGGCCCAGGTGACCGTCTGGACAGCGGGCTTCAGCACGCACCCGATCGCCGCCGCCACCACCCTGGAGGTCGCCGCCACCGGGCAGATCGTCGTCGACGGCACCATGCGCTCGGTCTCGCACCCCGACGTGTACGCCGTCGGCGACGCCGGGATCGCGCAGGGAGCGGGCGGCAAGCCGCTGCGGATGTCCTGTGCCTCGGGGATCCCGATGGCCTGGCAGGCCGCCGACGCCATCGCCGCGCGCCTGACCGGTCGCCAGGTTCCGGAGAAGACGATCGGCTACTTCCTGCAGTGCATCAGCCTCGGCCGCCGCGACGGCATCATCCAGTTCGTGACCCCCGACGACCAGGCCAAGCCGTCCGCCATCACGGGCCGGCCGGCTGCCCGGATCAAGGAGTTCGTCTGCGCGGGCGCGGCCTGGAGCATCGGCCACCCGACGGTCATGGTGCCGACCCGCCGCCGTCATGTCACGCCCGTCGAGACCGAGGCACTCCCGGTAACTGCCCACTGAGCCGCCCTGCTCGGATCGGGCGTCTTCGCCGGCCCTCCAGAGATCATCTGGAGGGCCGTTCCGTCTCTGTCCCCAGGGCCGCTCGCCAGCTCGTCCGGGGCTGCGGTGTGCCCGCCATGGTAGGAATGGGATCCAGCCGGAGGTCGGTGGTGTCGAGCGAGCGGGCTTCGCGTCCCAGTCAACCACCGAGGATCACACCGAGCTGCTCCGGGACGCCGAGCGGCAGCATGACGACCTGCGCCGACCCGATGCCGGCCCGGCCGGACATCTCGTACGCCGGTCGAGCCGGTTGGCCGGGCGATGACCGTGGGTTGAAAGGGTGGTGTGTTCTGCTCTTCCCACACGTCTGACCGGACGGGGAGAGTGCGGTGCCGGGACCACTGCCGGGGATGCCGGCGGAACCGACAGGAGGCGGGCGAATGTTGACCGGACTGGTGCTGGGAGCCGCCGCGATGACCACCGGGCTGGTGGCCGGGGTCTTCGTGCTGTACGCACACACGATCATGCCCGGGCTGGGCCGCACCGACGACCGTACGTTCGTGGGTGCGTTCCAGGCCGTCGATCGGGCGATCATCAACCCGTGGTTCATGTCCTGCTTCTTCGGGGCGCTGGTCCTCACCGGTGTCTCCGCCGCCCTGCACCTGCGGGCGGACGGGCACGGCGGGCTGCCGTGGATCGCCGTCGCGTTCCTGCTCTACCTGGTGGTGGTCGTGATCACGCTGGCGGTGAACGTACCGTTGAACGACGCGATCAAGGGGGCCGGTGACCCGGACCGGATCGCCGACCTCGCCCAGGTACGCCGGGACTTCGGCGAGGCGAGGTGGCGGGCGTGGAACCTGGTCCGCGTCGTACTCAGCTCCACGGCGTTCGGCTGCCTGCTCGTCGCGCTCGTCATGTACGGCCGCCGGCGCTGACCCCTCCCACCCGGCGAGCCGGCCGGTTGCCGGACCCCGTCGAAGATCGCCGGTAGCGAGCTCAGCACGATCGGCGCACAGCAGGTCACCGCATCGACCCGGCTCGCTGCACCGGCACCGTCCGAGGTTCAGGTCCGGTGATCGGCCGGGTTGCCGGCGGGACTTGCGAGTAGCCCCGAGGATGTAGCCATGGAGATTTTCCGGAACTGGTGGGTCCGCCTGACCGCAGTGCTCGGTACGGCGGCGTTGACAGTGTTCGTACCGGCTGTGGCCTGGGCGTCGAGCGGGCCCGGCGAGATGGTGGTGGAGGCGGCACGGGGACGCCGGGCCCGGGGCAGCTTCGGGATCTGGGGGCTGGTCTGCTGCCTGATCGTGGTCGGCGTGATCGTCGCCGTACTGGTCCTCGTGATGCGCAACCGCAGGTCGGGAGGGAAGCGCTGAGCAGCCGCGTCGGGTGACCCCGGCCCGGCGCACCGGCTGCTCGTCGCTCGCCGGGCGGGCCTCGCCGGTGTCCGGAAGGGGCCCCTCCGCCGCGGGGAGAACGGCGGGCGGGTCCCTTCGGCGGCTCAGCTGGTCAGCGCGGCGTTCGCCTGGCTGACGAAGGACGCCGCGGCGGTACGCGGGGAAGCCCTGCCGAACTGGACGTTCTCGGCCGCCTGGATCAGCAGTTGCTTGACCGTGGCGTGCCCCTTCGGCGGCGGCACCGGGGCCGGTCCGAACTTCTCCGTCATGGTGGTCTCGAAGGCGACCGACTGCTTCATGCTCTCGTCGGTCAGCGAGGCCTCCACGGTCCGCCGTACGTCCAGGTTGGCGCTCAGGCCCCGCTCGGTGCCGAGGATCTCGCCGGCCACGGCGTCGTTGACCAGGAAGTCGATGACGTGCACGACGGTCTCCGGATGGCGGGTACCCCGGAAGGCGGCCCAGTAGAGCGAGGCCCGGGCCCACTGCGCGGCCGGCTTGCCGGGATAGCTGACCACCTTGAGCCGGTCCCTGGTGAGCTTCTGCAACTCCGGGAGCTGGTTGGACCAGACGAACGAGGTCGCCGCCTGGCCGCTGGCCACCAGTTGCTTGGTCACGTCACCGCTGTTCGCCGGCTGGATCACCTGTGCCGGCGGGGCCGCCCCGCGCTTCCGCGCATCGGCCCACAGCTCGAACCAGCGAGCCAGGTCGCTCTCGGTGAAGCCCACCTGCCGACCCCGGTACAGCTCCTTGTCCTGGGAGCGCAGCCAGACCCAGAGCGCCTTGTAGTCCGCGGACGGGTCCATGGTGCCGTAGACCTCGCCGTCGGTGCGCTCGGTGATCCGCTCAGCCCACTCCAGATAGTCCTGGTAGGACATCCCGATCTGCGGCTCCGGCAGGTCGTACCGGTCGAGCAGGCTCTTGTTGTAGATCAGGCCGGGGGTGTTCTCCGCCGCCGCGGCGGCGACCGTACGGCCGGTCACCTGGCTGGACTGGGCGAGACCGGCGGGCAGCTTCCGCAGGTCCAGCACGTCGGCCCGGACATAGTCGGTCAGGTCCAGCAGAATCTCCCGCTGCGCGTACTCGGTGAGGTAGTTGTCGTCGATCTGGAAGATGTCCGGGGCGTTCCCGGCGGCGGCCTCGGTGGAGAGCCGGTCGAAGTAGCCGGCGTTGCCCTGGTAGGTGAACTTGAACGTGACGTCCGGATAGCGCTCGGTGTAGACCGCCAGCGCCTGCTTGGTCAGCTCGGCCCGGCGGTCGCCGCCCCACCAGAAGACGGAGAGTTCGACCTTGTCGTCCCGTGGCGCGGCGTTCTCGGCGGTGCAACCGGAGAGCGCGGTGACGACGACGAGCAGTGCGGCACCCAGACGCCGGCCAAGTCGGCCGGCCGGCGGTCTCTGGACCACGGGGGAGGGGAGGGGAAGAGGCACGACAACTCCTGACGACACCGGGTCAGCTGTGACGGCAACCGGATCATTTACACAGCCGACCTCGGCGGGTGTCAACGCCCGTACGGGCAGGATCGTCCCAACCGCCGCCCGGAACGGCCCGGGTGTCGGGGTCGGGCCGGCGACCCGGCCGACCTCGGGCCGCACCGGGTCCGGCCCGGCGACCGTGATGTACTTGGGCACGTGGAACTGCTGCATTCGGGCAAGGTCAGGGACGTCTACGCCGACGGCGACGACCTGATCCTGGTCGCCTCCGACCGGGTGTCGGTCTACGACGTGGCGCTGCCGACCCCGATCCCGGACAAGGGCAAACTGCTCACCGCGCTGTCGCTCTGGTGGTTCGAGCAGCTCGCCGACCTGGTGCCCAACCACGTCATCTCGGCCACCGACGTGCCGGCCGAGTGGGCGGGGCGGGCGATCCGGGTCCGCCGGCTGGAGATGATCCCGGTCGAGTGCATCGCACGGGGCTACCTGACCGGTTCCGGCATCACGGAATACGACAAGACCGGCGCCGTCTGCGGCGTACCGCTGCCGCCCGGGCTGGTGGAGGCGTCGATCCTGCCCGAGCCGATCTTCACCCCGACCACCAAGGCACCGCAGGGCGAGCACGACGAGGCGATCACCTTCGCCGACGTGGTGGCCAAGGTCGGCGCCGAGACCGCCGAGCGGCTCCGCGAGGTCACCCTTGCCGTCTACCGGCGCGGCGCCGAGCTCGCCGCCGACCGGGGCATCCTGGTCGCCGACACCAAACTGGAACTCGGCTGGGCGCCGGACGGCACCATGGTGCTCGGCGACGAGGTGCTGACCTCCGACTCGTCCCGGTTCTGGCCGGCCGCCTCCTACCAGCCCGGCCGCGACCAGCTCTCCCTGAGCAAGCAGTTCGTCCGGGACTGGGCGGTCGGCACCGGCTGGGACAAGACCGGACCGGCCCCCGAGATGCCGCCGGAGGTCGTCGAGGCCGCCCGGGCCCGCTACGTCGAGGTGTACGAGCGGCTCACCGGCCGCCGCTGGTAGCCGGCACCTCGGCCGGCGGGACGCGTACCGGCGCCACCTCGGCCGGCGGGACGCGTACCGGAAGGTCGTGTGCGGCCAGGAAGCCCGCCACCGCCGCCGACCACGGAAAGCGCTCGGCCTGCCGGCGCGCCGCCGCCCGGCGTTCCGGGCCCGGCCGGCCAGCCAGCTCCAGTACGGCGTCGGCGTAGCCCGGTCCCTCGCCCGGCGCGGCCAGCCCGGCCGGGCCGAGCACCTCCGGCAGCGCGCTCTCCGCGCTCGCCACCACCGGGGTACCGCTGGCCAGCGCCTCCAGGGCGGCCAGGCCGAACGTCTCCACCGGCCCCGGCGCCAGCACCACGTCGGCGGTGGCGAGCAGCCGGGCCAGCAGGTCGCGGTCGGCGACGTAGCGCAGGAACCGGACCGGCAGGTCGTCCCGGGCGGCGGTCGCACGCAGCCGCTCCCGGCGCGGCCCGTCACCGACCACCACCAGCACCGCGGGTACGCCCCGGTCCCGCAACCCGGCCAGCGCGGCGAGGGACCGCTCGGGGCGCTTCTCCGGCGACAGCCGGCCGCAGTGCAACAGGAGCAGCTCGTCCGGCTCGGCGTAGCCGGCGCGCAGCCGGGGGTCGTACCGGTCCGGCCGGAAGTGCTCGAGGTCGACGCCGAGCGGTACCTGACGGAGGTTGCCGGCGCCGATCCGCCGGAACTCCGCCGCCGCCCACGAGGTGGTGCAGACGATCTGGTCGTGCCCGGCGACGGTACGCAGGTTGAGCCGGTCGGCCACCCGGCGGAGCTGGCCACCGGGGAGCAGCCGGAGCAGCCCGTCGAGGCTCTCGTGCGACACCATCATGCTGCGTACGCCGTGCCGGCGGGCCCAGGCGCCGGTCCAGCGCAACGTCGTACGGTCGGAGATCTCCAGCCGGCCCGGGCGCAGCTCGCGCAGCAGCCGGGCCAGCCGTACCCGGTCGACGATCACCCGGTAGCCGCCCATCCCGGGTACGGACGGACTGGCCAGCGTGATCACCCGGCCCTGTTCGGTCTGCTCGTCGGTGTCGCGTCGGCCGGGCATCACCAGCACCGGTTCGTGCCCGGCGGCGGCGTACCCGGCGCCGAGCTGGCGCAGCGCGGTACGCAGCCCGCCCGAACTCTCGGTGATGAAGTTGGCCAGCCGCACGATCCGCACGCCGTCTCCCTGCTCTGTCCGTCGGCGGCCCGAAGTTCCGCACCGAAGAGATCGATCTGTTCGCCGCCCTGCCCGGAGGTCACCGGTTTCCCCATGGACAGGCCCGGTCACTTTCCCCATGGAGAGGCCCGGTCACGCGGCCGCCTGCCGCAGCCGGAACAGCCGGCCCGGCCGGGGACTGCCCACCGCCGGCGCCTCGGCGAGTACCGCCGTGTAGTGCCCGATCAGCTCGTCACCGATCGCCGCCCAGGTACGCCCGCGCACCGCGGCCCGCCCTGCCCGGCCGTACTCCGTCCGGCGGTCCGGGTCGGCGACCAGCCCGGCGATCGCGGCGGTGAACGCGTCCGGATCGTCCGGCCGGACCAGGTGACCGGTCCGGCCGTCCCGCACCAGGTCGAGCGGCCCACCGGCGGCCGGGGCCACCACGGGCAGCCCGCTGGCCATCGCCTCCTGCACCGTCTGGCCGAACGTCTCGTACGGGCCGGTGTGCGCGAAGACGTCGAGGCTGGCGTAGATCCGGGCGAGCTGCCGGCCGTGCCGGGGGCCGACGAAGAGCGCCTGCGGCAGTGCGCGGCGCAGCGCCGGCCCGGCCGGCCCGTCGCCGACCACCACCACCCGGACCCCGGGCAGCCTGCTCGCCCCGGCCAGCAGGTCCACCCGCTTCTCCACCGCCAGCCGGCCCACGTAGCCGACCAGTACCTCGCCGCCGGGGGCGAGGGCGCGGCGCAGCGCGGCGCTGCGGTGTTCCGGCCGGAACCGCTCGCTGTCCACGCCGCGCTGCCACAGCCAGATCCGCTGGATGCCGTGCTCGTCCAGGGCGCTCGCGGTGGCGCTGGACGGGACCAGGGTGCGGTTCGCCGCGTTGTGCACCCGACGCAGCCAGCGCCACGCCGCCGCCTCGGTCAGCCGTACCCGGTACGCCCGCGCGTACGCGGCGACGTCGGTCTGGTAGACGGCCACCGAGGGCAGCCCCATCGCGCGGGCCACCGCGACGCCCCGGGCGCCGAGCACGAACGGGCTGGCCAGGTGCACCACCTCGGCGTCGTGCCCGCGCAACGCCGCCGCCAGCTCCCGCCCGGGCAGGCCGAGGCGGAACTGCGGGTAGCCGGGCATGGGCACCGACGGCAGCCGTACCACCGGGTAGGGCAGCGCGTCGGCACCGTCCCGGGCGCCGGCCGCCGGCTGCGGTGCGATCACCAGGGGCCGGTGACCGCGCCGTACCAGGTGCTCGGCGACCCGTACGACCGAGTTCGCCACCCCGTTGACATCCGGCGGAAAGGACTCCGTGACGATCGCGATCCGCATGCGCTCACCGTCGTGCAGGTCCCCACCGTCCAGGTCACGGCATCATGACCTGCCGGCGAACTGTCAGCGACGAAGCGTGGAGCCGGTCGGCCGGACTGCGGAACGATCAGCGGCGCGCGCACGTTGCGCTTCGGGCTCGATCCCGCGGGTTCCGGGCTCCCGGGTGGCCGGGCCCGGCTGCTCAGCCCTGCTCGGAACGGTCGCCGTCGAGCAGGAACGTCCGCCGCTCGTCCGGGGTGAACGGCCGGGCGGCCCGGGCGGCCGCCGTGTCGAGCAGCTTCTCGACCGGACCGCAGATGTCGCAGCTCCAGATCCGTACCGAGCCGTCGGAGTGTACGGTGGCCACCCGTTCGCCGTCCGGGGCGAACGCGAAGCCGAGTGGCCCGGGGCCGAGGGTACGCAGGGTCACCGGCTCGGTGGCCCCACCGACCGCCCAGAGCTGGATCCCGGTCAGCTCCTCGCCACCGCCGAGGATCGCCAGGTGCCGCCCGTCGGGTGTGTAGCCGAGCCGGGTGGTGGCGGCGCCCTGGCCGGCGGAGGCGAGCACCACCCGGGCGGCCCCGCCGGTCGCCGGCCAGATCCGGATGGTGCTGTCCCGGCTCAGCCCGGCCACCGAACCGCCGTCGGGGCTGTCAGCCCGGTATCCCGTCCGTGACCAAGCGCCGGATCCGGGCTGCGGCCTGATCGGCGACGGGGTTGCCGGAA
This sequence comes from Plantactinospora sp. KLBMP9567, assembly GCF_033446045.1. NCBI lineage: Bacteria > Bacillati > Actinomycetota > Actinomycetes > Micromonosporales > Micromonosporaceae > Plantactinospora > Plantactinospora sp. KLBMP9567. Next base: position 46,121 of record NZ_JAWQRR010000061.1, on the reverse strand, counting down.
GGGCGGGTCACCAGGTCGCTGAGGGCGAACATGTCCAGCACCCGGCCCAGGTAGGCCCAGTCGTCGGCGAGCGGCAGGTCGGCCGGCTGGTGCTGCGCGAAGCCGGCCCGGAAACCGTCGACGAACTCCGCCGGATAGTCGGCGGCGAACCGCAGCATGTTGGCGGCGTCGCCGTACGGGCAGCCGGCGTAGCTGAACTCCCAGTCCAGTACGGCCACCACCCGCCATGCGTCGCCGTCCCGGCCGACCAGGATGTTCTTCGGGTTGATGTCGGCGTGCACCAGCCGGGCGTGCGGGTCGACCCGGGCCAGTGCCGGGGCGTGCGCCGCGCAGAGCTTCATCCAGTCATCCCGGGTGGCCCGGTCGAGCCGATCCGCCTGAACCGCGTCCATGCAACTCGCCGCGACCTCGGGCAACTGCACCGACCACGGCCGTTCGCCGCGTACCGTGAGCTGCCCGTCGGCGAAGAACCCCGGCCGGTCGTATGTCGCCGCGCCGATGTTGGCGACCACCCGGCCCACCTCGGTGCCGAGGTCGCCCAGCGGTGGCCCGGTCGACCCGTCGGCGCCGAGCACCTGCTCCAGCGGGGTGCCCGAGACGTACTCGATCACCATTGCGGGGCGGCCGGCCGGCTCCCCGCCGGCGGCAGCTACGACGAGCAGCACCTCGGGTACCGGGACGTGCCGGCGGGCCGTCGCCATCACCGCCGCCTCGACGGCCGGGTCCGGTCCGCCCAACCGGACCACGACCTGGCCGTCGGCGAGGGTGACCAGGCAGGTCTCGTGGGAAAACCCGCCGGCCAGCCGGCGGGTGGCCAGCACCCTGCTGCCCAGCGCCTCGGCGATCGTGCGGATCTCGTCCAAGGTCTGTCGACGGCGGCTGGGCGTTCGTGCCGTCACTCGTCCTCGACCCAGTCCAGGGTGCGGGCCACCGCCTTGCGCCAGTTGCGCAGCTCGCGGTCCCGGTGCGCCGGGTCCATCGCCGGCGTCCAGTCGGCGTCCTGGCGCCACTGGTCACGCAGCGTCGCCAGGTCCGGCCAGAAGCCGACCGCCAGGCCGGCGGCGTACGCGGCACCGAGGCAGGTGGTCTCGCTGACCTTCGGGCGGACCACCGGTACGTCGAGCACGTCGGCGAGGAACTGCATCAGCAGGTTGTTGGCGGTCATCCCGCCGTCGACCCGGAGCCGGCGCAGCGCCACGTCCGAGTCGGCGTTCATCGCGTCGACCACCTCGCGGGTCTGCCAGGCGCTCGCCTCCAGCACGGCCCGGGCGAGGTGGCCCTTGGTGACGTAACCGGTCAGGCCGGCGATGACACCCCGGGCGTCGCTGCGCCAGTGCGGCGCGAACAGCCCGGAGAACGCCGGTACGACGTAGCAGCCGCCGTTGTCCTGCACGGTCCGGGCCAGTTCCTCGATCTCCGGCGCGCTGGAGATCAGCCCGAGGTTGTCCCGCAGCCACTGCACCAGCGATCCGGTGACCGCGATCGCCCCCTCCAGGGCGTACGTCGCCGGCTGGTCCCCGATCCGGTAGCCGACCGTGCTGAGTAGCCCGTGCCGGGAGGTCACCGGGCTCTCGCCGGTGTTGAGCAGCAGGAAGCTCCCGGTGCCGTACGTGCACTTGGCCTCGCCGGGGTGGAAGCAGGTCTGCCCGAACAGTGCCGCCTGCTGGTCGCCGAGTGCGCTGGCCACCGGCACCCCGGCCAGCGGCCCGGTGCCGGAGAGGCCGTCGGCGGTGCCGGAGAGGCCGTCGGCGGTGCCGTAGACCTCGGCCGACGAGCGGATCTCCGGCAGAATCCCGGCCGGTACGCCGAGCACGTCGAGGAGCTCCGGATCCCAGTCGAGGGTCCGCAGGTCCATCAGCAGCGTCCGGCTGGCGTTGGTCACGTCGGTGACGTGCCGTCCGGTCAGCTTCCAGATCAGCCAACTGTCCATCGTGCCGAAGAGCACCTCGCCGCGGGCGGCCCGGTCCCGCAGGCCGTCGACGTTGTCGAGCAGCCAGCGCAGCTTCGGCCCGGAGAAGTAGGTGGCCAGCGGCAGCCCGGTGCGGTCCCGGAAGCGCTGCTCGCCGTACTCGGCGTCGAGCCGGCGCAGCAGCGGCCCGGTGCGGGTGTCCTGCCAGACGATGGCGTGATGCACCGGCCGACCGGTGACCCGGTCCCACACCACCGTGGTCTCCCGCTGGTTGGTGATGCCGATCGCGGCGAGCCGGTCGGCGCCGATCCCCGCCTCGGCCAGCGCCTCCGGCACCACCTGGCAGACGGCGGCCCAGATCTCCTCGGCGTCGTGCTCGACCCAGCCCGGGCGGGGAAAGATCTGCCGGTGCTCCCGCTGGGCCATCGACACGATGCCGCCCTCGGCGTCGAAGACGATGCAGCGGGACGAGGTGGTGCCCTGATCGATCGCGGCGACGAACTGACCGGCCATGCGCTGCACCGTACCCGGCCCCGTAGCCGCCGTCAGCCAGGGCCGCCGTCATCCGGGGAGCCGGCGTCCACACGCCAGGGAGGAGCAGTCACGCCGTCGGGTGTGCGGGGCCGGCGGGGCCCAGGTTGGCGCTGATCCGCACGGTGGTGCCCTCCGGGCCGCTGCGGACCAGCATCTCGTCGCTGAGCTGCCGGGCCAGCCAGAGCCCCCAGCCGCCGGCGATCTCCGGGACAGGCCGCCGCCGGTCGTCGAGCCGGTCGGCTCCGATGCCGGCCCCGGTGTCGGAGACGAGGCAGTGCAGAACCGCTCCGGTACGCCACAGCCGCAGCCAGCCCCGGCCGCCGCCGTGCCGTACGGCGTTGGTCATCAGTTCGTTGATGGCGAGCACGAAGTCGTCCAACCGCGGGCCGGCCAGACCGGCCGCCTCGACGCAGCCGGCGACAGCGTGTCGGATCTCGGTCACCCGGTCGCCGTCGAAGGTCTCGGCGAGTAGTGGCGGCGATCCGCCGGACGCGACGGCGGTGGGCGCGAGGGGATCTATGTCGCTCATGGCCGTCCCACCGCTGGTCGTCGAGTCCTTTCGTGGCTTTCCCACCCTACGTCAGGGTATGTAGCTGCGCATCCGGGCGCCGAGGTCGGCGCGGCCGGGTATGCGGGGTCGTCCCGCAGGGGAGGCTGTGCGATGGTCGGTTCGTGCCGGACTCGTCGAGCGACGCGCCGGGCGGCCGCCGCCGCGACCCGCCGGGCAGCCTCCAGGCGCCGCTGTGGCGGTCCATCGCCGTCTACCGGTTCGCCGCCCTGGCGTACGTGGCGGTGCTGGCGGTACGGAACCTGAACGACTACACCCATCCGGTGTCGGGTGCGGTGCTGCTGCTGGCGATGACCGGCTGGACGGTGTTCAGCGGCTACGCGTACGCCGATCCGGTCTGGCGGCGCTGGCCGCTGCTCCTGGCCGACCTGGCCGTGGTGCTGGCGGTGGTGGTCGCCGCTCCCCTGGTGGTCGGCCGGGACGTCATGAACGACGGCGGGATACCCCCACCCAGCGTCGCCTGGCTGGCCGGGCCGGTACTCGCCTGGGCGGTCTCCGGCGGGCGGCGGCGCGGCGTGGTGGCGGCACTGGTGATCGGCGGTACCGACCTGGTGGCCCGGGAGCGGTTCGCCCAGGCCTCGCTGACCGGCGCCGCGCTGATGCTGCTCGCCGGGATCGCGGTCGGGCACGTCGTCCGGCTTGCGGTGATCGCGGAGGAGCGGTTGCAGCAGGCCGTCGAGTTGGAGGCGGCGACCCGGGAGCGGGAGCGGCTGGCCCGGGGGATCCACGACTCCGTTCTCCAGGTGCTGGCCCTGGTCCAGCGCCGGGGCGCACACCTCGACGGCGAGGCCGGCGAGCTGGCCCGGCTCGCCGGCGAGCAGGAGGCGGCGCTGCGGTCGCTGATCGCGAGCCGGGCACCGAACGGGCTGGACCGGCAGGAGGTCGACCTGCGTTCGCTGCTCGGCCGGTACGCCTCGGCCACGGTCTCGATCGCCGCCCCGGCGACGCCGGTGCCGCTGCCCGCCGGGGTCGCCGGCGAGCTCGCGGCGGCGGTGGGCGCGGCGCTGGACAACGTGACCCGGCACGGCGGCGGGCGGGGCTGGGTACTGGTCGAGGACGACCGGGCGGCGGTCACCGTCTCGGTCCGCGACGACGGGCCCGGGATCCCGCCAGGGCGGCTCGACGAGGCGGCCGGTCAGGGGCGGCTCGGCGTGGTCCAGTCGATCGAGGGGCGGATCGCCGACCTCGGCGGGACCGTCCGGATCAGCTCCGCCCCGGGCGAGGGGACCGAGGTCGAGCTGCGGATACCCCGTGGCCCCGCGATCCCGGAGCAGCGCACGGACCGGTGACCGTACGGCCGGACGGCCCCGGGGCGGTGGACGGATTCGTGACGGTGCGGAGAGGTCGGGCTCGTCTAGGCTCCCCGGTGTGACCGACGAGGGCGTGCCGGCAGTCCGGGTGATGGTGGTCGACGACCATCCGATGTGGAGGGAAGGGGTGGCCCGCGACCTCACCGAGGCCGGCTACCACGTCGTCGCCACCACCGGTGAGGGGAGGCAGGCGGTCCGGGTCGCCCCGGCCACCCGGCCCGACGTCGTCGTACTCGACCTGCAACTGCCGGACGTCTCCGGCGTCGAGGTGCTCCGGGCCCTGCTGGCCGAGCTGCCCGAGGTGCGGGTGCTGATGCTCTCGGCCAGCGGCGAACAGCAGGACGTGCTCGACGCGGTGAAGGCCGGGGCCACCGGTTATCTCCTCAAGTCGGCCGGGCCGGCGGAGTTCCTGGACGCGGTCCGACGTACCGCCGCCGGGGACGCGGTCTTCACACCAGGGCTGGCCGGCCTGGTGCTCGGGGAGTACCGGCGGATCGCCGCCGCGCCGGCACCCCCCGGCGACGACCTGCCCCGGCTGACCGACCGGGAGACCGAGGTGCTCCGGCTGGTCGCCAAGGGGTTGTCCTACAAGCGGATCGCCGACCGGCTCGGTCTGTCGCACCGTACGGTGCAGAACCACGTGCAGAACACGCTCGGCAAGCTGCAACTGCACAACCGGGTCGAACTCACCCGCTACGCCATCGAGCAGGGGCTGGACGACTGATCCCCGGCGGGAGGCCGGGCACGGAGGTCCGCGCGGGAGGCCGGGTCACGGCGGCGGCTGCGTCTCGTTGATCGCCAACTCCTCGGCGCTCGCGCCGCCGCCCGCCGCACCCCGGTCGAAGGCGACGGAGTCGGTCTCGTCGTCGCCCCGGGCACCCTCGTCCGGTTCCACCAGCCGGCCGACCGGACCGCCGCCCGGCGCGTCGCCGAGGTTGCCGTGATCGTAGATCGAGACCGCAGAGTGCGGGTCGGAGGTGGGACCGGGGTCCATCACGTCCGCGTCGAGCTGTGCCTCGGCCGCAGCCTCGTCACTGTCCGCCTCGCCGGAGATCGCCTGGTCGACCGGGCCGGCCCGCGGATCGTCGACCGGCAGTTCGGGTTGCTCCTGGGCGAGTTTGTAGTCCAGCGGCTCGCCGTCGGCCTGCTCCTCGGCGGTGTTGCCGTACCGGTCCAGCGCCAGCGGCCGGTCGGTCGGAAGCGCGGCGGGATCCCAGCCGTCCGCCTCTCGACCGGTCGCGACGTCGTCACCGGCCGTCGAGTCGTCGTCGGCGGTGCCGGGCAGGCCCTCCGCCTCCGGGTCGGACACGGGCGTCGGAAACTCGTCATCGCGCATGACAGATCACTACCCGCTCCCGGGGTAACCGTAACCGGGCGAAGGTGGACCGGGCGCCCCGCTGGCCGCTGCCGCCGGGCGCCGTCCGTCGCCACGCGTCGTTCCCGGGCGGGCGGGCCGGCGGCCGTTGCCGACGTGGTCCGGTGGGAGCTGATCCGGTGGGAACCGCCTACTTCGCGGTCGGCCGGCCCGGTGCGGATTAGGTGGCGGCGAAACGGGAAGGACGGCGACGGCGCGGTCGGTGACCGGCTCCCGCGACGCCGGCCGTCGGCGACGGGGGGCCGGGCCGGTGGGGTCGGCGGACCGGTTTGCCAGGTTTCCGCTCGGTCCGCCGTGGTTAATGGGAGCCTCTGATCGAACGGCCCTAGCCAGCCCTAGCCGTCGCTGGAGGTGACCCATGCGCGTTGGCCTCGTCTGCGCACACGCCGGCCCGCCGCAGGAGCATCGTGGCCAGTTCGCCGGCACGCACCAGCACGTGGCCCGGGTGGCCGCCGAGCTGACCGGACGGGGCCACGACGTGCGGGTGTACGAGCGGCTCGACGACCCTGACGCGCCGCCGACCACCGAGATCGGCGGGTACCAGGTGGAACGGGTGCCGGTGGGTCCGTCCCGGCGTACCGCCACCGGCGAACTGGTGCCGCACGTGCCGGAACTCGGCCGCTGGCTGACCGATCGCTGGGCCGGGGACTGGGCCCCCGAGGTGGTGCACGGGCACTTCTGGATCGGCGGGCTGGCGGCGGCGAGCGCTGTCCGGGACACCGTCATCCCGGTCGTGCAGACCTTCCACTCGCTCGGCGTCGAGCAGCTCCGCCACCTCGGCGAGGCATACCGCGGGCCGGGCGAGCGGATTCCGCTGGAGCTGGCGCTGACCCGGGCGGTCGACATGGCGGTGGCGCAGTGCACCGACGAGGTCGACGAGCTGACCCGGATGGGCTTGCAGCGCGCCTCCGTGGTGGTGGTGCCGGCGGGCGTGGACACCGAACTGTTCGCCCCTGAGGGCGAGGCGGTGTCCCGGGATCGTCGACCGCGCATCCTGGCCGCCGGCGGCTTGGAGCCGGGACACGGGCAGGAGGACCTGATCCGGGCGTTGCGGCTGGTCGGGGACGTTGAGCTGGTCATCGCCGGCGGGCCGCCCGCTGACAAGCTGGGCAACCACGCCGAGGCCCGCCGGCTGCGGGAGGTCGCCGAGCAGAGCGGGGTCGCCGACCAGATCAGGCTGGTCGGCGCGGTGCCGCACGACCAGATGCCCGCCTGGTACCGCTCCGCCGACCTGGTGGCCTGCACTCCCCGGTACGCCTCCGCCGGCCGCATTCCGCTGGAGGCGATGGCCTGCGGGGTGCCGGTGGTGGGCTACTCGATGGGCGGCATCGTGGACACCGTGGTCGACGAGGTCACCGGCCGGCTCGTCCCGCCCGGCGACGTACGCGGGCTGGGCGTGACGCTGCGCCGGCTGCTCGCCGCCGACGCGGAGCGGTTCGCGTACGGGCACGCGGCGGTGGACCGGGTGCGGTGCAGCTACACCTGGGACCGTACGGCCGGCGCGCTGGAGCGCCTCTACGAGCGGGTGGTACGCCGCCGCCAGCCCGCCCCGAGCTGACCGACCGTCGCCGCTGGCCGATCGGGCCGGAGCGTCGCCGCTGGCCGATCGGGGCGGGGCGTCGCCGCTGGTTGGGCCGCCCGGCGAGCCGGTGGTCAGCGCGGGGGGACCGGTGCGATCGAGGTGGACCGGCGAGCCGGTGGTCAGCGTCGGGGGACCGGTGCGATCGACGTGGACCGGCGCCGGCTGGGCGCGGTCGACCTCGGCAGTCGTGCGGCGGGACGGGCCGGCAGCGCGGCCGGGGACCGTGCGGGCAGTTCCCGGCCCCGCTGGTCGGGCAGCAGAGTGTGCTGGTGCTGCGGCTCGGCGTACCGGGTCAGGCCGAGCACCGCGACCAGGGTGATCAGGAAGCCGACCCCGGCCAGCCACTCCCGGCCCGGCCAGATCCGGTCACCGAGCAGCAGCAGCCCGACGATCGCCGCCGGTACCGCCCCGGCGGCGTCCATCGCGGCCACCGCCGCGGTGGTCGAGCCGCGCTGCATCGCCAGGCCGAGCAGCAACTGGCCGACGATCGAGTGCACGATCAGCAGGTAGAGCAGGGGATCCCGGAGGAAGGCGTCGAACGAGTGCACCGAGGCGAGCGGCCGGGCAGCGACTGCGGCGGCCGAGAACGCCAATCCGGCCAGCGCGCCGAGCGCCACCGAACCCGGCACGCCGTGCAGGCGTACGGCGGGAAAACCGAGCGCGCCGATCACGGCGAGCGCGGCGACCAGGCCGACCACCCCGGCGGTCCCAAGCTGCCGGGACGGCGCCGGTTTCGCGGCCAGTACCAGTGCGGTGATCCCGGCCAGCAGGAGTACCAGCAGCAGGACCTCGGCGGCCGGCAGCCGCCACTTGAGCACCAGCACCCCGAGCAGGGCGGTGACGCCGAGCCCGGCCGCCACGCTCGCCTGGACCAGGAAGAGCGGCAGGTCCCGCCGGGCCAGGAAGGCGAGGACGAAGCCGAGCATCTGGCAGGTCAGCCCGACGAGATAGCTGCGGTGCCCGACCAGCCGCAGCAGCAACCCGGGGTCGAAGGTGTGGTGCAGGGTCGTCCGGGTCGCGGCCACCGACTGGAGCAGGTTGGCCACGCCGTACGCGAAGATCATGGCCGCGAGGAAGCACCAACCGGTGGACACCACCTGGCGAGGATAGAGGCTGCCGCGCCGCTTCGCTCGGCCGGCTAGCCGAGCCGGTCGAGCAGATCCTGGTGCAGTTTGCCGTTGCTGGCGATCGCGCTCCCGCCGCCCGGGCCGGGGCGTCCGTGAAGGTCGGTGAAGGTGCCGCCGGCCTCGGTCACGATCGGGATCAGCGCGGCCAGGTCCCACAGCGACAGCTCCGGCTCGACCATCGCGTCGACCGCCCCCTCGGCGACCAGCATGTAGCCGTAGAAGTCCCCGTACGCCCGGCTCCGCCACACCGTCCGGACGATGTCGAGCATCGGGTCGAGCCGGCCGGTCTCCTCCCAGCCGTGCAGCGAGGAGTAGCAGAAGCTGGCGTCGGCGAGCCGGCCCACCCCGGAGACCCGGATCGGGGTGGCGGCGGCCTGGTGCTTGCCCGCGTACGCCCCGAGGCCGGTCGCCGCCCACCAGCGGCGCCCGAGGGCCGGTGCGGAGACCAGGCCGACGACCGGGACGTCGCCGTCCATCAGCGAGATCAGGGTGGCCCAGATCGGCACTCCCCGGACGAAGTTCTTGGTGCCGTCGATCGGGTCGATCACCCACTGCCGGGGGCCGGCTCCGGCGGGCGCGGCGGAGGCGCCATACTCCTCGCCGAGCACGCCGTCCCGGGGCCGGGTGCGGGCCAGGGTGGCCCGGACGGCCCGCTCCACGGCGGTGTCGGCGTCGGTGACCGGCGTCAGATCCGGTTTCGCCTCCACGTGCAGATCCATGGCCCGGAACCGGGCCATCGAGATCGAGTCGGCGGTGTCGGCGAGCATGTGCGCCAGGGACAGGTCGTCCGCGTACCGGGCCATGGCGGAAACCTACTCGATCCGGTCCAGCCGGGTGCGTTAGCATCCCGCGCCGTGGCCACCGAACCGATTTCCGACGCGTCCCCTGAAATGCTGATCGGCCTGCTGGCCGAGCCGGACCGACTGGCCGCCTTCGCCGCCGTGGTGCTCGGCGCGGGCGAGGTGGCCGAGGTGGCGGAGCGGACCGGGCTACCCGCCCGGACCGTGCACGCCGCGCTGCGCCGGCTGGAGTCCGGCGGCCTGGTCGAGACGGTGGACGGCCGGGCGGTCGCCCTGGTCGGGGCGTTCAAGGAGGCGGTACGCGCCCATCCGCCCGCCTCCGCCGAGCCCGAAGCGGAGCTGGACCCGGACCGGGCCACCGCGACGGTGCTCCGGGCCTTCCTCCGGGACGGCCGGATCTCCCAGATGCCGGCCGCACACGGCAAGCGCCGGCTGCTGCTGGAACACGTCGTGACGACCTTCGAGCCGGGCGTGCGCTACTCCGAACGGGAGGTGAACGCCCTGCTCCGGGCCTGGTACGACGACTACGCCACGCTGCGCCGCTATCTGGTCGACGAGGTGCTGCTGACCCGCCGGGACGGCGTCTACTGGCGCAGCGGCGGCCCGGTGGACCTCGACCCGGGACCGACCGCGAGCGACCCCGACGGGCTGCCCGGGTAGTAGCTGCCAAGGAATCTCATACCGCAGAAGCGGTCGGCGATACCTCGACCCGAAGCCACACCGCGATAGCGCTCTGTTGTAGGTCAGATGTCCCGACCCGCCGCCCACAGGTGCTCGACGTGGGCGGCGTACCGGTCGAACAGCCCGCCGTCCTGCCGGCGCCGCAGATGCACTGTCGGCGAGTCGTGCCCCATCTGATCGGCGAGGTGCGTGCACACCAGCATGTCCGCGTCGAACCGGAACACGCTCAGCGCGATGTGCCGATCCGAGTAGCGGCCCGCCACCGACGGCGCGTCGTTCCGGAGCTTGCCCAACTCGTCCAGCGTCACCCGAATCCGGGTCGACACCGTGAGTGGAACGCTCTCGATCCGCTCCCGCTCGGCAGTGACCGGGCTGTCGGGGTCGCCGACCAGGAACCGCACCTCCACCCCGGCGTCGGCGCGCTTCCGCAGCACCCCGCGCAGGCCAGGCAGGTCCAGCCAGAGGAAGTAGTTCGTGTAGCCGGCGAAGAGCAGATCGTCCTTGGCCCCGCCGATCAGGTCACGCCACAGCGAGCGGGGAATCAGCGACCGGTTCGGGTAGAGGCTGACGATCTCCCGGTCGTAGCCGGTCTTGACGGCTGCCCGTACAGCCTCGGGCCACAGCATCTCCACGTCGACCTCCAGCGCGGCGGCGGACCGCGCACCGGTGACGCGGATGCGGCGTCCGACTGGCGTTGGCTACCCATCGGGACACGGTCTTCTCATCGACACCGACGGTGGACGCTAGGTCAGCTGGCCGCGCAGCATCGACGGCTGCCGGCCGTGCGGGTTGCCGGACTGCGGGCGCCTCGTGCTCGCCGGCACCTGGCTTGAGGTCCACGACCGGGGGTGGGTGCCGGGGGCGGTGCGTGCGCTGCTGCCGTCGAGTCGGCCGACGGATGACGACCTGCGCCGGATCACCGGCATCGGCTGACGAGAGGACGAGCCTGGTTGTGCATCGGGTCGCAGACAGCGGGAAGAGACGAGGTGTGGTGACCGGCTATTCGACCTCGCCGGCCCGGGAGGCCAGCAGCCGGCGGTACGACGCCAGCCGGCGCGGGTCGGCGTTGCCGGCCGCCACCCAGGCGTCCAGCGCGCAGTCGGCCTCGTCCGGGGTGTGCTCGCAGTTCGGCGGGCACTCGACGGTCCCCTCGACCAGGTCGGGGAAGCCGTGCAGCAGGCTCTCCGCCGAGACGTGCGCCAGGCCGAAGCTGCGGATCCCGGGGGTGTCGATGATCCAGCCGGGATGCACCCGCCGGTTGCCCCGCAGCGACGGCAGGCGCAGCGCGACGGCGCTGGTGGAGGTGTGCCGGCCCCGGCCGATCGCGCTGACCGTGCCGACCGCCCGGTCCGCCTCCGGAACCAGCCGGTTCACCAGCGTCGACTTGCCCACCCCGGAGTGCCCGACCATGACAGAGATCCGCTCGGCGAGTAGCCCGCGCAGCTCGTCGAGGTCCGAGCCGGGTCCGACGAGTACGTGTCGCAGGTCCAGCTCCGTGTAGTAGCCGAGCACCTCCTCGGGCGGCGCCAGATCCGCCTTGGTCAGGCAGAGCAGCGGCTCGATGTCGGCGTCGTACGCCGCCACCAGGCACCGGTCGATGAACCCGGTCCGCGGCGGCGGGTCGGCCAGCGAACTGACGATCACGAGCTGGTCGGCGTTGGCCACGACGACCCGTTCGAGCCGCCCCTCGGCGGTGGTCTCGTCGTCGTCGGCGGTGCGCCGCAGCACCGAGGTCCGCTCGGCGATCCGGACGATCCGGGCCAGTGCCCCGGTCGCGCCGGAGGTGTCCCCGACCAGTGCGACCCGGTCGCCGACCACCACCGACTTCCGGCCCAGTTCACGGGCCCGCATCGCGGTGACCGTCCCGCCGTCGGTCCGGTCGCCGTGCCCGGTCCCCGGGTCGTCGCCGACCACGCAGGTGTAGCGGCCCCGGTCGACGGCGATCACGAAGCCGTCGACCGCGTCGGAGTGCCGGGGCCTGGTCCGGGTACGCGGCCGCGACGAACGTCCGGGCCGTACCCGTACGTCGTCCTCGTCGTACTCCCGCCGTTTGCCCGCCAGCTCCGCTCCCTGTCTCGTCTTGCGGCGGCGATCAGCGAGGGGACGGATCGGTCCCGGCTATCGGCGCCCGCCGCCGCCGGTCACCATCGTCGACCATAGTGCCGGGAACTCGGGCATGGTCTTGGAGGTACACGCCACATCGTCCAATTCGATGCCCGGCACGGCGAGCCCGATCACCGCCGCCGCGTGTGCCATCCGGTGGTCGGCGTAGGTCCGGAAGGCGGCGCCGCGCAGTGGCCGGGGCCGGATCTCCAGCCCGTCGGCGGTGTCGGTGACGTCGGCACCGAGCCCGTTCAGCTCCCGGGCCAGCGCGGCCAGCCGGTCGGTCTCGTGGCCCCGGATGTGCGCCACGCCACGCAGCCGGGACGGCGAGTCGGCCAGTACGGCGAGCGCGGCGAGTACCGGCGTGAACTCGCTGACGTCGGAGAGGTCGGCGTCCAGCCCTCGGATCACCCCGGTGCCGCGTACGGTGAGGCCGTCGGTGCCCAGGATCACCTCGCCGCCCATCCGGGAGAGCAGTTCGCGCAGCGTGTCGACCGGTTGCAGGCTGCTGCGCGGCCAGCCGCGCAGGGTCACCCTGCCCCCGGTGACCAGCGCGGCGGCGAAGAACGGCACCGCGCCGGAGAGGTCCGGCTCGATGTCCCAGCCGCGCCCGGAGAGCCGGCCCGGCTCCACCGTCCAGACGTCCGGGGTGGTGTCGTCGACCGCGGCACCGGCGGCCCGGAGCATCTGCACGGTCATCCGCAGGTGCGGCGCGGACGGGACCGGCGGGCCGACGTGCCGGACCACGATCCCGCGCTCGAACCGGGCCCCGCCGAGCAGCAGCCCGGAGACGAACTGGCTGGACGCCGAGGCGTCGATCACCACCTCGCCGCCGCGCACCTGACCGGCGCCCTGCACGGTCAGCGGCAGGCTGGCGCCCTCGGTGGTGTCGATGCGTACCCCGATGGAGCGGAGCGCCCCGACCAGCGGGCCGAGCGGGCGCAGCCGCGCGTGCGGGTCGCCGTCGAAGGTGACCGGCCCCTCGGCCAGCCCGGCGACCGGCGGGACGAACCGCATGACCGTGCCGGAGAGGCCGACGTCGACGTGTGCCGGGCCCTGGAGCGGGTGGGGCCGGATCAGCCACCGCTCGTCATCCACGGTGGAAACGTGCGCGCCCATCGCGCGCAGCCCGCCGGCCATCAGCTCGGTGTCCCGGGCACGCAGCGGGTGACGCAGCGTGGAGGGGCCGTCGGCCACCGCGCTGAGCACCAGCGCCCGGGCCGTCAACGACTTGGAGCCGGGCAGCCGCAGCGTCGAGGCGACCGGGTCGGTCGCGGTCGGCGCGGTCCAAGGCTCGAGCGGGCGGACCGCCGTCAGGTTCGGCACCGGTACATTCTGCCCTGCCAGCGGGCGTACCGTATCGGAGCCTCGGCCCCTCCCGCCTGACGGGACGGCCAGCCGGCGCCGGAGGCGCTAGCGTGGCCACCATGTGCGGCAGGTACGCGACCACCCGCAGTGCGGCCGATCTGAGCGCTCTCTTCGAGGCGTTCGACGAGACCGGTGGCCGGCTCGCGGCCGACTACAACGTCGCGCCGACCGATCCGGTGCCGATCGTACGCGTCTGCCCCGACTCGGGCGGTCCGCTGCTTTCCGTGGCCCGTTGGGGTCTGCTGCCGCACTGGGCCAAGGACAGCCGAGGTGCCGCCCGCATGATCAACGCCCGGGCCGAGACGGTCGCCACCACCCGGGCGTACGCGCACGCCTTCGCCCGGCGCCGCTGCCTCGTCCCGGCCGACGGCTGGTACGAGTGGGTCCGCCAGGACGGCGGCAAGCAGGCGTACTTCATGACTCCGCGCGACGGCGGGGTGCTCGCCTTCGCCGGCCTCTGGTCGGTCTGGCACGGTGCCGGTGACCCGCTGCTCACCTCCAGCGTGGTCACCACGGCGGCGCTCGGCGAACTGGCCCTGGTGCACGGCCGGATGCCGCTGCTGCTGCCCCGGCAGCGCTGGTCCGACTGGCTCGACGGCGACGACGACCCGGCCCTGCTGCTCGCGCCGCCGGACGAGAAATCGCTGGCCGCGATCGAGATCCGGCCGGTGGGCAGGGGTGTCGGAGACGTCCGTAACGACGGTCCGGAACTCGTCGCCCGGGTCACCGCCGCGCCGCTGCGGGCGTTACCAGAAGAGCCCGTCGCATCGACGCTGTTCTGACTTCGGAACCGGGTATTCGCCTGCACCGATTTGCCACCGTTCGGGGTGGATCGTCGCCGGGAGTTTTCCACACCTTTGCTGAGAGCCCTTGTCACGCATAGTGGTGGTGCGATAGAACACAGCGCCGGCAGTGGGTGTCGGCTCGCACCGGGCGAGCGGCACTCATCGATCTTCGTCGGTCCCACGGGGGAGGTGGGTGAATGACACGGGCGCGGATGCCACGCCCGCACGAGGTTGCCGCGGCGCGTCGAGACCCGAGGATGCTTCGGGCACTCAGCGAGCGGTGCCTGGACGATGCCTGGCGTACCCGGGGGGTGTGTCAGAGCGTGGACCCGGAGACATTTTTCCCGGCACCCAGCGAGCCGGCCGACTCGGCCGTCGCGCTGTGCCGGACCTGTGACGTGCAGGGACCCTGCCTCGCCTGGGCGCTTGAGGTGGGTGACTGCCACGGGGTATGGGGAGCGACCACGCCGCGTGAACGCCGGGCGATGCTGGTCGCCTGGCGAGACCAGGTGGAGCGTGACCCGGACGCGGTCGTCGACGCCGGGCCACCGGTCCGGGACCGCCTGCTGACCCTCGTACCGCTCAGTTCCAGCCGCCGCTGACCCGTCCACCGCCGGCCACCGACCGGGCAGCACCGGTCGTCGGCCGGCCAGGTCGTGCCGGACCGGGTCGACACCGTCGGCCGGGCGCGGGTGGTGGCGCCCGACCGGCTACCGGCGGTGACACCGGGCGACCCGGCCGGGGTGCCATACAGTGGCGCCGTGCGGCGCGGCGACGAGATCGGCACTCCACGGGGTCCGGCCCGGGTGGACGTCGACCTGCCGCGGCCCGGGCCGACCACCCTGCTGGTGCTCGGGCACGGCGCGGGCGGCAGCGTGGACGCACCGGACCTGGTCGCGCTCCGGGACGCGGCGGTCGGGGCCGGGGTCGCGGTGGCCAGGGTGACCCAGCCGTACCGGGTCGCCGGGCGGCGGGCACCGGCCCCCGCCGGCCAGCTCGACGAGGCCTGGGTGGCGGTCGTCACCGCGCTGCTGGGCCGGTACCGCTCGACACCCACCCTGGTCGTCGGCGGCCGGTCCAGCGGCGCCCGGGTCGCCTGCCGTACCGCCGGCATGCTCGGCGCGTCCGGGATCGTCGCGCTCGCCTTTCCGCTCCATCCGCCTGGCCGGCCGGAGCGGTCCCGGGCGGCGGAGCTGCGTACCGGGCTGCCGACCCTGGTGCTGAACGGCGATCGGGACCCGTTCGGCGTACCGGCCGCGGAGCCGGGCGTCCAGGTGGAGGTACGGCCGGGCGAACGGCATGACCTGCGCGTCGACCCGGCCGGAACGGCCGAGCTGGTGCTCGGCTGGCTGCGCGAGCGCGGCTGGGCGGGCTGAGGCGGTGGCCGACCGGCCGTTTCTGTCCTGCCGGCGTGATCGTTGCTCCAACTGATGCCGGACACCGCCTGCGATTCTGCGAATCGGACGTGGCGCCCGGTTTCATCCTCCCAGGCCCTTCCTGGTCCCAGCCGTGGGAAGTCCGAACGGATTGGCCACGGCCGGGGCCAGGGATGGGCGGTGGACGGAATGCCTCGCCCGGTACGGCGGTTACAACTCCCGGAAGCATGTGGAGCCACAAGGGGGTTTGCCCGGTGTCGACCGAGACACGGAGCCTGGAGCACGACCGCGAGGCGCGGTGGCCCGACCGGAGGCGGAGCGGTCCTCCCTCCCGGTCGTCGGGTGACCGGCCCGGGGTGGGTACCGCCACCGCCCGAACCGAGTCGCCGGGCCGCGCTTTCCGCGTATCCTCGGCGGGACAGCCGAATAACGTTGCGGTGGTGGGGAAGAAGGTCACCGCGCCGGTTCGGTACCGAGGCGAGGGAGACGGCCGGTTGACAGCGGAGA
The DNA here is from genome assembly GCF_033446045.1 of Plantactinospora sp. KLBMP9567. Lineage (NCBI taxonomy): Bacteria > Bacillati > Actinomycetota > Actinomycetes > Micromonosporales > Micromonosporaceae > Plantactinospora > Plantactinospora sp. KLBMP9567. Next base: position 30,096 of record NZ_JAWQRR010000061.1, on the reverse strand, counting down.
AGACGGACGAGCGTAGGGCCCGGTTCGAACGTGACGCGCTGCCCTTCGTCGACCAGCTGTACGCCGCCGGTCTGCGGATGACCCGCAACCCCGCCGACGCGGAGGATCTGGTCCAGGAGACCTTCCTGAAGGCGTTCGCCGCGTTCCACCAGTTCGAAGAGGGTACGAACCTCAAGGCGTGGCTCTACCGGATCCTGACCAACACCTACATCAACTCCTACCGTCGGCGGCAGCGGCAACCCGTGCAGGCGCCGACCGAGGAGATCACTGACTGGCAGCTCGCCGAGGCGGAGTCGCACACCTCCAGCGGGCTGCGCTCGGCCGAGACCGAGGCGCTGGACCGGCTTCCGGACACCGACGTGAAAGAGGCGTTGCAGCAGCTCCCGGAGGAGTTCCGGCTCGCCGTCTACCTCACCGACGTCGAAGGGTTCTCCTACAAGGAGGTCGCCGACATCATGGGGACGCCGATCGGCACCGTGATGTCCCGGCTGCACCGTGGCCGGCGGAACCTACGGAAGCTGCTTGAGCGCTACGCTGCCGACCGGGGCTTCTCGTCCGCCCCGTCGACCAGGTCCGCTGCGGCTGGCCGGGAGGTGTGAGCGAATGAGTTGCGGTGAACCGCACGAGACGGACTGCCGTGAGGTCCTCACCGAGGTATACCTCTACCTCGACCTGGAGTGCGCGGACGAGCGGCGCAACCTGATCCGGGACCATCTCGACGAGTGCTCGCCCTGCCTGCGCGAGTACGGCATCGAGCAGGAGGTCAAGGCGCTGGTCGCGCGCTGCTGCGGCAACGAGACCGCGCCGGCCGACCTCCGGGAGCGGCTGCGGGTCCGCCTGGCCGAGCTGGTCTTCGAGACCGACTCCCGGGAATATCTCGCCGACTGAATCTTTCCCCACCTGAACCGCGCGGCGCTCACGCACCGCGTCCGTCCGACCCTGCGGTCCGCCGGACCGGCCGGACCGCCGGGGGAGGTCGAGGAAGGTTGACCGGGTGGGCGATCCGTCGGTACACCGCCGTTGTGGCGGATCGCCGGGCGGGCCGGGATGTGGCGAGCGCTCTGTCGCGATCGCCGACGGTCCCGTGCCCCGCCCGGCCGCCCAGGCTCGGCGCCGAGCTCAGGAGTTGGGGCGCTTGCCGTGGTTGGCGGCGCTCTTCTTCCGCGCCTTCTTCTTCCGTGACTTCTTCGCCATGCTGACCTCCGTCCGTTTCCGTGGGCGGCGCCGACCAGCGTCGTCGACCGCCCGTTTCCGCTCGCGCCGGGCAATCCTCCCATGGGCGCCGCGCGGCCCCGCCGAGGCGGTGTGCCCGCCCGTCCGGGAACGCACGCCGTTTCGGTAGCGCCCGTCCCCGGGTGCTCGGCGAACCCGGCCGGCGACGGACCGCCGCTGTGCCTGCCACGGCGGTCGTCGCATGATTGGATACCGTCGCAGGGCAACAGTCACGACAAGGGGGAATCCATGGCCGAGGAGATCCGCGCCGAGATGGTGGCGAACGTCTGGAAGGTCGTGGCCGCAGCCGGTGACACGGTGTCCGAGGGCGACACGCTGGTGATCCTCGAGTCCATGAAGATGGAGATCCCGGTGGTGGCCGAGTCGGACGGGGTGCTCCGGCAACTCGCCGTGCACGAGGGCGACGTCGTACAGGACGGCGACCTGATCGCCGTGATCGAATGAGCCTTCTTCCACCTCCCGTTGCGGTCCGTCGTGGCCGAAAGGAGAAGTCGGGGCGCACGCGCCGCGCGGTTCAGGTCGAGAAAGGTTCAGTGACCGGCCGCGCCGGGCAGGTCGCCCGGCGGGACCCGTCCGGGGCAGTGACCTGGGCGACGGCATGACCCGACGGAGCGAGGGAGCGGGATGACCGACCTGGTGGTCCGGATCGCCGAGCCGGCCGACTTCGACGCGATCGCCCGGCTCACCGTGGCGGCGTACCGGGCGGACGGGCAACTCGACGGCGAGCACGGGTACGAGCAGGTGCTCGCCGACGTACCGGCCCGGGCCGGTGCCGGGGAGCTGCTGGTCGCCGTCGACGAGGCCACCGGTGAGCTGCTCGGTGCCGTGCTGTTCGTGCTGCCCGGTTCGGCGTACGCCGAGCTGTCCGGGCCCGACGAGGCGGAGTTCCGGATGTTGGCGGTGGACCCGGGGGCGCAGGGCCGGGGTGCCGGCAAGGCGCTGGTCCGGGCCTGCCTGGACCGGGCGAGGTCGCTCGGCTGTGCCCGGGTGGTGATCTGCACCCGCAGCTTCTCCACCCCGGCGCACCGGCTCTACGCGGCGTTCGGTTTCGTCCGTACGCCGGACCGGGACTGGTCGCCCGCCCCCGGTGTGGACCTGCTCGCGCTCCGCCTCGACCTGACCCCCGCGCCGACCGTGCTGTCGGAGCCGAGCCGGAGCTGAGACCCGGAGCCGGACGTTAGCCGGCTGCGACGGTCGGGGTGCTGTCCGTCCCGGGTTCGGGCTCGCCGGGGCCGGTGCGGTCCTCGCCGATCCGGTCGAGCAGCTCGTTGGCGATCTCCAGCGCGAGTTCCTGCCGTTCGGTGCTGCTGATCTCGCCGCGCAGCGCGAAGAGACTGCCGTGTACGGAGAAGAGCGCCAGCGTCGCGCGGAGCTGTCCGGCCGGCGACGGGTCGGCCCGGGAGAGCAGTTCGGCGATCCGCAGCATCCGGTCCCGCATCATCTGGCCGGCGGGATGGTGCTTCACCACCGTCCGGTTCTGCTCGAAGAACTGCATCACGTTGCGACCGTCGTCGCCGAAGAACTCCTCGCAGTAGCGGCGCAGCGTCGTCCGGCGGCTGATGATGTCGTCCGGCTGCTTCGCGGCCCACTCGATCAGCCGGTCCAGCCGGTCGACTCGGTCGGACACGAAGCTGTCGACGATGTCGTCCTTGCTCTTGAAGTGGTAGTAGAGGGCCGCCTTGGTGACGCCCAGCCGTTCGGCGATCTCCCGTAGTGAGGTCTTCTCGTAGCCCTGCTCGGTGAAGAGTTCCAGGGCCACGGCCTGGATCCGGGACCGTGTGTCTCCTGTGCTGCCGGTCACCCGGACCACCTCTCGTAATTGCTTGACGGGAACCCGGCGCCCAGCTTACCGTGCGGCAGGTAGAATTCACTAGCCGGTCGGCAAGTAAGCGGTTGCACTCAGGGGGAGAGCCTACCGATGACGACGATGGCGGATGCGCCGCAACGACCAGTCAACATCAGAGTCGTCCTCGGCGGCCTGATGATCGCGATGATGCTCGCGATGCTCGACAACATGATCGTCAGCACCGCGCTGCCGAGGATCGTCGGCGAGTTCGGCGGACTCAACCACTTCACCTGGGTGGTCACGGCCTACGTGCTCGGGTCGACCGTCTCCACCCCGATCTGGGGCAAGCTCGGCGACCTCTACGGCCGCAAGACCGTCTTCCTCAGCTCGATCGTGCTGTTCCTGTTCGGGTCGGCGCTCTGCGGGATGGCCGGGTCGGCGATGCTCGGCGGCCCCGCCGACGGGATGACGGAGCTGATCGCCTTCCGCGCGGTGCAGGGACTCGGCGCGGGCGGCCTTATGGTCGGCGTGATGGCGATCATCGGCGACCTGGTCCCGCCCCGGGAGCGGGGCCGCTACCAGGGCATGATCGCCGGCATCATGGCCATCGCCATGGTGGCCGGTCCGCTGGTCGGCGGCTTCATCACCGACCATCTCTCCTGGCGGTGGGCGTTCTACGTCAACCTGCCGCTCGGCGGCGTGGCGCTGATCCTGCTGGCCACCCGGATGCACCTGCCGAAGTACCGCACCGAGCACCGGATCGACTGGCTCGGCGCCGCGCTGCTCTCGGTCGGGATCACCGCGATCGTGCTGGTGACCACCTGGGGCGGCAACGAGTACGACTGGATCTCCGGCCAGATTCTCGGCCTGGCCGCCGTCGCGGCACTCTCGCTGATCGCCTTCGCCGTGGTCGAGCGGCGGGTGCCGGAGCCGATCCTGCCGCTGAGCCTCTTCGCCAACCGCAACTTCGCGGTGATCTCGGTGATCGGCTTCCTGCTCGGCTTCGCGATGTTCGGCTCGATGAACTTCCTGCCGCTGTACCAGCAGACCGTGCAGGGCGCCTCCGCGACCAACAGCGGCCTGCTGCTGCTGCCGCTGATGTTCGGCATGCTGGTGGTGTCGATCGTGGTCGGCCGGGCGATCACCAGGACCGGCCGCTACCGGGCCTTCCCGATCGTCGGCGGGATCGTGATGACTGCCGGGATGGCGCTGCTGGCCATGCTCGACGTCGACACCGGCAAGCTGGAGTCCTCGCTCTACATGATCGTGCTCGGTGTCGGGATGGGCTTCCTGATGCAGACCTCGATGCTGATCGCGCAGAACAGCGTGGAGCAGAAGGACCTCGGTGCGGCGAGCGGTGCGGCCACCTTCTTCCGGTCGATCGGCGGCTCGTTCGGGATCTCGCTGTTCGGGGCGGTCTTCGCCAACCGGCTGGCCGACTCGCCCGCCGGGCCGATGATGACCGGCGGCGAGGGCGCCGGAGTCGACCCGGCCGCGTTGCGGGCGCTGCCGCCGGAGCAGCAGCACGCGGTGCTCAGCGGTCTCGCCGACGCGATCGGGGTGGTCTTCGTCTGGGCGGTACCGTTCGCGCTGGCCGTGGCCGTGCTGGCCTGGTTCGTCAAGGAGATCCCGCTGCGCGGCGGCCCCGCCTCCGCGGCCGACACTCCCGAGGAGCAGGCGGAGATCGCCCTGGCCAGCCCGCCCGTACGCTGACCTCCGCCGCGGGGGGGGCCCCCCCCCCCCCGGGGGGGGGCCGGGGGGGGGGCCCCCCCCCCCCGGCCCCCCCCCCCCCGCCCGCGCCCCCCCCCCCCCCCCGGGGGCGGCGCCGCCTTTGTCGCCCAGACCCGACCCGCCCTGCGGAACTCGGGTCCCGGCGGCCGGCCGTCCGGAGTTGAGCCGTGGGACCTGTCCGCGGTGCGGAGTTGAACCGTGGGGACCCGGCCGGCCGTGCGGAGTTTCAGCCGTGCCGGGTGAACCGCCGCCACATCCGGTCCAGTAGCCGGCCGAAGCGGCGCTGTCGGGGCGCCACCGCAGTACCGTCCCGGCCGAGCAGCAGCCGGGCGGTGTCGACCGCCGTCGGCTCGGCGGCCGGCGTGGCCAGCACGAGCTGGGCCAGCGAACGCAGCACGGTGACCGGCCGCCGCTGTGCCACCTCGACCGCGTCACCGAACCGACCGGCGATGACCCGGGCCACCTCGGTACGTACCGACGGGTCTACCCAGGCGGCGGTGACCAGGGCGAACAGCGCCGCCTCGGTGACCCAGTCCTCGACGCCCCAGATCAGGTCGAGCAGTACTCTGCGCCGGGTCGAGTCCGGCCACGGCTCGTCGGTGCGGTGGTGCAGCAGCCCGAGGCAGACCCAGACCTGAACACAGCGCACCCAGAGTGTCGGGTCGTGCCGGCTCAGCGTGCGGCCCAGTTCGGTCGGTGGCGGTGCCGGCGGATGGGCCAGCAGGCCGAGCAGGTCGTCGAGTTCGAGCGTGGCGAGCCCGACCGCCGCGTCGTAGGCCGCCGGCGGATGCGGCCAGGCGGGATGGGCCAACTGCTGGATCCGGCGCACCGCCACGTCGGTCGGCGCCGGCACGGCCGGTACGGCGGTGATGCCGGCGTACCGCCAGAGCTGGTGCCCGACCGGGCGGCGTGGTTCGCGCAGATCCGGCTCCGGGGTGGCGGCGACGGTGACGACCAGGGCCGGGGCCGCCCCGTGCAGCGTACGCATCGCGCTTGGCGGCTCCAGCCCGTCCAGCGGCAGCCGGGCGCCGTCAACCGGATCGCCGGTGGCCAGCCGCTGCCGCAGCGCCACCGCCACCGCCTCGGTGGCCGGCGGGACCCGGCCCAGCCACGGCTGGTTCTGGCAGCACTCGGCGAGGTCGCTGTGCTCGTGCGAGTCGTCCGGATGGTCCCGCTGGAAGTCGGCCAGCGCCACCAGGTGGCCGAGGTCGCCGTCCTGACGGTAGCGCAGCCGGTGACCGGTGTGCACCGCGCAGTCGAAGGACGGGTCCCGGGCCAGCGCCCGGTCGATCCAGTCCAGTGCCTCGTCGAGCCGGCCGTGGTCGGCGAGGGTGCCGGCGATGTCGGCGTACACCGAGAGGTCGTCGGGGTCGTGGTCCACGGCCCGGCGCAGCGCGGCGAGCGCCTCGGCGGTCCGCCCGGCGCTGCGGTAGGCGTAGCCGAGCCACACTTCGGAGAGCTTCGACGGCAGCTCCCGGGCTCCCTGGCCGGCCCATTCGACGGCCTGGCCGACCGCGCCGACCCGGCGGGCCAGCGCGGACGCCGCGCCGAGCAGCAGGCCGTGCCGGGGATGTGCCGCCACGGCGTGCCGGGCCAGCCGCAGGTAGGGCCAGAGCGGTTCGCGGGCGGTCTCCGGCACCGGGTCGGAGATGCCGGCGCAGACCTGCATCAGCACCCGGGCGATCCGGTCCGGATCGAGCAGGCCGGGGAGTTCGGGGGCGCTCACCCAGGGCACGCCGGCCCAGTCGGCCGAGGGGACGTGTCCGGTGGCGGCGGCGAGCAGTTCCAGCCCGTCGCCGGGGCGTCCGGCGGCGGCGAGCAGGTGCGCGCGGGCCACCACGGTACCGATGAACGGGTGCTGGTCGAGCGGGAAGAGCTCGACTCCGCCACCGGACCGAGCGGCGAGCTGTGCGAGCGCCTCGTGCACCTCGGGCATGGTCGGGGCGTACGCGATCGCTCCGGCCAGATGACCGGCGGCGTGCGTGAGGTCGCCCTCGTCCAGCGCCAGCCGGGCCAGCGCGAGTTCTCCCTCGGCCGAGAGCCGGGGGTCGTCCGTTCCCTCGGGCACCGAGTCGACCCTTCGTACGTGGAATTTCCCCTGGGTTGGGGAGCCTAGGGCATGGCGACGGCGGTTGGTGATCTACTGCGCAAAGCTGATCGTTAGATTGCTGTGAAGCGTACAATCGTGCAAAGCTGAGCATGGAACGCGCGGGAAACGCGCATGAGGAGGTCATCGTGGCGCAACCGGGAGCCGGCATGGCGGCGGACATCGCCGAGCAGCCGGAAGGCTTCGCGCGACTGCTGGAACCGGCCTCGACGGCCGCGATCGCGCAGGTGGCGGCCGTGATCGCGGAACGCCGGCCGAAGCACGTGGTGTTCACCGCACGCGGCACCTCGGACCACGCGGCGCTGTACGCCGCGTACCTGACCGAGATCCGGCTCGGGCTTCCCGCCGGGCTCGCCTCGCCGAGCACCATCACCGTCTTCGGCGCCCGGCCCGACCTGTCCGAGGCGCTGGTCGTCGGGGTGAGCCAGAGCGGCGGGTCACCCGACCTGACCGAGGTGCTGCGGGTGGCCCGGGAGACCGGCGCGCTGACCCTGGCGGTGACCAACGCGCCGGACTCCCCGCTGACCGGCGCGGCCGAACTCGCGATCGACGTGGCCGCCGGGCACGAACGGGCGGTCGCCGCGACCAAGACGTACACCGCCGAACTGCTCGCCCTGCTGCTGCTGGTCGAGGGGATCCGGGCCGGGGACGGGGTGGTGCCCGCCGAGGAACGGGCCGGGCTGGAGACGCTGCCGGAGCTGGCCACCCGTACCCTCGCCGACCCGACGCCGGGGCAACTCGCCGCCCGCTACCGCTTTGCCGACCGGATGGTCACCACCGGCCGGGGGTACGCGTACCCGACCGCCCGGGAGGCGGCACTGAAGCTGATGGAGACCTCCTACCTGCCGGCGCTCGCCTTCTCCGGCGCCGACCTGCTGCACGGCCCGCTGGCGATGACCGATCCGGACGTACCGGTGCTGGCCGTCGTCGGCGCCGGACCCGGCGGTACCGCCATGCGCGAGGTGGTCGCCAAGGTCGGCGAACGCGGCGCCGACCTGGTGGTGGTCGGGCCCGCCGGGGTCGCCGGGGCCGCCGCCCAGCTACCCGTGCCGGAGGTCGACGAGCGGTACGCCCCGCTGCTGGACATCCTGCCGGTGCAGCGGCTCGCCCTCGCCCTGGCACTGGCCCGGGGCGAGGACCCCGACGCCCCGCGCGGACTGCACAAGGTCACCGCGACCCTCTGACCCGACCCGCGCCCGGCGCTGTGATACCCGCACCGGGCGTGGTCGTGGCAGGCTTGCCCCGTGTCCACGCTGCGCGATCTCGCCGAGGAGCACACCAGGCTGCGACCGGTCGACATCGACCACCTGCACCGGGTGGCCGGCGACTGGCAACTCCTCTCCGACCTGTCCTTCGCCGACCTGCTGCTCTGGGTACCGGTCAGCGACACCGACGGGTTCGTCTGCGTCGCCCAGGTACGCCCGACGACCGCGCCGACCGCGTACCAGGACGACCAGGTGGGGCGGATCGTCGGCGGTCCCGAGGTGGCGCACCTGGCCATCGCGTACACCCAGGGGCGGATCTGGCGGGAGGGCGACCCGGTCTGGTACGGCGACACCCCGGCCCGGCACGAGGCGATCCCGGTCCGGCTGCGCTCCGGCGACGGCGAGTCGGGCGAGGTGATCGCCGTGGTGGGCCGGGACACCAACCTCTCCACCGCGCGCACCCCGAGCCAGCTCGAACTGAACTACCTGACCACCGCCGACGACCTGGCCCAGATGCTCTCCGACGGCACGTTCCCACCGGTACGCCACCCCGGCGAGACCACCACGGCGCCCCGGGTCGGCGACGGGCTGGTCCGGCTGGACGCCAACGGCAAGGTCACCTACGCGAGCCCGAACGCGCAGTCCGCGTACCGGCGGCTCGGGTTCGCCTCGCACCTGGTCGGCGAGGACCTGGCGGCGCTGAACGGCCGGCTGGCCGCCGATCCGCTGGAGGGCACCGAGGCGGCCAACCGGGTGCTCGCCGCGCTGCGCGGCGAGGCGCCGCCGCGCCGGGAGATCGAGGCCCGGGGCGCGACAGTACTGACCCGGGCCCTGCCGCTGATGCCCGCCGGGGTGCCGATCGGCGCGCTGGTGCTGGTCCGGGACATGACCGAGGTACGCCGGCGCGACCGCGCCCTGATCACCAAGGACGCCACCATCCGGGAGATCCACCACCGGGTGAAGAACAACCTCCAGACCGTCGCCGCGCTGCTCCGGCTCCAGGCCCGCCGGGTCGGCATCCCGGCCGCCCGGGCCGCGCTGGAAGAGTCGGTACGCCGGGTCGCCTCGATCGCCCTGGTGCACGAGACCCTCTCGATGTCCAGCGACGAGGCGGTCGAGTTCGACGGCATCGTGGACCGGGTGGCGGCGGCCGCCGCCGAGGTGGCCGCGACCGAGGTCCCGGTACGGGTACGCCGGCAGGGCAGCTTCGGCGTGCTGCCGGCGGAGATCGCCACCTCGCTGGTGATCGTGCTGAACGAGTTGCTGCTCAACGCGGTCGAACACGCCTTCCCGGAACCGGGTGAGAACTTGGCGGCGCCGCCGACGGCCGCCCTGGACGTGCTCGACTCGGATGCGTCCGCCCCGGATGGGCCCGCCCCGACCGAGCAGGGGCCGACGATCGACCAGGAGAAGGCGGATCGGCCGGTCGAGCCGGCCGAGGTGGTCGTCTCGGCGCACCGGTTCCGCAAGCAACTGCACGTCACGGTCGCCGACAACGGTCAGGGCCTGCCGGAGGACTTCGACGCCGACCAGGGCAGCCGGCTCGGCCTCCAGATCGTCCGCGCGCTGGCCACCGGGGAGCTGCGCGGCACCATCGAGCTGCGCAACCGGGCCGGTGCCGGCACCGAAGCGCTGCTGGTGGTCCCGCTGGCCCGGTAGCCCATTCGGGTCACGGCTGGCAGGGACACTCGCAGCGCCAGTTCCGGAGCGCGGCGGCCGGATGCCGCGTCGGGTCGTCCTCGATGCAGTTGTGCTCCTGGTCCCCTGCGGCCAGCGCGGTGGCACACCGGACGCACAGGTAGAACGGCACGGAAACGTTGGTCACGCTCGGGTCGGGCCTCCAGGACACGGCTGCGCTCCCTTCACCGAAGACGGCAGGTCCGGCCACGGAGCCCTGGTCGCGTAGCCGGACCGCCTTCCGCCCCGCCTGGTTTGCCGACCGGAGGGGCCTGCTGTCGCACCCCCACAGCTAGAGTTGGGTAGGCAATGGCTTCCCTTCGGTGCTTTCCTGTAGGTGCCGACCGGAGGGATCACCGTGCCACCGCGCTACCGCTATGAGGAAATAGCCGATGACCTGGAGAAGCGGATAGAGGCCGGAGAGTTCCCGCCCGGCTCCAGGTTGCCGAGCCGACGAGAGCTGATCGAGCACTACGGCGTGACGGAGCCGGTCGTCGACCGGGCCATGCAGAACCTCCGCGCCAAGGGCATCACGGAGACACTGCCCGGCGTCGGGGTGTACGTCCGGGAGCGCTGAGCAGAAGGCGGCCCAGTCCGGGGTTGCTGGCCAAGCTGCTCAGCGGGAGGTCGGAGGGCGGGACAGCAGAGCCACGGTGAGACCTGGCACCGTCCAGCTCCGGTCGAGCCGAAAACTGCTCCGGAGCGACTCCGTCCGGCTCGCGGGCACACCGGCCATTGGATCGGCGTGCTCCCCCCACAGCAGCAGCCAGAGCCGGTCGACCGGGGCCAAGCACTCCGCCGGCCGGGCGCACTCGGTCGCCCAGAAGTCGGCCCGGCGGATCTGATCCTGGCTCAGGAGCACGTCGCGCGGCCGGTCGGCCCGCAGGTAGTACGCGGTTGCCAGGTCGAGGAAGCCCCAGTCGTCCCGGGGCGCGTAGACGATGCCGTCGCCCGCCCGTTGATGTGCGGCGATGACGCGTACCGCCGCCGGGTAGTCCACCGGGGCGGTCCGGGGTGACTCGTGGGTGCGCCGCAGGGCGGCCTGCTCCGGTGCGCCGAGCAGGCCGGCGGCGAGTACGATCACCAGCCCGGCGCCCAGCCGGAGCGAGGCGAGCGTGGCGGCGGCCAGCAGGCAGGCGAACGGCAGCACGAAGAGCAGATAACGAGGTACGAACAGCGGGGTGAGCTGCCCGGCGACGAAGAGCAGCAGCGCCGGGAGCAGTACGGTCAGCCCGAGCACCACACCCGAGCGACCCCGGCTGGCGACTCCGACGGCGGCCAGCCCGAACAGCAGCCCGCCGACCGCCCCGGCCTGCACCACGCTGCCGGGCAGCCCCAGTAGGTCCCCGGCACCGGGGCGACCGACCCAGTCGAGTTGCCGGCTCTGCTGGGCGCGACCGAGCACCGCCAGCGGCGCCAGCAGCAGCCCGGCGGTACCGACAGCGAGCAGCCAGCGCAGGCGTACCCGATCACGTCGGCCGAGCAGCACGGCGAACGCGTGCCCCGCGACCAGGCTGACCGCGAACAGGTTGGCCAGGCCCAGCCCGGCGACCGCCGCCGCGTAGCCGGCCCAGCGCGGCCACGCCGACCGGTCCAGCGCCCGGCACAGCAGCAGGGTGGCCAGCACCGCGAGCAGCGTCGCCAGGGCGTACGGCCGGGCCTCCTGGCCGTACCGGGAGGTGCTCGGCAGTATCGCGAAGAGCAGTCCGGCGAGCAGCCCGGCCCGGCGGCCGAACAGCCGCGCGCCCAGCACGGTGGTCAGCGCGGCGGCTCCGGCCATGGCGAGCGCGGACGGCAGCCGCAGGGCGACGGCGGAGTCTCCGGCCACCGCCAGCCAGCCGTGCATCAGTAGGTAGTACGGGCCGCTGACCGCGTCGATCGTGCCGATCAGCCGGAGCAGGTCGCGCAGCGGCCGGGAGGCGGCGCTCCAGGTCGCCAGTTCGTCGCGCCAGAGCGGGGCGCGGTCGAGCTGGACGGCGGTGACGAGCAGGGTGGCCAGGCCCGGCCAGAGCCAGATCACCCGGCGGAACCGACCGGGCAGGACGATCCGGCGAAGGGGTCGAGCCGAACCGCGATCTATGGCCGACGAGGTGCCATCTGTCGCATTAGTTCCAATATTCGAAATCGTAGCGTGAAGCTGACCACAGCGGGTCCGCCAGGCGGGATCAGTGGTCGCGGGCGGTGGTCCGGCCGATACGGATGTGGCAGCATGACGGGTATGACCGCCGCCGTGCGCCGTTTCGCGAGGCCGGGATTCACCTCCCGCCGCCACGTGGACTACGGCCGCGTTCGCAGCGCGATCTGTCCGGCCCACTGACGCCGCCCGGACCTGTTCCGTCCCGGGCGTGCAGTGCGCCGGCTTCCCCGACACCGTCGTTCCCGACGCCGTCGTCTCCGGTCCGCCCCGGGCCGAGGCCGTCGCTCTGCGCGTCCACCGAGTCACACCGAACAACGGAGGACGCCGCGATGGCGGTCAGCGACACCCCGGCCCGGCCCGGCGCCACCAGCGCGCCGGCGGGCAGCAGCGCACGCGCGGCCCGACCGGCCCGTCGTCCGCGGGGCGAGGGGCAGTGGGCACTCGGGCACCGGGAGCCGCTCAACCCCAACGAGCGGACCAAGAAGGACGACAATCCGCTGAACGTACGGGCCCGGATCGAGAACATCTACGCGCACCGGGGCTTCGCCTCGATCGACCCGCAGGACCTGCGCGGGCGGTTCCGCTGGTGGGGGCTCTACACCCAGCGCAAGGCCGGCATCGACGGCGGGCGGACCGCCGTGCTGGAGCCGCACGAGCTGGAAGACGAGTACTTCATGCTCCGGGTCCGGATCGACGGCGGCCAGCTCAACCTGGAGCAGCTCCGGACGATCGCCGAGGTCTCCCAGACGTACGCCCGGGACACCGCCGACATCACCGACCGGCAGAACATCCAGTTGCACTGGATCCGGGTCGAGGACATGCCGGAGATCTGGCGCCGGCTGGAGGCGGTCGGCCTACAGACCACCGAGGCGTGCGGCGACTGCCCCCGGGTGGTGCTCGGCAGCCCGGTCGCCGGGATCGCCGAGGCGGAGGTGCTCGACCCGACCCCCGCGATCGACGAGATCGTCCGGCGTTACATCGGCGACCCGGCGTACTCCAACCTGCCGCGCAAGTTCAAGACGTCGATCTCCTGGCTGGTCGACACGCCGTACGAGGTCAACGACATCTCCTTCCTCGGTGTCGAGCACCCCGAGCACGGCCCCGGCTTCGACCTCTGGGTCGGCGGCGGGCTGAGCACCAACCCGATGCTGGCACAGCGGCTCGGCGTCTGGGTGCCGCTGGACGAGGTGCCGGACGTCTGGGCCGGGGTGGTCGGGATCTTCCGCGACTACGGCTACCGCCGGTTGCGGCACCGGGCCCGGCTCAAGTTCCTGGTCGCCGACTGGGGTGTGGCGAAGTTCCGGGAGGTGCTGGAGAAGGAATACCTGGGCCGCAGCCTGCTCGACGGGCCGGCGCCGGAACTGCCGGCGAAGCCGGTCGACCACATCGGAGTGCACCGGCAGCGGGACGGGCGCCACTACGTCGGCGCCGCCCCGGTGGTGGGGCGCATCTCCGGGACCCAGCTCGCCGAGCTGGCCGACGCCGCCGCCGAGCACGGCAGCGGCCGGGTGAGCCTCACCCCGTACCAGAAACTCCTGGTCCTGGACGTGCCGGCCGAGCGGACCGACTCGCTGGTCGCGGCGCTGCGCCGGATCGGCCTGGAGTCGTTCCCGTCCGTCTGGCGGCGCGACACCATGGCCTGCACCGGCCTCGAATACTGCAAGCTCGCCATCGTCGAGACCAAGGCCCGGGGCCAGGAACTGGTGGCCCGGCTGGAGGAGCGGCTCGCCGGCGCCGACCTCGGCGAGGGACTGAGCATCCACCTGAACGGCTGCCCGAACGCCTGCGCCCGGACCCAGACCGCCGACATCGGCCTCAAGGGCCAGCTCGTGGTCGGGCCGGACGGGCGCCAGGTCGAGGGCTTCCAGGTGCACCTCGGCGGCGGCCTGGGCATGGCCCAGGGCCAGTCCGCCGGCTTCGGCCGCAAGCTGCGCGGCCTGAAGACCACCGCGGCGGAGCTTCCCGAGTACGTCGAGCGGCTCGCCCGCCGCTACCTGGACGGCCGCACCGAGGGCGAGAGCTTCGCGAACTGGGTCGTGCGAGTCGACGAGGAGGAACTGCGATGAGTGGGGATACCCGAGCCGCACCTCTCTACTGCCCCTACTGCGGCGAGGAGGACCTGCGACCCAACGAGGCGTCGCACGGTGCCTGGGAGTGCCGGGCCTGCGCCCGGGTCTTCACGGTGAAGTTCACCGGCCTGCTCGCCACCGCCCTGACCGAAGGGAAGCAGTCATGAGCCCGGTTGTCGCGGCCGACCTCGGGTTGGTCAAGCTCGGTCCGGCGGTGCCGGCCGCCCCGGCCCGGCGGGACCCGGCGGAGCTGCGGGCGCTGGCCGAGGAGGCGAACCGCGAACTGGACGGCGCACCGGCCCAGGAGATCGTCCGCTGGGCGGTCGGTGAGTTCGGCGACCGGTTCTGCGTCACCAGCTCGATGGCCGACGCCGTACTCGCGCACGTGGTCTCCCGGGTGGCGCCCGGGGTGGACGTGGTCTTCCTGGACACCGGCCTGCACTTCCCGGAGACCCTTCGGGTACGCGACGCCGTGGCCCGTACCCTGCCGGTCAACGTACGCTCCATCCGGCCCCGGCAGACCGTCGGCCAGCAGGACGGCGAGTACGGTCCCCGGCTCTTCTCCCGGGCACCCGACGAGTGCTGCGCGCTGCGAAAGGTGGAGCCGCTGGAGCGGGCCCTGGCCGACTACGACGCCTGGGCCGCCGGGCTGCGCCGGGACGAGTCGCCGACCCGGGCCAACACCCCGGTGGTGGGCTTCGACCCGCGACGCGGCAAGGTCAAGGTGAACCCGATCGCCGCCTGGAGCCAGGCCGACGTCGACGCCTACATCTCCCGGTGGAACGTGCCGGTCAACGAGCTGTTCCGGCAGGGCTACACCTCGATCGGCTGCTGGCCCTGCACCCGGCGGACCAAGGCGGGCGAGGACCCCCGGGCCGGCCGCTGGGCCATGTTCGAGAAGACCGAGTGCGGCCTGCACGTGTGACCGCCGAGGCAGCCGGGGCGCCGGTGGCCGCGACTCCTGCCGGAGCGCCGGTGGCCGGGTCGGCCGCGACCGCTGCCGGAGCGCCGGTGGCCGGGTCGGCCCCGGCCCCGGTCGTGCTGGTGGCACACGGCAGTGGCGATCCCCGGGCCGCCCGGGCCACCGAGGCGCTGACCCGGGCGGTGGCGGCGGCCCGGCCAGGTCTGCTGGTCCGGGCCAGCTATCTCGACCACGGCCCACCCCGGCCCGGTGCGGTACTGACCGAGTTGGAGGCGGCCGGGCACCGGCAAGCCGTACTGGTGCCGCTGCTGCTCACGGCCGCGTACCACGGCCGGGTCGACATCCCCGGTGCAGTCGAGGCGGCCCGGGAGGCGGGGCTGCGCATGCCGGTGCGTACCGCCGAGGTGCTCGGCCCGACCGCGCGGGGGGTCGACCCAGGGCTGCTCGCCGGGCTGCTGCGCCGGCTCGCCGAGGCCGTCGGCCCGGCGTACCCGGGCGGCGCCGTCGACGCGTCCGCGTTCAGGGGCGGCGGGGTCGACGGCGTGGTGCTGGCTGCCGCCGGTACCCGGGACGCCGCCGCCCGGGACACCGTCGCAGAGGTGGCCGAGGCGCTCGGTGGCGTGACGGGGCTACCGACCCGGGTCGGCTACGCCTCCGCAGCCCCACCGACGGCCGGTACGGCGGTCGGCGCGCTCCGGGAGGCCGGCGCTCGACGGGTGGCGGTGGCCACGTACTTCCTGGCTCCGGGTCGGCTCTGCGAGACGGCCCTGGCGTCGGCCCGGGGGGCCGGTGCGATGGCCCTGGCCGCCCCGCTGGGCGACGCACCGGAACTCGTCCAGCTCGTGCTGGGGCGGCTGGATGCGGCGCTCGCCGCTGACCCTCGGTAACCGTTGTCGCCGCTTTGCGGCGACCCCTGGCGAGTGACGCAGAGTAGTTGTCCCCTGCAACGCACCGTAGTCGTCAACGGCCGGCGCTGCGGTTCGGTGCGGCACGGGGTCCCGGCGGTGTTCCGGCCAGCCGGCTCCGGTGCCGGTAATCGTCGTCGGAATCGCGGTCGACGGATGGGAATCGCCTTCGGATTCGGCGTCGGCGAATTGATCAGCGGAATGTCGTCGATCCACTATCCATCGTTACGACAACAGCAGAACGCGTTCTGGGAACAACAGAACGTGTTAACGCCGAACAGCAGAACGCCCCGGGGACGAGCCCCAGGGCGTCCGATGCGTGGTGCGGTCGGTCAGGCAGAGTGAGCGCGCAGGACCCGAAGGCCGCCACGGCGCTTGACGGCGCGCCGCTCTTCTTCGCTCATTCCGCCCCAGACTCCGGCGTCCTGACCGGATTCGAGCGCCCACTGCAGGCACTCGTCGGTCACGGAGCAACGCCGGCAGACGGCCTTGGCCTGCTCGACCTGCAGGACGGCCGGACCGGACGTTCCGATCGGAAAGAACAGCTCCGGGTCTTCGTCGCGGCAGGCAGCATGGTGGCGCCAGTCCATGGCGGCAACACTCCTCAATCTGGGTGGGCGGCAGTGCTTCGTGGATCTTTTCTATATGCATCCGCGGTGTCGATCACGACGGTGTGGAACCCATCGGTTCGGCAGCGCGAGAGCAGGCTTTGTGTGGTGGGACCCGCGGGGCGGCGGTCGTTGGTCGAACGCGCCCACGCAATGTCCCGGTAACTCAAGTTCGCTTGTGAATACTTTCACGAACTCCCGCGATGTCAAGGGTAGCGCCCGGAAAAACTCTGGACAGGTGAGACAGGTCACGGCCCTTTTGTCCGGATTTCCGCCCTCGTCGGCACCCGGTGCGCCACAGCCGAGAATCAATATAGTACAGTCCGCCCGACATTGCTGGCATTTCCGGCACCGCCCTCGTTGGATGCTTCGGAGGTTCGCTACCGGTCGCAGTACCCCAGGCTCAGCAGATTACTCGCAGTGCCGCCGGGACGGACGTGAATCGGAGTTTGTTCCGCTCGCCGAGGTAGTCACCGTCCAGCTGGAACGCCTGGGGCTGCTCCGCGACCAGGGTGAACTCCTCCAGGTCGTGCAGCCGCAGGATCTGCCGGCCCCGCGGATCCGGCCGCCGCGACAGGCTCTGGGTCACCATCCGGGTGGTGCTCGGTACCCGCAGCCGACGCAGCGCCAACACGTCCAGGCCCAGGTCGAACGAGGCGTCCGGATTCGGGTTGACCTCACGGTCCCCGACGTACGTCCAGGGTGCGGTGTTCTGGATGACCACGGTGGCCAGCTCACCCTCGGTGATCTCGCCCGGCTGCTCCAGCCGGATCGCCGGGTGACGCCGCTCCGCCCCGACGAGGTACTGGCTGACGATCGAGCGCAGGTACAGGCTCGGAGTGGAGACCCGGCCCCGCCTGCGGGCCCGCTCCACCCGGTGGATCACCGCCGCGTCCATGCCCAGCCCCGCGCAGAAGGTGAAGTACCGGTCGTCGGCGAGACCGAGACCGATGGTGCGGACCCGCCCCACCCGCAGCGCCTCCAGGATCACGCTGGTCGCCTCCGGCCACTCCCGGGGCAGCCCCAACGCCCGGGCGAAGACGTTGGTCGAGCCACCCGGTACGGCCGCGAGCGCGGGGAGTTGCCCGGCCGGTGGCCGGTCGTCGGCGGTGTGCGAGGGCCCGGTGGTCATCAGGCCGTTGACCACCTCGTTGACGGTGCCGTCGCCTCCGAGCGTCACGACCAGGTCGACGCCCTGCCGGGCGGCCTCCCGGGCCAGCGCGACCGCGTGCCCGCGCCGCCGGGTGTACTCGACCGTGAGGTCCACCTCGCTGCGGAGTGCGCGGACGAGAACGTCCCGACCCCGGCCCGTCGTGGTGGTGGCCTTGGGATTGACCACCAGGATGGCCCGCATGGGCGGCACTGTACCGCGAGCCGCCGAGGTATCGTGGCGGCCGTGACGAGGGACCCCGAACCGGCACCCGGCGCACTGCGCTGGGCGGTGTGGCTGCTGCGCGCCGAGGGGGTCGGGCTGGCCCTGCTGACGCTCTTCCTGGTTTACGAGCTGTTCGCCGCGACCGCGACCGACCTGCTCTCCGCACTCCTGGTCACCCTCTTCGCGGCGGGCGGCGCGGTGCTGCTCTGGGTGATCGGCACCGCGCTGGACCGGCGCCGACCGGCCGCCCGCGCCCCGGCGATCGTGTTGCAGCTCATGCTGCTGCCGGTCGGCTACTTCATGATCCTGGGCGGGCTGGCCTGGCTGGGCGGGCCGCTGATCGCGCTCGGTCTGCTGGTCGTCGGCCTGCTGATCAGCACCGCCACCAACCGGGCGCTCGGCTTCGACACCGAACGGGCCTGACCGGGGAGACCCGAACCGACCGGGCTCAGACCTCGGCGGCGCGTCGGGTCAACAGCGTGATGGTGGCCCGGTCGCCGGTCGCGACCGCCGTGGCGGAGGTGGTCAGTGCGGTCAGCACCTTCCAGGCGAACGACGACTCCGCCGGCAGCCGCGCTCCCCGGGCGGTGGGCACCGAGACCTCGACGGTGAGCGCGTCGTCGGTGACCGAGAAGCGGCAGTCCAACTCGGCGTCCCGGGTCGTGACGGCCAGCAGCATGGCGCACGCCTCGTCGACGGCGATGCGCAGATCCTCGATCTCGTCGAGGGCGAAGTGCAGGCGGGCGGCAAGGCCGGCGGTCGCGGTCCGCAGTACCCCGAGGAAGCCACCGTCGGCGGGCACGGTGAGCAGTACGACGTCGTCGCCGGTCGTCGGCGGTGTACTCAGCGAAGTCACCAGGCCAGTCCCCCCGTCTCGGACTCTACCGGGCCGTCGCGCCGACGTGCCGGCCGGATCCGTGGATCCAGCCGGCACGTCGCCGGCAACGTCCCGCCGGACCGGTGGCCGGCGGGGTGGCGGTACTCACGCCTGCTTGGTCTCCCAGAAGATCTTCGCGATCTCGTCGATCTTCTGCAGCAGCTCGTCGGCCTTGGACCCGTCGGTCGTGGCCTTGGTGCCCCCGCCGCCACCGGCGAGCTTGGTGGCCTCGTTGAACAACTGGTGCAACTGCGGGTACTTCTCGAAGTGCGGGGGCTTGAAGTAGTCGGTCCAGAGCACCCACAGGTGGTGCTTGACCAGCTCGGAGCGCTGCTCCTTGATGATCAGGGCCCGGGTGCGGAATTCGGGGTCGGTGTTCGCCGCGTACTTCTCGTCGATCGCCTTGATCGACTCAGCCTCGATCCGGGCCTGCGCCGGGTCGTAGACGCCGCAGGGCAGGTCGCAGTGGGCGTGCGCGACAGTTCGTGGTGTAAGGATGCGTGGAAGTCGCATGGGACCCTCCAAGGCACGTCTGTGATGATCCAGGATGACAGTACTCCTGCGATATGTCCCCGAAGGGGTGGAGGTGAAACTCGGTGTCCACCAGCCCCTCCACCGGCCCTTCCGCGACCGGTGGCCGGCCCGGTGCACCGGTGTTCGCCGTACTCGTGGTCGGGCCGTCGATGGTGCCGACGCTGCGGCACGGCGACGCGCTGGTGGTCCGGCGCGGCGGTCGCGCCGTCCGTCCCGGTGACCTGGTGGTCGGCGTCTTCCGTACCCGGCCGGACCTGCTGGTGGTCAAGCGCGCGGTACGCCCGCTCGACGGTGGCTGGGAGCTGCACGGCGACAACACGCTGGTGACCGACGACTCCCGGGTGTACGGCGTGGCCGACGTCCTCGGCCGGGTGGTGGCCCGCTACTGGCCCCGCCCGAAGTGGTTCTACTACCGGCCGGTATGACCCTGCGGGGCAACCGCGCTTCCCGACGCCACTATGCTCTGTAGTCCATACCCGGGTGACCCCCGCACCGCTGCCGGCGATCGCCGATCTCGCGTTCAGCCGGCCGCTCCCGAATGGAATGCAACGTCGCGATCCTTGGAGTCACCATGTCATCCGCCGCCGCCGTGGACCCGTCCGATC
Organism: Plantactinospora sp. KLBMP9567; assembly: GCF_033446045.1. Classification (NCBI taxonomy): domain Bacteria; kingdom Bacillati; phylum Actinomycetota; class Actinomycetes; order Micromonosporales; family Micromonosporaceae; genus Plantactinospora; species Plantactinospora sp. KLBMP9567. The sequence goes on along the minus strand of NZ_JAWQRR010000061.1, from coordinate 10,325 downwards.
CCGCCTTCGAACTGCACCGGGGCGGCAAGCTGGCGGTCGCCTCGACCGTGCCGCTCGCCACGCGGGAGGACCTCTCCCTCGCGTACACCCCGGGGGTGGCCCGGGTCTGCGAGGCGATCGCCGCCGACCCCGCCCTGGCCGACGACTACACCTGGGTCTCGCGCACCGTCGCGGTGGTCACCGACGGCTCGGCCGTGCTGGGGCTGGGCAACATCGGGCCGCGCGCGGCGATGCCGGTGATGGAGGGCAAGGCGGTGCTCTTCAAGCAGTTCGGCGGGGTGGACGCCGTGCCGGTCTGTCTGGACACCCAGGACGTCGACGAGATCGTCGCGGTGGTGACGGCGCTGGCTCCGTCGTTCGGCGGCATCAACCTGGAGGACATCAGCGCGCCGCGGTGCTTCGAGATCGAGCGTCGGCTGGACGAGGCGCTGCCGATCCCCGTCTTCCACGACGACCAGCACGGCACCGCCGTCGTGGTGCTCGCCGCGCTGCGTAACGCCGCGACGCTGCTCAACCGCAAGCTCGGCGACCTGCGGGTGGTGGTCAGCGGTGCCGGTGCGGCCGGCGTCGCGGTGACCAAGATGCTGGCGGCCGGCGGAGTGAACCCGGCCGAGGTGGTGGTCTGCGACTCCCGGGGCATCCTGCACGGCGGCCGGCCGGACCTGACCCCGTCAAAGGCCGAGCTGACCGAGCTGACCAACGCCGCCGGCCGGGTCGGCGGGATCACCGAGGCGCTGCGCGACGCCGATGTGCTGATCGGGGTCTCCGGTGGACAGATCCCCGAGGACGCGGTGGCCGGGATGGCGCCCGGCGGTGCCGTCTTCGCGTTGGCCAACCCGACGCCCGAGGTGCACCCCGAGGTGGCCGCCCGGTACGCAGCCGTGGTGGCGACCGGCCGCAGCGACTATCCGAACCAGATCAACAACGTGCTCGCCTTCCCGGGCATCTTCCAGGGCGCGCTGGCGGCCCGGGCGATCCGGATCACCGAGGGCATGAAGGTGGCGGCGGCGGACGCGATCGCCGCCGTCGCGGTCGAGGTGGCCTGGTCGGACGGGACACACCAGGCCGGCTCCGAGGCCGGGCAACTCCGGGTCGATGCCATCGTGCCCTCGCCGCTCGACCCCCGGGTCGCCCCGGCGGTGGCCGACGCGGTGGCGGAGGCGGCCCGTCGCGACGGCGTGGCCCGGGCCTGACGCGGGCCACACCAGGGGCCTGTCTCCTGCGGTCGGCCGGTGGTCCGGCGGAGAGCGGCGGTTATCGACCGGGTGTACCGTGTCGATCATGCGTGCCGCCTACGCCTCGACGTTCGATGCCGACGATCCGCTCGCCGCATTGGTCGTCGGGGATCGGCCCGACCCGGCCCATCCGGAGCCGGACTGGGTGACGGTGGAGGTGCGGGCCAGCTCGCTCAACCATCACGACGTCTGGTCGCTGCGCGGGGTCGGGCTGGCGGCCGACCGGCTGCCGATGATCCTCGGCTGTGACGCCGCGGGTGTCGACCCGGGCGGCAACGACGTCGTGATCTACCCGGTGATCCCGGATCCGGCCGACCCCCGTGGGCTGTCGCTGCTCTCCGAGCGGCATCCCGGCACGCTCGCCGAGCGGGTCGCGGTGCCCCGCGCCAACCTGGTGCCCAAGCCGTCGGGGCTCTCCTTCGCCGAGGCGGCCTGCCTGCCCACGGCCTGGCTGACCGCGTACCGGATGCTCACCACCCGGGGGCGGGTGGACGCCGGGGAGTCGGTGTTGGTGCAGGGGGCCGGTGGCGGCGTGGCGACCGCCGCCGTGATGCTCGCGGTGGCGCTCGGCAAGCGGGTGTACGCGACCAGCCGTCACCCGGGCAAGCGGGAGCGGATCACCGCGCTGGGCGCGACCGCGCTGGAGCCGGGGGCCCGGTTGCCGGAGCGGGTGGACGTGGTGATCGAGACGGTCGGCGCCGCGACCTTCGACCACTCGCTGAAGTCGGCCGCCCCGGGCGCCCGGATCGTCGTCTCCGGCGCGACGGCGGGGTACGAGCCGCCGGTGAACCTCCGCCGGGTCTTCGCGATGCAGTTGGAGATCCTCGGCTCGACCATGGGAACTCCGGCGGAGCTGGCCGAACTGCTCGGACTGCTGGTGCGGCGGGGGATCCGGCCGGTGATCGACGGGACGTACCCGTTCGCCGAGGCCCGTACGGCCTTCGCCCGGCTGCTCTCCGGGGACGTCTTCGGCAAGGTGGTGCTGGAGCACACCGCGTAGCGGGGCGACTTCCGCGACCGTTGCCGGCCTGAGCTGGCGTGATCACGGCTCGAACACGCGCGGTGACAGGATTTGAAAATCCGGACGTTTTGCCCGGGATCAAAGCGGACAGCCGGGCAGGATAAGTCCAACGCAATGCACCGGAAAGTCGGGGTAAAGCCTGACTTTAGGAAAAATAAAGGTTTGATTTTCGCCCTTTCCTTCGCGTCTCCGTCCGCTTGAGGTCGGCGGGTACAGTCGTCCCGTTCCGCCCCTCTGATCGCGGACGAATCTGTACGGCGAAGGAGTCGGATCTTGATGAGTTTCTCTGTGGCGGGTCAGCACAATCAACAAGGACCGCCATCCCGTCGCGCTCCCGGGCGCGGCTGGCGTACCCCGCGATCCCTGGTGGTGGGTTCGGCGACGTTGGGGATCATCCTTGCCGGGATCGGCGTGGCCGTCGCCAGCAGCGGCGACGGGTCGATGACCATTACCCGGGACGGGACCGTGCTGGACGGCCGCAAGATCGATGGGTACGTACACATCAAGGCGGACGACGTCACGATCAGAAATAGCACGATCAAGTACGGCGGAGCGCACACCGTACGGATTTTCGACGGCTTCACCGGGGCGCTGATCGAGAACACCAGAATCCTGTGCACCCGGCCCGAGACGAATGGTCTCGTCTTCGGCAACTACACGGCCCGCAAGGTGCGCGTCTCCGGTTGCAAGAACGGTTTCATGCACTCGCCGGAAGCGCCCGCGACGATCATAATGTCGACCTGGAACGGGAAGCCGGTCGCCGCCGGTGACCTGCCGTCCACCGCCCGGCCGGAGCCGACCCCCGACCCCACGACCCCGGCGCCCGAGGACTCTCCGGAGGGGCCGGATCCGGCCGCCGCGGCGACCATGACCAGGGCGCCGGCCAGCCGGGCACCCTCCTCCTTCCCCGGCCCCGACAACACCGGTGTGCCGGCCGGCACCACGCTCCGGGCCTCAGGTTCGATCAAGGTCACCCAGGACGGTCAAGTGCTCAGCGGGCTGAACATCACCGGCTGCGTGACGGTCACCGCCAAGAACGTCGTCATCCGGAAGTCCCGGATCACCTGCGACGGGATCTACTCGATCCGTACGATCGACGCCGTCAACCTGGTGGTGGAGGACGTCGAGATCAACGGCAGGGGAAAGAACTCGGCGGCGGTCTGCTGTGGCGAATACACGCTGCGCCGGGTCGACATCAGCAACGTCATCGACGGGCCCCGACTCGGCAGTGACGTGGTCGTCGAGGATTCCTGGATCCACCACCTGACCCGGGGACCCGGGTCGCACAACGACACGCTCCAGACCACCGGTGCCTCGAATATCGTGGTCCGGGGCAACACGCTGGATGCGTACAACCCGGCGACCAGAGATCCGTTCAACGCCTGTCTCATGATCGGATCGACCACCGGGCCGATCGTCTCGAATCTGGTCTTCGAGGGCAATTACTGCAACGGCGGAAACTATTCCATCGGCGTGCGTGCGGATCTCAACGCCTCGAACATCCGAATGAGCGGCAACGTGTTCGGGCGAAACCACAGGTACGGCGTGATAGCCCGACCCGACCAGCGCGGTATCACCTGGGACCGGACGACCAACCTCTACGCGGACAACCGGAGGCCGGTGGTGGGCTGACCCCACCCTCGCGGGCGTGGCCGGTCGGGCCAGGACCGGCCGCGCCCGCCCCGCAGCCGCCGCCACGGACCGTCGGGACCGCCGCCGGCCGTGATCCGGGCACGGCACGGCTCGGGAAGCCTGCGGCTGGACTCCGCGACGACGCTGGCCGGCACGCCGGGCGAGCGTCGTCAGAGCCGGTCGTCGAGGGTGGCCAGCCCGCCCCGGGCCGCCTGGGTCGGCAGCCGCCGGAGCGCCCGGTCGTCGCCGTACAGGGTCCAGCGGAGGAACTCGACGGTCGTGTCGCTGACCACGTCGAGAGCACGCTCGTCACTGCCGAGCAGTGCGCCGACGTGGTCGCCGTCCGGCAGTGTCAGCATCGCCTTGGGCCAGGGGACCCGGTCGTACGCCGCCTTGCCGGCCCGGTACGACACCACGTCGTCGTGCTCGCCATGCACGAAGAGCTGCGGTGCGGCCGCCCCGCTGAACGCGGTGCCGACGCCGAGAGCGGTACCGGCGAGCACGATGCCGGCGTCGAGCCGAACGTCCCGCCCGGCCGTGAACAGCCCGATGGTGGTGACGCCGCCCGCCGAGTGCCCGGCTGCGGCCACCCGGTCGACGGCGAGATGGCCACGCAGCGGATCATCGGCTGCGCGGTCCAGCGCCAGCACCCGGGTCAGCACGTACGACGCATCGGCCGGCTGGTTGACCACGTCGAGTACCTGGAAGTCCGACGCGCCCCGGCTCGTGTGCGGATAGCTCGGCGCGACCACCACGAAGCCCGCCGCCGACCAGCGCACCAGCAGCGTCCGGTAGTCCGACGGCCGGCCGGTCAGGCCGTGGCTGAACAACACCACCGGAAACCGCCCGTCGGCCGCCCGGGCATTCCGGTCCGGGGAGCCGCCCGGAGTGCCGGCGGCCGGATACCAGACGGTGACCGGCAGCCTGCGGTCACCGCCCCGGTTGTAGCTCAACTCCCGCACGCCGACCGCGAATCGCCGGCTCGGTGCGACGCCGGCCGGAGCCGGGCTGGCCGGGGCGGTAGCGCCGGGAGTCGGACTTCCGGTCGGCGCGGGCCGCTCGGCGGCGGAGCGGCCGGACCGGGCGGAGCAGCCGGTCAGGGTCGCGGCCAGGGCCGCCGTGACGGTCGCGGCGGCGAGCGCGGCACGGAGGGGATGTCGGCGCATGAGATCGATTCTGCCTCGCCCGCCGGCCGGCCGAGGTGCTCACGGCCGGAGCGACGGCGTGACCGCGTCGGCCCGGTTGGTCCAGAGCCAGCCGGACCAGCCCTCGGGCACCGCGTCCAGGTCCGTGGGCCGATCGAAGCCCCCGTGCGGTCCGGGGGACCCGGAGGTCGGACGTGGCACGTGAGCGTCGTGCGGTTCAGGTTGCAGAAGGTTCAGTCGAGACGGTCGGCGAAGACGGTGGTGCCTGGTGCGGTGGCGCCGGCCGGTAGGTCACGCCGGGCCCGGGCGTCGCCGTAGAGCGTCCAGCGCAGGAACTCCGTCGTCGCGGTCAGCGTCTGGGGGAAACCGCGCCGGCCCGGGATGAGGTATTCGCCGTGCCCCTGGCCGCGCACGGTGAGGAACGCCTTGGGCCACGGCACCCGGCGGAAGGCGTCCCGACCCCGTCTCACCGGTACGACCCGGTCGGCGTCGCCGTGCACGAAGAGCAGCGGTGCCGGCGGCCCGCCGAAGGTGGATCCGGGCATCCCGGCGCCGCCGATCACGATGCCGCCGCGCAGCCGCTCCGAGTGCCCCGGCGCGAACAGCCCGGCGGTGGTGTAGCCACCGGCGGAGTGTCCCACCGCGCCGATCCGGGTCACCGCCAGATGCCCGGCGAACCGGTCGCCGGCGACCTGGTCCAGCCGGCTGATGTACTGGATCACCCGCCAGGCGTCACCTGGCTGGCGGCGGATGTCGCTGCGGTCGAACCGGCGCGCCGCGCGCTTCGTGTGCGGATAGGCCGGGGCGGCGACCACGAAGCCGGCGGAGGCCCACCGGATGGTCAGCGGGGCGTGCAGTTCGGGCAGGCTGTGCAGGCCGTGGCTGAACAGCACGATCGGAAACCGGCCGGCCGCGACCGGCGCGTCCCGGCGGGGCACGGTCGGCCTGGCGGCGGCACTGGCGGGCCGGTCGTCCCGGGCCGGATACCAGACGGTGACCGGGAGCGGGCGGGCGGTGCCGCGACCGAGATCGAGCGTACGCACGCCGACCGCGTACGTCCGACTCGGGGCTGAACCGGGCAGTGCCGCGGGAGCCGGAGCGACCACCACCCACCCGCTGGCGGTGAGCGCGATCGGCAGTAACAGGGCGAAGAGCCCCGCGACCTTGGGGTTCACGCGCACAGCATCGACGCTAGACGGTGGAACGCCGTACGAGGCCAGCTTTCCGGTCCTCGTACGGCGGCCACCCGGACGGTTTGTCCCACCGTCCGCCCCCGATCCGGGTTGCCCGGCAACCCGTCCCCCCGCTTGATCGTCTCAGCGTGCCGACGACCCGACCTTGATCGGCACACCCTGCGGCAGCCCGCCCGGCGGGACCTCGTCGGGCGAGAGCCGAGGCAGCCAGCCCAGCCACCGGGGCAGGTACCAGTTCCGCTCCCCGAGCAGCACCATCACCGAGGGCAGCAGTACCGCCCGGACGATGGTCGCGTCGATCAGCACCGCGATCGCCAGGCCGAAACCGAGTTCCTTCATCGACACCACCGTTCCGGTGGTGAAGAGGGCGAAGACCGCGACCATCACCACAGCGGCGCTGGTGATCACCCCGGCGGTACCCCGGATGCCCCGGGAGACCGCCAGTTTGCTCGGCCAGCCCCGGTCGTGTCCCTCCCGGATCCGGCTGAGTACGAAGACGTGGTAGTCCATCGACAACCCGAACAGGATCACGAAGAGGAACAGCGGTACCCAGTTGGTGATCGAGCCCACCGACTCGAAGCCGAGCAGCGCCTCGCCCCAGCCGTGCTGGAAGACCAGCACCAGCAGCCCGTACGCGGCGGCCACCGAGAGCAGGTTGAGCACGATCGCGGTCACCGCCACCACCAGGGACCGGAACGACACCAGCATCAGCAGGAACGCCAGCCCCAGCACGAACCCGAAGACCAGCGGCACGCTGCGGCCCAGCGCCGCGTTGAAGTCGACCGAGTCGGCGGCCAGGCCGGTCACCAGTACCTCGGCGCCGTCCACGCCCTGCACGGTGCGTGGGATGACCTGTTCGCGCAGGGTGCGTACCGCCCGCTCGGAGGCGGCGTCGACGCCGGAGCCGGAGAGCCCCACCTTGACCACCGCGACGGTCCGGTCCGGGTTGACCCCGACGGTGACCGGCTCGTGCAGTTGGCCGGTGGCCAGTGCCCGGGTCTTCAGGTCGTCGATCGCGGCGGTCAGGGCCGGGGTGGTCACGTCGTCCGCCCTGATCGCCACCACCGCCGGTTCGGCGCCGCCGGGGAAGGCAACCTTGACCCGGAGGAAGGCGCTCAGCGCCGGGGCCGGGTTCTTCAGTGCCGTGATGTCCTCCTCGGCGGTCCGCATCCCGAGCAGCGGCACGGCCAGGGTCAGCAGGGTGGCGGTGGCCAGCATGGCGGAGAGCCCGGGCCGGCGCAGCACCACGCCCATCGTGGTGCGCCAGAACCGGCCGCTCGACTGCCGGCGGTAGAGCCCGGGTACCCGGCCCAGGTCGATCCGGTCGCCGAGCTTGCTCAGCACCGCCGGCAGTACGGTGAGCGCCCCGACGGCGGCGGTGGCCACCACCAGGATCGTGCCGGTCGCCAGGCTGATGAACGTGGTGTCCTGGGTCAGGAACATCCCGGACATCGCGATGATCACGGTCAGCGCCGAGATCAGCACCGACCGGCCGGAGGTCGCGGCGGCGATCGCGAGCGCCTGTTCGGGATTCGCACCCCGGGCCCGCTCCTCACGTTCCCGCCGCAGATAGAACAGGCAGTAGTCCACCCCGACCGCGAGCCCCATCAGCAGCATCAGGTGCATGGTGGTGTCGACCGCCGGAGCGAACCGGCTGGCCACGGCGAGCAGCCCGAGCGAACCCAGGAACGCGGTCAGGGCCAGTCCCATCGGCAGTACGGCGGCGAGCAGCGCCCCGAACGCCACGATCAGGATGCCCAGCGTCACCGGGATGGAGAGCATCGACAGCCGGTGCATGTCGGCGTCCAGCGTCTTGCCGATCGCCTCGCCGATGCTGGCCCCGCCGGTCTGCGCCACGTACAGCTCGGGATGGTCGCGTTGCACGGCGGCGACCGCGTCGCGTACCGGCCCGACCCGGTCGGCGGCGCCCTCGGCCGGTCCGGTCAGGTCGAAGGTGACCAGTACGGCGTGCCGGTCGCCGGAGACCGCGTCCGACCGGACGTCCAGCACCTGGCCGGTGCCTTCGACGGCGGCGACCGTGTCGGTGACCGCGGCCCGGAAGGCGGGATCCTCCGCGACCAGGCGGTCGCTCTGGATGAGTACCATCTCGGCCGCCCGGTCGGGGAAGCCGGCGGCGGCGATGATCTCGTCCGCCCGGCCGGAGTCGCCGTGCCCGGACTCGCTGTTCTTCGCCTCGACGGTGCCGACGACGGCGCTGAGCGCGGTCGCCGCGATCACGAACAGCAGCCATCCGAGGACGGCCATGCCCCGGTGCCGGGCGCTCCAGCCGGCGATTCTCGCGGCCAGGTTGCCCTTGCGGGAGGTCGCCGGGCCGGCGTCGGAGCCGGTGGCCGGCGGCGGCAGAATGGTCGACGTGGTCATGCACCGACGCTATGAGCCGCACCGATCCGGTTCGATCCGGTGAGCACCCCGGCCCGGGGTAGGGACGGCCCCTGGTCCGCGGTAGGGACGGCCACGCCGCGAGGGTAGGGCGAGCCTGACCGTGCACCGGTTCGCTATGGTGCTCGGCATGGCTGATCAGCACCCTGACCCCAGCGGCAACACCGAGGCGTTCCGGGCCTTCGTGCACTCTCCCGAATCGGCGACCGCCGAACCGCCGTCCAGGCTGCCGCTGATCATCGGGATCGCGGTCGCGGTCGTCGTGGTGGTCGCGCTGGTCGGCTGGCTCGCGCTCGGCTGAGCTGCCCGCCGGGATCCGACCACATCGTGGGAGCATCGTCAAAATTCTTGGCGAACTATGATCCACGGCGAACTGTCATGTCCCGGTAGATGTGTCAAGGGTGTGTCCCGGGACATGTGTCAGTTGATGATGTTCGATATTGGGGTGAGGCGTGTGTAGGTCTTCTTGTCTCGTGGGGCGGTGGTGTGGCCGATGGGGTGGCCGTTGCTGGCGTAGACGGTGATGTGGTTGCCGTCGCGGATGGCGGTGACGGTGTGGCCGCGCCAGATGCAGCCGAGACCGATGCGGGTGTAGCCGACGTTGATTGCGCCGGTGTCGGAGACGGTGGGGTGGTGGACGGTGGCGTCGGTTTGGATGGGTAGGGCTTGTGGTCCGCCGTGGTGGGGTGCGGTGGTCCAGGCGTGGTGTGGGGTGACGCGGCCGGGTAGGGCGCTGTGTCGGCGGTGGTGGTTGTAGTGGTGGCGGTAGGTGTCGAGTAGGCGTTGGAGTTGTCGCAGGGTGTGGGGTTGGTGGGGTTGGGCGGTGAGCCATCTTTTGAGGGTTTGGTGGTGGCGTTCGACTTTGCCGCAGGTTTGTGGGTGGTAGGGGCTGGAGTGGATGAGTCGGGTGCCGTGATGGTGGACGGTTTCGGCGAACGGGGACGGGCCGGCGTTGTCCTTGAGGAGTCGGTGGGTGAAGATCGTGCCGTTGTCGGACAGGACGATCGCGGGTGGGCCGTGGTCGGTGAAGGCCCTGCCGATGGCGGCGATCGCGGCGGTGCTGGTCTCGGCCGGCGCGGCCCGGCAGGCGACGAGCATGCGGGTGCAGTCGTCGAGGACGTCGAAGACCGCGACGAGTTGGCCGTTGGCGAGGCGGATCCTGGTGGCGTCGATCTGGTAGCAGTCGCGGGGCTGGGCGTAGGCGAAGCGGCGCCAGGTGCCGCGGGGTCGTTTCGCGGGGTTGCGGTCGAGCAGGTCGTGGCGGGACAGGACCCGGTTGATCGTCGACCGTGACGGCACCCTCCAGCCAGGGTCGGTGAACGCGTGGATCAGCAACAGCTCGTCACGGATCTGGTCCGCGCCGTTGTCGACACCAAGATCGTTGCGGAGTTTGCAGATCCACGCGTCGAGCTCCGGCGGGGTGATACCAGGACTGTGATGCGGCCGGCGGGATCGCTCCCGCCAGACACCCTCGGCCTGTACCCGGGCGCGGTGCCGGTAGAAGGTGCGTGGGTTGACGTTGTTGTCATCGCACCACTGCTGCACGTTGTCGATCCGCACGCCCGCCGCGAGCAGGGCGTCCATCGCGGTCATGACCTGACGTCGATTCGCCATGCCCAGCAGTCATACCGCCCACCAGACCGATCATGTGACACATGTACCGGGACACAACCTGCGACAGATGTCATGGGACTGAACA
>NZ_JAWQRR010000060.1:0-101689 GCF_033446045.1 Plantactinospora sp. KLBMP9567 | reverse complement strand
CCCGTCCCGTCCGCCCGTGCCCGTGCCCTGGTGCGGGGGGCGTACGACACCCACGTGCACATCGCACCCGACGTGATGGAGCGGCGCATCGACGACCTCGACCTGGCCGGCCGGTTCGCCGAGGTCGGACTCGCCGGCTTCGTCCTCAAGTCCCACTACGTGCCGACCGCCGAACGCGCGGCCGTGGTACGCAAGGCGATACCAGGAGTGGACGTCCTCGGCGCACTCACCCTGAACGGCACGATCGGCGGGATGAACCCGGCCGCCGTCGAGATCGCCGGCCGGCAGGGCGCCCGAATCATCTGGATGCCCACCGTCGACTCCGGCAACCAACGCCGCAGCACCGCCACCGACCTACCCGGCGCCAAACCGGCAATGTGGGGAGCACTCCAGGCCGACCTGCACGCCCAGGGCATCGTCCCCGACATCGTCGAGGTACTCGACCCGCACGGACACGTACTCGAACGAGTCCGCCAGGTACTCCGGGTCATCGCCCGACACGACCTCGTCCTCGCCACCGGACACCTCAACGGCCCGGAAATCCTCGCCGTGGTCCACGCCGCCAGGCAGGAAGGGGTACGCCGGATCGTCGTCACCCACCCCGAGTTCACCTCACAACGCCTCTCCGCCGACCAGCAACGCGAACTCGCCGAAGCCGGCGCCCTGCTCGAACGCTGCTACACCACCGCGTACACCGGAAAGGTCTCCTGGGACAACCTGTTCGACAACATCCGAACCGTCGGCATCGCACACTCGATACTCTCCAGCGACCTCGGACAACCATTCAACCCACCGGTCGAGGACGGCCTCGCACTCTTCGCCGACCGCCTACTCGAAGCCGGCTTCACCGAGCAGGACATCCAGACGATGGCGGTGGAGAACTCCCGCCGGCTGGCGGTAACCGACGCGGACCGGGTGCCGGCATGACCCCCGGCGCCGGTCGGGCCGCCGCACCCGCAGGGCCGGTGCCGGTACTCAGCCGGCGGTCGCGACCTCGACCACCGGTTCGTGGCGGACCGGGAAGTCGACCGAGCTGGCGATGAAGCAGAGCTTGTGCGCCTGCTCGTGCAGCTCGGTCGCCCGCTCCACCATCTCCGGCGCGGCCACGGTCACCCGGGGCCGGAGTACGACCTCGGTGAACGCGCCGCCGCCGTCCCCGCTCTCGACCATCGTGCCGACCGCCTCGTCGACGTACCCGACGACCACCACCCGGCCCCGGGCGCAGAGGCTGAGGTACGAGAGCATGTGGCACTGGGCCAGCGCGGCGACCAGCAACTGTTCCGGATTCCACCGGGCCGGGTCGCCCCGGAACGTCGGGTCGGCGGACCCGAGCAGCGGTGCCGGCCCGTCGGCGGTGACCCGGTGGTCCCGGCCGTAGTCGCGGTAGTTGACCGTGCCGGCCTCACCGGCTCCGGTCCAGGTGACGGTCAACTGGTAGTCGTGGCTCCTCGGCACCGGTCTCCTCCTCGGCTCGCTGCCGCGAGTATCGACCAGACGAGTGTGGTCTGTTACCACCCCACCAGGCGTAGTAACGGACCACACAGTCGGACCCGGGGTATTGACCTCAAGTGCGGCTGAGGTCGCAGCCTTGACGGTGCCGGGGGCGCGGGTACGCGTCCCGGTGGCGTCGACGCTGGAGGTGGTCGGGATGCGCGCGATCGAGGTGCCCCGGTTCGGTGGACCCGAGGTGCTGGTGCCGGTCGAGGTGCCCGAGCCGGTCCCGGGAGCCGGCGAGGTCGTGGTCGAGGTCGCCGCCGCCGACACGCTGTGGGTGGAGACGATGGTGCGGAGCGGCCGGGGCGGTGCCGTCTTTCCGGTGCGCCCGCCGTACCGGCCCGGAGTCGGTGTCGCCGGCACCGTCACGGCGGTCGGTCGGGGGGTCGGCACGCACTGGCTCGGCCGGCGGGTGGTCACCCGTACCGGCCCGGCCGGCGGATACGTCGAACGCGCCCTCGTCCCGGTCACCGGCCTGGCGGTCGTACCCGACGAGGTCGACCTGCGGGACGCCGCCGCCGTGCTGCACGACGGGGTCACCGCCCTGGCGCTGGCCGACATCGTCAAGCTCGCCCGGGCCGAACGGGTACTGGTGACCGCCGCCGGTGGCGGGCTCGGCGCGATCCTGGTCCAACTCGCGCACGCGGCCGGCGCGACGGTGGTCGCCGCCGCCCGGGGCACCGCCAAGCTCGACCGGGTCCGCGAACTCGGCGCCGAGGTACCGGTCGACTACTCGGCGCCGGACTGGACCGACCGGGTACGGAAGGCGACCGGCGGGCTCGACGTGCTCCTCGACGGCGCCGGCGGCGACTACGGACGAGCCGCGTTCGAGCTGGTCGAGCGCGGTGGCCGGTATTCGGCACACGGCACCCCGGCCGGCACGTTCGGCACCGTGGATGCGGCGGTGGCCCGGGCCCGGGGCGTCGCCGTGACCGGCATCGAGGCCGTGCAGCTCGGCCCGGACCAGTTCCACGCGTACCTGGAACAGGCGCTGGCCGAGGTGGCGGCGGACCGGATCAGGCCGCTGATCGGTCAGACGTTCCCGCTGGAGCGGGCCGCCGACGCGCACGCCGCGATCGAGCACCGTACCGCGATCGGCAAGACCCTGCTGCTGGTCTGACCCCCGCCGTCTGCGGTCTACCTCGACCCGCCGACGGCGTGGCTCGTCGGCGGCGTCGACCCGGTGCCGTTCCTAGAAGTCGTCCGGGGTGCGGATCCGGTCCCGGATCCAGACCCCGGCCTCCTTCAGCCGGGCGGTGCCGCCGAACGCGCCGGCCGCGCAGGTGCCGGTGGTGAAGACCGCACCGGAGCGGAAGTCGTCGGAGAAGTTCCAGTTAACCCAACTGATCTTCCGACTGGCGAAGAGGTCCAGGTAGCGCTGGGCCATCGTGAAGTCGTTCGGGCCGTCCCCGGAGTAGTCCTGGGTGCCGAACTCGGTGACGAAGAGCGGCAGCAGGTCCGCCGCCCGGGTCACCGTGTCGAGGTAGTAGTCGTCGTGCGAGGCGGCGTAGAAGTGGAAGACGTACATCACGTTGCCGGCGCTCACCGGGTTGGCGGCGATCACGTCCGCGCCGCCACCCTCGCCGGAGGCGCCCAGGGACGACCAGTCGGGGGTGCCGACCAGCACCACCGCGTCGGCGTCCCGGGTACGGATCACCGGGATGATCTGGTCGGCGTAGCTCTTGATGGCGCTCCAGGCCACCCCGTTCGGCTCGTTCGCGATCTCGTAGATCACGTTGTTCTTCGCCCGGTGCCGGTCGGCGATCTCCGCGAAGAAGGTACCCGCCCGCTCCAGGTTGTGGTTGGGGTCGCCGGGGGTGAGCATGTGCCAGTCCACGATGGCGTACATGCCCCGGGCGGTGGCCAGCTCGATGTAGTCGTGCACCAGGTCGGTGAAGCGACGCGGGTCGGTCTCGTAGCCGCCCTCCTGGATGTACATCGAGATCCGCAGTACGTCGGCCTGCCACTCCCTGGCGAGCACGTCCAGCGAGGCCGGGGTGGCGCAGTTGGCGTACCACTGGAGACCGTGCGTGCTCATCCCGCGCAACTGGATCGCCTTGCCGGCGGCGTTGCAGAGCTGCCGGCCACAGACCCGGAGCTGCCCGTTCGCCGCCACCGGGGTGCGCCCGCCCGGCGGGACCGTCGGCGGGACCCCGGTCGGGCTCACCGTCGGGGTCGGGCTGGGCCCGGTGCCGCCGCCGCAGGGCTGGCCGTTGAGCCGGCAGCCGTTCGGGGCGCCTGTACCGCTTCCGATGAAGCCGAAGGTGACCGAGGCACCGGGGGCGATCCGGCCGTTCCAGGAGAGGTTGCCGAAGGTGTGCCGCTGGCCGCTGCTGACCAGCGTCGCGTTCCAGTGGGAGCCGACGGTCGTCCCGGCCGGAAGGTCGAACTCCACCCGCCACGAGGTGATCTCGGTGCTGCCGCCGTTGGTGATGGTGTAGCGGCCCTCCCAGCCCGATCCCCACTCGGAGACCTTGGCGAACGAGGCGGTCGGCGTCGAGGCCGCCTGGGCGACCACCGCCACCGGCGCCGCCGCGACCGCCGCGACGAGCCCGACCAACAGCAGCAACCTGCGGGTACGCCTCACGATTCCTCCGGACGCTCGACGGGAGGGGCTCTACCGGCACGCGGCAAGCCATCCATTGTTGTCGAACTATAAAGACAACTAAATGAGCTCGCAACACCAGCGTCACGCGGCTCGGTGCCGCACCGTCACCTCCGCAACGGCGGGTACGGCGGACCGCTGTGGCCGCCCCGGCCACCAGAATCTGCCGGAGTAGTTCACGCTCCTGCGTCCACCGTTGCGCCAGCGCCGCACCGCAGCCCGGCGCCGAAGACCCGGGGCGGTGCGCCCCAGGCCGGCATCGTCGGTGCGATGATGGCGCGATGTCCGCTCGGACCAACTCCTCGGCGCAGCCATTCGCACACCTGCAAGCACAGAACGCAGCGCTCTACCGCGCCGTCCTGGCGACGTTCGTCCGGGCGAAGCAACGCTTCACGGTGCACCTGCGGCCGGAGGACGTACTCGCGGAGCTCGGCACCGGCGCCGCGGCCGAGGCGGTCACCGCCGCCCTGACCCAGCTCGCGGAGTGGGGCAACCTGCGGGCCGACCCCGACACCGGGCGGGTCACCACCGTCGAGGACTTCCACCGGGCCCGCTACCTCTACCAGCTCAGCCCGCATGGTCACGCCGCCGAACAGGCGATCGCCGTCTACGAGGAGGCGGTGGCCCGGCGCGGCGCGTTGCAGTCGGTCGCGCTGTCGGACATCGCGGCCCAGTTGCGCGCGCTGCTGGTCATCGCCACCGAGGCGAGCGCGACCGGGGCGGGGCCGGGCGATCCGCCGGACCCGGCGAAGACGCACCTGCTGCTGATGAGTCTGGTCGACCGGTTCACCGGGCTGGCCGACAACGCGCAGGCGTTCATGGCGTCGCTGCGCCGTACCGTCGACTTCGCCGACGCGGAGGTCGACGTCTTCCTGGCGTACAAGGAGCAGCTGATCTCGTACCTCGAACGGTTCATCGCGGACCTGGCCAACCGAGGCGCCGAGATCGCCGCACTGGCCGGACAGATCGAGGAGGCGGGGGTGCTCCCGCTGCTGGAGGTGGCGGCACGGCGCGAGGCGACCGATGCCGCACCGGTCGACGACGCCGACGAGCAGGCGCGGCAGGCCGCCGCGCGGGAGGCGCTGGCGGCCTGGCAGCAGCGCTGGCAGGGGCTGCGCGACTGGTTCGTCAGTGCCGACGGCGGCCGGCAGTCGCAGGCCAGGCTGCTGCGATCGGCGGCGATCGGTGCGATCCGCCAGCTACTCGGCACGGTGACGGCGATCAACGAGCGGCGGGCCGGCCGGTCCGACCGCTCGGCCGACTTCCGGACGCTGGCGCTCTGGTTCGCCCAGGCCCCCGACGACGAGTCCGCGCACCGGCTCTGGCACACCGCCTTCGGCCTCTCCCCCGCACGCCACCTCAGCACCACCCCGGAGAGCCTGGCCCGGGACGACGGGGAGCCGGTGCCCGCCGCCACACCCTGGGCACAGGCACCGCGACTGGAAATCAGCCCCCGGCTGCGCCGGACCGGGTCGTACGAGCGGCGGGGCTCCCCCAACCGGATCATCGACCGCTCCGAACAGCGCAGACACCTGGCCGAGCGGATGGAACGCGAGGCTACGGAGGTGGCCCGGGCCCGGGCCGCGCTCGCCACCGGCGGCCCGACCACGCTGGCGCGACTCGGCGAGTTGGACAGCGCCGAGTTCCGGCTCTTCCTGCAACTGCTCGGCGACGCGCTCGCCGCCCGGCGACCGGACGCCGACGAGGTGGTCACGACCACGTCCGACGGTACGCTGCTGGTCCGGCTCGCCCGGATCACGCACGCTCCGCCGGTACGCATCGTCACCCGGGACGGCGTGCTCACCGGCCCCGACCACATGATCGAGATCACCGATCTCGCTCCGACCGCCGCGCTGACCGCCCGATGAGCAGGACCCGGCTCTCCGTCGCCGACGAGCCTGCGGCGCGGCTGCGGCAGGCGGCACGGATTCTGCTCGCCCGTCCTCTGCTGGTCGCCGGTCTCGCCGACGACGAGGAGTTCCGGCTGGTCCGGGCGTACGCGACGGAGCTGCGGGAGTGGTTCGAACGGGAGACCGGCTGGCGGCTCGTCGCCGACGCGCAGACGATCCGGCTGATGAAGCTCACCGCCGACCCGTACGACGAGACCCATCCCGCGCGCGATCCGCGCGCGAAGACCCCGTTCTCCCGGCAACGGTACGTGCTGACCTGCCTGGCCCTGGCCGTGCTGGAACGTGCCGACGGCCAGGTGACGCTGGGCCGGCTGGCCGAGGAGATCGTGCTGGCCGCTGCCGAGCCGGCGCTCGCCGGCACCGGCTTCACGTTCACGCTCCAGCGGCGGGAGCGCCGCGCCGACATGGTGGCGGTGGTCCGGCTGCTGCTGCGCTGGGGCGTGCTGCGCCGGGTGGCCGGTGACGAGGAAGCCTATCTGGGCGGCAGCGGGGACGTCCTCTACGACGTGGACCGCCGGGTCATCTCCGGGCTGCTCGCCGCCACCTGCGGCCCGTCGATGATCTCCGAGTCGACCCCGGCCGGGCGGCTGGACGCGCTGACCCAGGATGTCGTACTCGACCTCGACGACGCGCGGAACCGGGCGCTGCGCCACCGGCTGACCCGGCTGCTGCTGGAACAGCCGGTGATCTACTACGACGAACTCTCCGATCCCGAGCGGGCGTACCTGACCGGTCAGCGGTTCGCACTGGTCAACCGGATCACCCAGTTGACCGGACTGGTCGCCGAGGTGCGGGCCGAGGGGATCGCGCTGGTGGACCCGGCCGACGAACTCACCGACGTCCGGATGCCCGCAGAGGGCATGCAGAGCCACCTGACCCTGCTGCTCGCCGAGCGGATCGCCACGGCCGACCGGGGCGTACGGGTCAGCGAACTACACCGGCACACCCGGAAACTGGCCCAGGAGCACAGGTCGTACTGGCGCAAGCACGCGACCGATCCGGGCGCCGAGATCGACCTGGTGGCGACCGCGCTGGAGGCGCTGCGCGCCCTCAAACTGATCACCGTCGAGCCGACCGACGACCCGCTCGTGCTCGCCCGTCCGGCGATCGCCCGGTACGCCCTGGCCGAGCCGACCATCCGCGAACGGAAGGAACCCGTGCTGTGACGCCGCCCCCACCCCAGGCGCTGCCCTCGCCGGAGGGGCTGCCCTCGCCGGAGCGGGTGCGGTGGCAGCCGCTGCGTGCCGGGCTGGTGGACATCTTCTACTACGACCAGGAGGAGTTCCACTTCCACGGCGGCAGCCTGCTGCTGCGCGGCAACAACGGCACCGGCAAGTCCAAGGTGCTGGCCCTGACCCTGCCCTTCCTGCTCGACGGTGACCTCGCACCGTACCGGGTGGAGCCGGACGGTGACCCGAACAAGCGGATGGAATGGAACCTGCTGCTCGGCGGCCGGCACCCGCACCCCGAACGGCTCGGCTACACCTGGCTGGAGTTCGGCCGCCGGGACGCCGACGGCCGGACGCACTTCCTGACGATCGGTGCCGGGCTGAAGGCCGTTTCCGGCCGCGGTATCGCCCGGCACTGGTTCTTCGTCACCAGCCAACGGGTCGGCGGGGACCTCCAGTTGCTCTCCCCGACCGGCACGGCACCGGCCCGGGAGCGGCTCCGCGACGCGCTCGGCGGTGCCGGCACGGTCTACGACCGCGCCGTCGACTACCGGCGGGCCGTCGACGAGGCACTGTTCGGCCTCGGCAACCGGTACGAGGCACTGATCTCGCTGCTCATCAAGCTGCGTCAGCCACAGCTGTCGAAGCGGCCGGACGAGAAGACTCTCTCCCGGGCGCTCAGCGACGCCCTGCCACCGCTCGACGAGAACCTGATCGCGCAGGTCGCCGAGGCGTTCCGCAGCCTCGACGACGAGCGGGAGACGCTGCGGGAACTCGCGGAGACCAAGCGTGCCGCCGACGACTTCCTGGCCCGCTACCGGCGGTACGCACAGGTGGCGACCAAGCGCAAGGCCGGTGTCCTGCGCCAGCGGCACAGCCGTTACGAGCAGCTCGGCCGCGACCTTGCCGAGGCGCAGCGGGCGTACACGGAGGCGGACGAACGGGTCAGGCAGGCACAGGCCCGGCTCGGCGAACTGGACTACGAGCAGCAGGGGTTGACGGCGCGGCGGCAGGCACTCGCGGAGAGCCCGGAGGCGCGGACAGCGGAGCACCTGCACCGGCTGCGGGACATCGCCGAACAGCGGGCCCTGTTCGCCCGCCGCCAGCAGGAACGCCTGCAGGACATCGAGGCGGACGTCGCGCGCAACCGCCGGAGCCTGGACGAGGCCGCCGGCGAGCTGCGACACGCGGAGAAGGCCGAGACGGACGCCCGGGAGGTGGTGGCACACAGCGCCGAGCGGGCGATGATCGCCGACCGGCACCGGGATCGGGTCGTCGCCGCGCTCGCGACCGACCCGACGGGCGCCCCGACCAGCGAGCAGACCGGCGAGCCGACCAGCGCACAGGCTGGCGGGCCGACCGGCGCACAGGCTGGCGGGCCGACCGGCGCACAGGCTGGCGGGCCGGCCAGAGCGGGCCACGCCGGGAGTGGAGGGGTGGCCACGGCGACCCGCGCCGCCACGGAGCTGGTCGAGGCGTGGACCAGCGCACTGCGTACCCTCGAACGGCTGCGTGAGACGGCCGGTGCCGCCCAGGGCCGGGCGGACCGGGCGCGCGGAGACCTGGACCGGCTCGACGGTGAGCTGGCCGCCGCCGACCTGCGGGTCGCCGATGCGGAGACGGCCGCGACCCAGCAGGCCGACCTGCTGGTACGACTGGTCCGGGAGCACCTCGCCAATCTGGTCGAACTGCCCGTGACCGACCCCGACGCCGTACTCGCCCGGCTGGAGCAGTGGGTCTCCGGGCTGGCCGGCGACAACCCGGCGGCCCGGGAGATCACCCGCGCCGCCACCTCGGCCACCGAGGCGATCGCCCGGCAGGACGCCGCGCTGGAGGCCGAGCAGCGCCGCGCCCGCGCCCGGCTGGACGAGATCGACGCCGAGTTGCGACGGCTCGCCGACGGCGTACACCAGCCGCCGCCGGCACCGCACACCCGGGTTCCGGAGGTCCGCGCGGACCGGCCTGGCGCACCGCTGTGGCGGGTGGTGGACTTCGCGGAAAGCGTGCCGGACGCCGACCGGGCCGGCATCGAAGCCGCCCTGGAGGCCGCCGGTGTACTCGACGCCTGGCTCGACCCGGACGGCTCGCTGCGCGACCCGGTCTCCGGCGACACGGTGCTGCGCCCGGCCGGCCCGGTCTCCGGCGAGACGGAGCTACGCCCGGCCGGCCCGGTGCCGGCGAACCTCGACGGTCTGCTCCGGCCGGCCATCGACGCCGCCGATCCCGCCGCCGCCACGCTCACCGACCGGCTGGTGGCCGACGTACTGGCCGCGATCGGCTACGGCGCCGGATCGACGGCGGTGACCTGGGTCGACGCGGACGGCCGGTACGGCACCGGGATCGTCGCCGGGCGGTGGACGAAACCGGCGGCCGAACACATCGGCGACGGGGCCCGGGCGGCAGCCCGGCGGGCCCGCGTCGCCACGCTGCGGCACGAGGCTGACGAACTGTCGGCGCTCGTCGACGACCTCGCCGGTCAGCGCGCCGCGCTCGACGAGCGGCGCCGAGGGGTTACCGAGGAGGCCGAGGGGCTTCCGTCCGACCAACCGGTGCACGAGGCGCACACCCTGGTCCGGACCGCCTACGACCACCGCCGGGAAACACTCGCCCGGCGGGACGAGGCGCGGACGGAGCTGGAAACCGCCGCCGGGACAGCCGCCGCCGCGCTCACCGCGGCGACCGAATTCGCCGCCGACGTCGGTCTGCCGTACGCCGCCGAGGAGCTTGCCGCGGTACGCGACGGGTTGCAGGCGTACCAGGTGGCGCTCGCCGCGTGGTGGCCGGCGGTGACCGGCGCGGAGGCGGCGGCGCGGAGGCACGGCGCGGCGCGGCGGGCGTACCAGGAGCGGCTGGTCCGGCTCGAACCGGCCGCCGAGGAGGCCGCCTCGGCCCAGGAGCAGGCCACGACCGCCCGGATCGAGTTCGACACGCTCGACGCGACGGCGGGCGCCTCCGTCGCCGAACTGCAGCGGCAGATCAGCGAGGTGACCGGGGCGCTGGCCGGCTGCGAGGAGGCCCGGCGGCACATCCGCGAGCAGGAGGGGGCGGCCCGCGACGCCCGCGGTGTCGCCAGCGGCCGGCGGGACGGGCTCGAACGGGAACTCGACGAGGTCAGCCGCAGCCGGGACGAGGCCGTCGAGGCGCTGCGCGCCTTCGCCGGCACCGGCCTGATCGGCCTGGTCTGCCCCGACCTGGAGCTGCCCGATCCGGGACAGCCCTGGGCGGCCACCCCGGCGGTGGCGCTGGCCCGTGGCGTGGACCGGCTGCTCGCCGAGGTCGACACCGAGCATGCCCGGTGGGAACGCCTGCAACAGCAGGTCAGCGTCGACGTCAAACTGCTCGCCGACAACCTCTCCCGGCACGGGCACCAGGTGCTGCCCGCGGTACGGGAGGAGACGATGATCGTGGAGGTCGTGTTCCAGGGGCATCCGCGTACCGTCGCCGACCTGGCCACGGCACTCGTCGGCGAGATCGAGGAACGGCAGCGGGTGCTCTCGGCACACGAACGGGAGGTGCTGGAAACCCACCTGGTCAACGAGGTCGCCGGGGCGTTGCAGGAACTCATCTCCGGCGCCGAGCGGCAGGTGGAGAGCATGAACGGCGAGCTGGACTCGCGTCCCACCTCCACCGGGATGCGGCTGCGGCTGCTCTGGCGGCCGACCAGGGACGCGCCCGCCGGCCTGGCCGAGCTGCGCGCCCGGCAACTGCGGCAGAGTACCGACGTGTGGAACGAGGAGGATCGGCGTAGCGTCGGCACGTTCCTGCAACAGCAGATCGACCGGGAACGCCTGCGCGACGAGGCGGCCACCTGGACCGAACAGCTCACCCGGGCCCTGGACTACCGCGCCTGGCACGAGTTCGCGGTGCAGCGCCGCCAGGACGGGCAGTGGCGTCCGGCGACCGGCCCGGCCTCCGGCGGCGAACGGGTGCTCGCCGCCAGCATCCCGCTCTTCGCGGCCGCCTCGTCGTACTACGGCTCCGCCGGCAACCCGTACGCCCCGAGGCTGATCGCGCTCGACGAGGCGTTCGCCGGGGTCGACGACGACTCCCGGGCCAAGTGCCTCGGCCTGCTCGCCACCTTCGACCTGGACGTGGTGATGACCAGCGAGCGCGAGTGGGGCTGCTACCCGCAGGTTCCCGGGCTCGGCATCGCCCAGTTGGCCCGGCACGAGGGCATCGACGCCGTACTGGTCACGCCGTGGCGGTGGGACGGCCGCGAGCGGCACCGGCTGCCCCGTACCGTGGCGCAGCCGCCCCGGCAGCGCGATCCCGAGTCCGGCGCCCCGCCGACCTCCGCCGGCCCGGACGGCGGGGCGAACGGACTCTGGGAGGCCGGGTGACGGACCCGGATCGGTTGCGCCGCCAGCTTGGCGGGGCGGAGACGGCCCGGCTCGTGCAGCGGCTACGCCGCCGGCTGGCGCACGGCCGGGCGCTCACCGGGGTCCTGTCACTCGACCAGCCGACCGAGGAGGAGCGACGGGCGGTGGAGCGGCTGTTGGGGCGGCGCCCCGGGCGTGGCGGCTCGCTCACGGTCAACCTCGACGAACTCGACCGGGTCGTCCGACGCAGCGGGATGCACAGCGAGGGCCTGGCCGCCGCGGTCGAGTTGCTCGGTGGTGCGGTCACCGTACTCGCGGACGCCCGAGCCGCCGAGGCCGCCGCCTGGCACACCGCACTCGCCCCGCTGGAGGCGCTGTGCGGGCGCCGGGCGGAGCTGGCCGACTGGTACGCCGAGGCGGGCACACTCCCGCTGCTCCGCCGGCTCGGCCGGACCCCTGAAGCGGCGGCCCGGCTCGTCGCCGAGCTGGTCGCCGTGCTGGCGGAGCTGCCTGCCGGCGGCGTACCGCTGGCCCGGCTCGCGGTGCACGCCACCGGTGACGCGCACGCGCTCGACCCCGACCGTGCACTGTCGACACTCGCGCTCTCCGCCGTGCGGGCCGCCTGGTGGCACGCCGGGTCACCGCCCGCCTCTGCGGCCGAGCGGCGGCGCGCGCTGTGGGACGCGGCCGGGGTACTCGTCGACGAGTTGTCCTCGACGGTGCTCGCGCTCAACCTGCCCGCCGAGCCCGGCAGCCGGTTGCACGCCCTCACCTCGTCCGCCGCCGAGCTCGGCGAACCGGTCGTGCTCACCCTGCGGCAGATCGCCCGCGAGCGGTCTGATTTCCGCCGGGCCACCATCCACCTCTGCGAGAACCCGACGGTTCTCGCCGCCGCGGCGGACCGGCTCGGCTCGGCCTGCCCGCCGCTGGTCTGCGTCAACGGACAGCCGACGACGGCGGCGCTGCGCCTGCTCTCCGCGCTGGTGGCCAGCGGCTGTCAGCTGGGCTATCACGGCGACTTCGACTGGGGCGGGGTACGGATCGCCAACCTGCTCGCGGCCCGGGTGCCGTGGCGGCCGTGGCGGTACGACATGGTGGCGTACCTGGGCGCGGTCAAGGCCGGCGTGCCGGGGTCGCTGCGCGGAACACCGACCGAGGCGACCTGGGATCCCGGGCTGGCCGACACGATGCGGCAGCACGGGGTACGGGTCGAGGAGGAACTGGTCCTCGACGAGTTGCTGCTCGACCTGTCGGCAGGTCGCTGATCCGGCCAGGATCGCATCTGCTTCCTTGCCGTGTCGATCGAGTCCTCGAGCGGTGCCAGCGCGCCCCACGGCGCCCGACCCCGTTGCGCTGGCGAGGCCGGTCCCGATGAACTTCCGAAGGCCCGCCGCGGATGCGCGGCGGGCCGTTGCGCACTTGGCGGTCGGGTCAGGCTCCCGCCCGAATCGCCTGCAGAGTCGGAAGCGCCTGCTGAGCGGCCCAGCGGCTGGTGTTTCGAGTGGCGTCCATGTTGACCTGAGCACGGTCGAGCGGTGGCCCCTGCAACCTGCCGCGGTAGTACAGCTCAAAGTCCCACGCCCGGTCCCCGTTGTACGCCACACAGGTGTGTTGTATCTCGAGGGTGACCAAACGCCCCATGGAGTCGTACTCCCGGATCGTCTGGTCACTGCAGGTCGGCGCCAGTTTCGTGACGACCGACTGGTAGCCGCTGATCAGGCCATCGAGCAGGGCGGTGGTGGATAGGCCGTACTTGGCGAAGGCGACCATGGCGATCGCGTAGATGACCCCCATGAGCTTGCCGATGGTGTCAGCCGCAGGGAGGCTCTGCACGGCGTTGAAGTACGACTTGGACAGCGTCGCGCAGTCGACGGCGCCGTTGACGAACGGGCCGAGCAGGCTTCCCGGCATGCTGTCGATCTGAGCGATCTTGGTGACCGCCGCCTCGGTGCAAGCCTGGACATCGGCGGCGGCGATCGTGTCGATGTGGTTGAGGATGTCCTGCTTGGCGTTCTCGACGGCGGCGATGATCTCTCGCTTGGCCCGTTCGAGATCGCCGCCGCCCCCACTACCGAGGCTCTGGATCACCGACACGGCGACGGCGGCCCAGCTGGCCCAGGACGCCTGGACTGGCCGTGCGGTGCCGCTGACGGTGAGCACCACGGCGGCGGTGGTGGCGACGACGCCGTTGATGAATTTACGTCTCATGTACGCACTTTCCTCTCGGATGGGCATCTCGGTGTTACGGAAGTGGGACGCCATTGCGCAGCAACACGTCCAGGGCCTGCTGCGCGAGCACTCTGGCGGTGTCGGCCATCAGGAAGTCCTGAACGACGGTCTCCCTGATCTGTCCTGAAATCGGCGGACCGTCGTCGATGGAGTACGTGTTGGTGCCCGCCCAGTACACGGCGCGCACGCTCCGTCCGTCGTACGAGCAGCCGTACGAGATCATCCCGGCGTTGGGGACGCCGCCGTAGCTGCAGTCCGGGGTCATCTCCCGGATGAGGTATTCCAGCCCTTGCCGGAAGTAGGGCCGTTGGGCCTGCGCGAGGTTCGTACCCTCGTCGGCGTCGACCATGAGGTAAGCGGCGTTGAGCTCCGTGAACAACACGATCATCGCCTTGCCCACGTCGTTGAGCGCGGCGTCCGAATCCCTGACCGTGGCCAGGTGCGCCTTCGCCGAGTACGCCGCGTCGTGCATGCTGTTGATCGCTGGGCCGGCCAGCCACGGCACCCGCAGCAGCTCGGCCTTTGTCAGGGCCGCCTCGGCCTTGGCCCGCAGCTCGTTGGTGGTCTCGCTGTCGAGCCGCGCGAGCACGTCGGTCTTCGCCCCGTTGACAGCGCCGATGACCTGTTGGATCAACTCGTTGATCTCGGCCGGGGTGTACCTGCCGTCACTGCCCTTCTCGTAGGCGCTGATGAGGATGTCGACGAACACCCAGTAGCTGCCGTTGCTGTCACTGGCCTTCGCCGGTGTCGGGGTCGCCGACAGGGTCACGGCCAGAGCCAGCGCGACGGCGGCGATGCCGCGCAGCAGCAGTCTCGCCGCCCGCACTCTGATTCTTCGCATCGTTGCCTCCTCCTACCGCGCCGCACGCAGCGTCGGGAGGGCCCGAAGCGCCGTCGCGGAGCTGGTGTCGTCCATGCAAGCAACGGCGCGGCAGCGGGCGGGTGGCCGTGACCTTCCCGTTACCACCGTTGCCCAATCACGCAACCGGTCCGCTTGCCCGCTGCGAAGCGGGCCCTGGACGCCCCATTCCAGGAGCGGTCCAGGACCGGCCACCTCGGTCTCGAAAGCCTCCTAGACGCAGGTGCCGCAGAAGTGGTCCGTCAGCGGCTCGCTGACCTGGCCCTGCGTCGTGTCGATGACAGCCGGCGGGGGCGGCGGGACGAACGGCCTGCCGGTGGCCTCCACGCTCATCGTGCCGCTGGCGCCGGCTGTGGCCGATGGCGCGGCGAGCGCCACGGCCGCCACGGCTGCCACGGCCGCCCCGATCAGACGCATCCACAATGAACCTTTCTTACCCTTCCCGTGCGGTCCGGCGGACCACAAGGTCGGACGCGTCGCGTAGGCGCCGCGCGGCTCAGGTGGAAAAAGGTTCAATGGTCGGTTCATCAGACCCCCTCCATCGCCGCGGGCCCGGTGCCCGGCGGCTCGATCAGGCTCAGCGCGCCGACGGCGAGCCCGAGCTGGAAGCGGTTTTCGACGCCCAGCAGGTCCATCAGGGCGCGGAGCGTGTTTGACACCGTCCGCCGGCTGATCCGCATCGCCCGCGCGGCGCTCGCGTCGGTGTGCCCCTGCGCGAGCAGCCTCAGCAGGTCCCGTTCCCGTTCGCTGAGCGTTATCCGTGCCATGCAGCGCTCCTGCCGGGCCGCGGCCGTCTCCCACTGCCGCTGAAAGAGCGCGACCAGCGCGGCGACGACCGCGTCCTGGGTGATCTCCAGGTAGCCGTGGTCAAGGTCTTCCGGGCTGACCGGAAGGAGCGCCGTGTGGCGGTCCATGACGATCAGCTTCACCGGCGTCTCGGTCGCCTGCCGGTACTCCGGCCGCAGGTCGTCCTCCTGCCGGCCGTGCGCGACCAGCGGGTCCTCCGCGTCCGCAGGCAATGCGCCCAGCACGCGCATGCGTACCCCACGAGTGAGCAGCGTGCGATCCATCGGCACCGCCGAGCGGGCGGACTCGGCCTCGTACGAGCGCTCCGGCTGCATCGCCAGGTGCTCGTGCCGTACGGCCCCGACGAGCTCGGCGAGCCGTGCCCGGGTCAGCTCCCGGCTCGGCAGGTGCCGCATGCCGTCGTCGAGCGGCACCGTACCGGGCAGCACCTCGTGCAGCGACATGGACCGGCGGGCGGCCCGGGCGCTGGCGTGCCGCCGCTCGCGTAGCGCCGGCACCACGCTGCTGGGCTCCATCGGCGTCCACTGGAGTGCCCGGCGACCGTTGCCCGGCCGGTGGTCGACCGCACCCGCCGAGAGCAGCTCGTCGAGGCCGCGGGCGACCCGGTGCCGGGACATGCCGAGGCCGCGCTCGAGCTGCCCGGCCGTCTGCGAGCCGAACATCAGCATGCAGCGGAAGATGAGATCCGCGTCCGGGGACAGGCCCCAGACCGACAACGAAGGCGCCTGGGGACCGAGCACGACGCGGTCAGTCCGACGCGTCTGCCCGGGTCTCGACCTCGTTGCGCCGCCATGACCAGCCACTGCGTGATCGCGCATCCCGCGTCTCCTGCCCGTGTGACCGCGCCTGACCCCGCCCCTCCGGCCAGGCGCCTGCGTCAGGATCGCGTCTCCCCGAGGACGCGGGTATCCGGGAAACTACGGAATCTGCCGAGCCCCGCCTATCCTTGGCCCAGCAGCGAGTCTGGGGAGGCGCCGTGGCCGCGGATGCGCCGCTCGTCGGCCGTGACGCCCAGCTTGCGGCGCTGGACGGGGCCGTGGCGACCGTGGCCGGCGGCGGGTTCGCGGTGGTCAAGCTGTGTGGTGAGCCGGGCATCGGCAAGACCCGCATGCTGCGTGCGCTGGAGCAGCGGGCGGCAGCGGCCGGCCTGCTGGTCTGCACGGGCCAGGCCACCGAGTTCGAGCAGGATGTGCCCTTCGCGACGTACGCGGAGGCGCTCCAGCCACTCCTGTCCGGGCGGGGCGCCGGCGAGGAAGGCGACGCCGTGTCGCGTGCGGTCAACGGCCACGGGCCCGCCGGCGCGGCCTCGTCGGTAGACCGGGCGCGCATCTATTCAGGGGTACGACGGCTGCTCGACGATGCCCGCCCGCCCGGCGTCGCGTTGCTCCTCGACGACCTGCACTGGGCCGACTCCCCGTCGCTGGAGCTGACCGAGTACCTGATCCGCAAACCACCGCGGCGGCCGGCGCTGGTGGCGGTCGCCTTCCGCACCGAGCAGCCACCGTCCGGCGTGGTCGACGCGATCGCGCACATCGGTCCGGCCGCTACCCAGATCAGCCTGCCGCACCTCGGGCCGGCCGACGTCGACGCACTCCTGCCGGAGGTGCCGCGCCGCCGCAGAGCACTGATCGTGCGTGCCAGCGGCGGCAATCCGCTCTACGTCCAGGCCCTTTCCCGGCTCCGCGACGACACCCTCGCCGCGCTCGTGGACGACCACGACCTCGACGCCTCGGAGAGCCACATCCTCACCGGGCTCGTCACCGACATCGCCGATCTCGACGAACGGCTACGGCGCGTCGCGTACGCGGCGGCGGTCGCCGGTGCCCACGCGCCGATCGACCTCGTCGCGCACGTCGCCGAACTGCCGACCAGGGCGGTCATCGCCGGCGCCGACCAGCTGCACCGGCGCGGGCTGATCGACGTCGACTGCGGCCAGCTGCGGTTCCGCCATCCGCTGATCCGCGCTGCCGCTCACGAGCTGGCCGGCCCGGCGTGGCGGGTCGCCGCTCACGCCCGCGCGGCGGCACACCTACGCGCGCACCGCGGATCGCTTCAGGTGGTGGCGCACCACATCGCGCGCTCGGCCCAGCCCGGTGACGAAGCCGCCGCCGAGGTGCTGATCGAGGCGGGGCTGGCCTTCACGTACAGCGCGCCCGCTCAGGCCGCCCGCTGGCTCGGTATGGCGCTGCGCCTGCTGCCGGATCCCGACCGCCTCGGTGACCGGCGGCAGACGGTGTTGTTGCAGTACGCCCGCGCACTGGGTCTCGGCGGCGATCTGGAAGGCAGCCGGGAGGTACTGCGCGAGCTGGCGCACGCCGGCGAGCCCGTGCGCACCGAGGCGGCGGCCTTCCGCGCGGTCGTCGCCCGCCTGCGTGGCGACATAGACGAGGCGGCGGCGCTGCTCACTGCGGAGCTGGACGGCGAGCGGCTGCCCGTGACGGCCGGGGGGGAAGCTGCACGTGGAACTCGCCGCGATCGGGGCGCTCCGCGAAGACGGTGCGGCGACGCTGCGCCACGCGGAGCGGGCACTCGCCCTGTTCGGCGACGACCGGCCGGCGCTCGCCGCCGCAGCCCGGGCGCTGCGAGCCTTCGGCTGCCTCCAGGAGGGCGACGTCGCCGGCGCTCGACGCCACGCCGCCGTAGCGGCCAAGCTGGCGGACGCGGCGACCAGCCCGACGCTGCGCCCGCACGTCGAGCTGTTCGGCCCGCTGGCGTGGGTCCACATGCAACTGGGCGACGTCGACGCGGCCGCCCGGGAGCTCGACCGGGCGGCGGAGGTCGTGGAGAGCACTAGCGACAGCAGTGCGCTGCCGTACCTGCTGGTCGTGCGGGCCGCGTTGCAGACCCGGCTCGGGCACCTGGAGCCGGCCATCCAACTGACCGAGGAGGCCGCGGCCGCGGCCGGCCGGATCGGCAGCGTCGAGATGCGGGCCATGGCGGAGGCGGTGTCGCTGCGCCCGCTGCTGTGGACCGCCGGACCGTCCGCCACCATCGCCGCCGCCGACCGCCTTGCCGCGACCGGCCGGCCACGTTCTCGGATGTGGTGGCGCGTCGCGCAGGTAAGCCTCGCCATCGCACACCTGGCCGCCGGTAAGACCGGACCGTGCCTGGAAATCGTCTCCGGCCCGGCGGAGTCGTGGCCGACCGGGCCGCCGACCGCCGTGCCGCGCGACGCCTTGCGCGCCATCGCGCTGGCCCGGTTGGGCGACATCGGCGGCGCTGGACGGTTTGCCAGCCGGGCGGCATCGCTGGCCGACGCCGCAGGACTCGCCTACGAGATCGGCTGGGCGACCTGTGCTCGCGCGTACGTGGCCGCCCAGGCCCGCCGCTTCGACGTGGCGGCCATGCTGGCCGACCAGGCCGCCGACCGGCTCGCCACCGCCGAGGCGCCCATCGAGGCGGCACTCTCGCGGCACCTGGCCGGCATCGCGCACACCCGCGACGGCCAGCCCGGACGGGCCCGGGACGCCCTGCGGCGCGCGCGGGACGGCTACCAGGCGTACGGCGCGACCTGGCTCCTCTCCGTGCTCGACCGGCATCAGGCCGAAGCCCCGCCCCGCGTGGCGCTCTCCGCACGCGAGCGCGAAGTAGCCGAACTGGTACGCGCCGGGCTGAGCAATCAGGAGATCGCGTCCCGCCTCTTCCTCAGCCGCCGCACGGTCGAGTCGCACCTGTCGCGCGTCTTCGCCAAGCTGGGCGTACACTCGCGGACTGCCATGGCCGGCCGGATCGCCGCCGAGTTCGAAGCCGAACCGCACTGAGGCGCCGCCCCGGTTCCGGCATCGTCAACGACTACGCCCGAATTCGGGAACATGTGTCCTGATGAGCAGCCTTCCACGCCGCCGCTGTCACTCGATAGAGCACGCAGTCCCGGCCGCTGCCGTCCAAGCGACGACCGTCGGGGACCGCACCGATCTTTTCGACAGCACGCCGAGAGCGGGCGTTCTCCGAAGCGACCAAAAAGATCACCGAGCCGACCCGGCGAAACGCGTGGCACAGCATAAGCTGTTTTATTTCGCCGTTGACGGCTCCGCCCCAGTATTTCCGGGCGAGGAACGTCCACCCGATCTCGATCTCGCTGGCCTCGGGGTCGTACCCGTGGAACCGGGACGTGCCCATGATTGCGCCGTCGGACGGGTTCTCGGCGATTAGCGCGCCGCCGGAACCGAGCGCGTCGTCGAAGAAGCGCCGGAACGCCCGCCGGGTGTGACGCTGCCGGTCCGGGTGCTGCGTCCAGATGAGCGGATCGGAAGCCACCAGTTGCAGACCGGAAAGGTCGTCGGCGGTGAGCGGCCGGAGGCGGACGAGGTTTCCGGTGAGTACGGGCTGTCGGTCAAAGGACACGACCGCCAGGCTACGGGTCGGCGGAGCGCGACGGGGATCGCTGTTGTGCGCCAGTTCGGGATCGTGGAATTTGAGGAACCAGGTCCGGTCTTGGGCGCCATCTCATGGGCGTACAAGGGCAGGCGGTACACGATGTGCCGCTTCCCGGCTGACATCGAAAAGAACATCAAGCCGCTCAACAGGAGCGACAACTGGCCGCCCTGCTCGCCCGGAGCACGGACATCGCCTTGATTGCCGGAGCCGTCGCCGCCTCCCACCTGGTCTCGTGATGGCTGTATCCGGTAGCTGGAGCGTGCGGCGAGGCACCTTCATGAAGATGTCGCATCTCTGACACCCGCCGTGGCTGGTCGAAGGATCAACAGTCCATGTCGGGCAGCGGTACGTTGCCGCAGTGACCCGACCCTTCGACCTTTGGGGCCAGCGCGGCTGGTGCGGACAGGACGTGGTTGGCGAGTCCAACTACACGAAGCAGATCCGGGCCATATTCGGCCGGAGCTTCGACCCGAACGGCAGCGAGATCATCGCGCTGGCGCATCTGATCCCGGAGCCGACGAACCGCTACGACCGGAATGCCGTGAAGGTGCTCTGCTCCGGCCGCCACGTCGGTTACCTGCCCCGCGAGCAGGCCGCACAGTACGCACCAGTTCTGACCGCACTTCTCAACCAGGGCTGGACGCCCCAGGTCCGGGCACGCGTATGGGGGCGGGACCGCGAGGACTGGGAGACTGGACGGGTCGCCTTCGTAGGTTCGGTCACGCTCGATCTCGCAGAGCCGCACATGATCGTGCCGACGAACATGCCGCCGCCGCAGCTGCACACCGTGCTCCCGATCGGACGTTCCGTCCAGGTGTCCGGCGAGGAGAAGCACATGGTCCACCTCTCGGGGCTGGTCGCTCCGCAGGGCGAGTCCTGGGTGTACGTCACGCTGCACGAAGTCGAGATCCAGCGGGCTCGGTCCGGCCGCACCCTCGTGGAGGTACGGATTAACGGCGTAGCCGCCGGCACCTTGAGCCCGGCCACCTCCACTGAGACGTTGCCGGTCATCATCCACCTCCAGGGCATGGGGCTGACGACCGGCGCCCGAGCCATCCTGAAGGGGAATCGCGTCAAGGCGGATCTGGTCGTACATATGTCGAAGGCAAGCGAGTTGTCGGACGCCTGGCTCGATGCACCCCCGACCGCCGAGGGCGTCAACCCGGCGCAACGCGCCGATGCCTCGCCAGTACAAACGGTGGCCACAACTCCGCGTTGGCGTTTCGTCGTACCACCGAGTTGGCCGCCACCGCCGGCCGGCTGGGTGCCCCCGCAGGGCTGGCGGCCGGACCCGTCGTGGCGACCGGCGCCCACCGGCTGGCAGTTCTGGGTTCAGGAGTAGCTCGCCGCGTCACTCCACGTGTGGGTCGGAGTCCTTGACGAAGACACCCCTGCCCGGCGCCCCGACCATCACCCCACGATCCCGCAGCAGGGCAACCGCTCGGGCTGCCGTCGAGAACGACACCGAAGTACAGGTCGGCAAGCTGCGTATACGGCGATAGCTTGGCGCCCGGCTCGTACTCGCCGGCTCTGATCCGAGCGGTTATATCTGCGGCGATGTCGGCGTGCAGGCCACCGGGCAGTGACCCGAACCTCTCCCAGTGGTCCGGGCCACCTCGGCACACCAACAACACACCCACACACCCCATGGAAGGAGACCGGCGTGACGGTGCCGGAAGCGGCGACAACGGACGACGCGGACGACGAGACACCAGCGGAGACACCGGAGACGGCGAGCGTGGCGTACGCGGCAAAGGAGGTCGCGGACGACCTGCGGAAGGTTTACCTGGCGGTCGTCGCGGCGTCCGCGCTACTCGTCCTGATCAGCCACGGTTCGAGGCATCCGGCGCTACGCCGGGCCCGCCGCTGCGGCAAGGACGCGATCGAACTGGCTGTCCACGCCGAGGAGTTGATCGGTGAGGGCGTCGGCGAGCTAGGTACCCAGCTCGGCGAACTCAACGTGACCAGCATCGGCCGAGTGGCCGGCGCACTCGACCTGTCGCGTACCCAGTTCGCCGAGGCCGCCGAGCGGGTCGCCGGGTTCCCGGAGCGGCTGCGCGACGCCGACCAGCGGTTCCGCGACGCCGACGACCCCGAACTCCGACCGCGACACCGTGATCGGTCACTGGTCACATGCCTCCGATCAGCTCGCCCTGCTGGCAGAGAGCCTGACCGGTGCGGTCTCCGCGCTGACCTCGTACACCGATCGGCTGACCGGCGCGACCAGCTAGAGCCTCTTCCGGCCGCCTGCCTCCCGGGCGGCCGGAAGAGGAAAAGGGCCCGGGGCGGGTGCCGGGCTCCGGCCGCCGACCATCCGGAAGGTCGACGGCCGACCCCGCCCGGGTCTGCGCGCTCACCCACCCCCTCGAAGGACCGCCATGAAACCCCTCCCCCACCCCGGCTCCGCCCGACGGCGCGCGGTAAACCGCCGCCGAGACCTCAACCCGGGCCAGGACTTTCGGCACCCGCTGGCGCGACCTCGATTCCGTCCAGGTGTACGCCTACCTGCGCCGACTCGCCGCCGAGATCGCCCGGCTCCGCCGGGCCGAGCCAGCCGCCCGGACCGAGGCGGACCGCCTCCGCACCGAACTGCACCGATGGCAGGCCCGACACGCCCGCTGCCGGTTCGTCGACCCGCACCGCCACACCCTCTCCGGTACGCCCAACCGAGGCCACTGGTAGTGCAACCGACACGATCCCAAAGCAGGATGATTCGGGGCGCCTGAGGGTCGTGGCATGCGTCGGCGTACTACTGGAGACTCATCGTCCTCCCGGTGACCGGGCGTCACTCCGAAACCGCCATTCGATCGTGTATCGGTCCTGAAGCAAGACGCGATCGGTCTGCCACGAGAAGACGGACCGTCCGTCAACCAGCTCTTCCTGGATCGGCGTCTGCAAGATGTCGTCGTTCCAGAGTGAGCTGCGTGTACCCCACGCGGTCGGGCGAAGGTCCGCCGGAAAATCGATCCCAACGGTCAGGCGAAGGGTGGGCCTGCGAATAGCGCGTTGGAACCATCGACCCCACTTGTCGTCGCCGACGGTCCACCCGTACGTGAGGACGGTCCGTTGCCCCGGATATAACGGAAAGTGTCCCTGTTCGTTCTCAAAGAGCAACCATACTTCTTTGAGCGCGTCCCTGTCAGTGAAAGCCGCCCAGCGCATGGGCTCGCCGCCGCACGATGCGACAAGTTCTAATTCATCCCAAGTTAGCGGGTGATCGCGGTGGTATCGATTCGAGAACTCGGCGTTCTTGGGGTGTCTATCAACTCGTATTTCTATCGGGAATCGAGTAACCGGCTCGTCTGTTCCGTTGTAGAGCAGTCGGCGAATCGCACATCGATAAAGGCCGCTGTCGAATGAGAGGCGCGCGTCTTCGTGCTCGACGATCAAGTCATGCTCGTCCCCGGTGGCGACGGCCGGCCCCATGAGTGGCTCGTCGATGGACTTGAGACTGCTGATTGTCACCTCGCCCACGGGTAAGCCACCTGCCGCATGCCACAGTTCCTGGAACCGCCTGGCCTCCGTGTCGGCGATTGGCCGATCAACTGACCACGCTGCCAGCACTCGCACCAGGCTCTCCAACTTGCTCCAGCGGGGTAGCACCTCGCCCTGAAGGATCTTGCTGATGGTCTCATGGCTGACTGCGTCCGGCAGATCGTCCCGATCGCGGATCTCGTTACTGATCTTCTTAAGGCCAGGATAGCCTGCTCGACGGTACAGATGATGTAGATCCACAACCAACGCGCGATGCGGGCCGTCCGGAAGATCTGCATCAGATGGCAACGGAAGTGGCATGACCGACCTCCCTCCAAGATCCAGTCAACCTAAGGAGACAGCATCCACCAAGTTCACCATGCGAGGTCAAACAAGGTCAATGTCAGCCAATAACGGTCAACCATTGGAGCTCATTTTCGTTGACGTGGGAGACTTAAACCCACGAGCATTTGTACCCATCAAGGATGGTGTAATGGTGAACCATAGGAACCGTAAACACGCGAGATCACGCCAAATTGACTGGCTGGCGCTCGCAGCGCTTCTTTCGGCGCTGGCCTCCCTGGTCACAGCCGTCCAAGGCTTCTAGCCCATAGTCGGCGGTCGTCGAGATACGAATGATCTGGACGACCGCCGGTTGCCCGTGGAAGTTGTTCGCGGTTCCGATGCCGGCATGCGGGTCGCTCGCAACGCTTCGAGGCGCCCGGTCACGCAACCGTCTGTAGGTCGTTGCCACTTCAGTGGATACGCGATAGGATCAGGGCTCTGTCGTTCCCGAGGGGAAGGCAACACTGTGCCTTCAGGTCGCGCCGCCGAAGAACGCTCTCCGGCCATACTTGCGATCGGGATGGTGTCCATTGACCACTATGTCCGTGTCACATCCCTACCTCGGACCGATGAGAAGGTAAACGGCGTTCGGATCGGCTGGTTTGTTGGCGGCATGGCAGCAAACTTCGCTGTGGCCGCACGCCAATTCTGCCCCCGGTCGCAGCTGATCAGCACTTTCGGCGACGACCCGGAGTCGACCGCTGCTCACAGCGATTTGCAGACGCGCGGCATCGATACCTCAGGGTGCATTAAGGTGCCGGACGCCAACAGCTTGTCGTCACTTACCCTCATCGACGGAAATGCCGATAGAGTCATGGCGATCCTTGATTCCAACCTACCTTTGCCGGATGCCGAGTTTTGTACTTCCGAGGTCGCATCTTCAGCGTGGGATATTGTTTACGCAGTGGCACTCGACGCCGAATGGTGTCGGGTCATAGGAAGCACAGCACAAAAGACTGGGGCAATGGTTGCCTTTGACCTGGAGCCGTTCTTCATCGCGGCAACGTGGGGGACGTCAGATTTTGCGGCGATGATGGAAAGTGCCCACCTCGTCTTCCTTAAGATGGAATCAGCGCGGTTGGCCGGCTTTGCAGAGGCAGCGCATGCAGCCAAGGCTCTGCAAGAAATGGGTCCGCAGGTGGTGATCGTGACCGACGGCCCCGGAAGCATTTATTGTCTAGCCGAGGAAACGCGCTTCTCGGTGACGCCACCAAAGGTTCATGTGGTTGATCCCACCGGGGCCGGAGATGCCTTCGCCGGCGCCTTCTGCGGCCTGTACGCGCAACGTCGACCGGTGGCTGAGTGCTTGGTGAAGGCCACGGCCATAGGCGGCCTCGCCGTATCCGAACTTGGTTGCCAGACGTACGCTCCGGTACGTTCCGACCTGTTCGACAGCATCTGCCAGAAAGTGCAGGTAGCGCGCCTCCCTTGATCCGTCCCTGTCCTCAACCGCCGTTGTCGGGTTCTCCTCGCCGTTATCCGTGGCATCCAGCCGAACGAAGACCAGCCCCGGCTCATCCGGCTGAGCATCGATGTCGACCGTACCGGCTACGGTGGCGTGCATGGGTGGAGAGGGCATGCTCGCCGTGCCGGATGCGCGGGGCCCTGGTCCGGGACCCCGGGCCCGGCTACGACGGCAGCCTGCGGGCCCAGGAGGTCAACCGGCACGGCAAGCTCGCCGACCGCGTCGTACGGTTCCTCAAACGGCGCAGCGCGGCCGTGTCGGCCGACGTCGTCAGCCGGCACCGCGTCGAGGAGGAACTCGAGCCCCGTCTCGACCTGTGGGCCCGGGAACGCATCGTGCCAGCCCGCCGGCTGGCGTACGACAAGCCACGCACAGCGACGACGTTGCCGGCTTGCTGCACCGCCCGGAGGAGGCGCGCTGGCGGCAAACAACCCTGCCCCACCCCGCTGCAGGACGTCGAGCCCGGCATCCAAGTCCAGCTACATGTCAGCACAGTGTCGACCTCCAGCGCCAGAGTCTCCGGCTCGGCCAGGCACCGCCATGCCGGTGCCCGTAGGACCGGCACCGGAGACGGCACGACATCAAGGCGGGCCAGGAGCAGGCAGCATCCGGCCGTCGCTGTCCCCATTGGCTCGTCTACCAGCACGGCGTGGCTGCGTTAGAACCGCCGGCGAAGTGGCTTCTCGCCAACACCGCCCACTCATTCCTCGACACCATCCGTTGCGGCTCGGGGTCGCGCAGTGAGCGACTTCGTTCGATAGGGTCAGGCATGCCGTCTGACGAAGCGGGCTCCTTCGCCGAACGGGTCGAGACGATGCGCCGCATCGAGCACGGCGAGCAGCGGTACGCCGACGGAAGCCCCGCGCTCCAGGCCACCGCGTACTATCTCGACCACCTGCTCGCCGACGCGGTCGCCCGGGCCCGGGCCGCCAGCAACCTGCCCCGGCGCAAGGTCGACGTGCTGATCAGCCTCTGCGGCTTCGCGGCCACCCCGACGGTGCTCACCTACGAGTTGCTCCGCCCGAGCCGGCTCGTCGTGATCACCTCCCGGGACGCACCGGACAGTGTGGACCTGATCGGCCAGCGGCTGGTCGGCCCGGACAAGCTGCGGCACCAGGACTTCCGGCACGTGCCGGTGGACGCCAGCGACCCGCTGGACATGTACCAGCAGATCGCCCGGGAGCTGGCCGGACGGGACGGGCGGCACGCGGTCATCGACATCACCGGTGGTCGGAAGGTGATGAGTGCCGCCGCCGCGCTGGCCGCCTGGCAGCTCAACCTCGGGCTGACGTACGTCGAGAACCAGTTCGACCCGGTGACCCGGCAGCTCCGGCACGGCGAGGTCCGGCTCATCTCGCTGGAGAATCCGACCACGCTCTTCGGCGAGCAGGAACTCGCCCGGGCCCTGGAGATGTTCCGGTCCGGCGCGTTCGAGGCCGCCCGCCGCCGCTACGACGAGATCGCCGAACGGATCGCGGTGCCCGGCCGGGCCCGGCTGATGCGTGCCCTCGCCGAGCTCTACCGGACCTGGTGCGACCTGGACCTGGCCGCGCTGCCGGCGGCGGTCGCCGGAGTGGAGCAGAGCCTGCGGCAGGGCCGCCGGGACCTCCGGCCGGACACCTCGGCGACGATCGACCGGCAGCTCTGTTTCGCCCGCCGGTTGGCAGCCGGCGACGCCACCGCCTTCGTGGTCTGCTTCTACGTGCTCGGGCTGCACTACCAGCAGCTCGGCCGGCATGACTTCGCGGCGCTGCTGTTCTACCGGACCGTCGAGGCCTGCCTCACCACCCGGCTGCGGCACCGCTACCCGGGATTCGACCCGGACGACTGCGACTGGTCGCGCCTCGGTGACCCCGCCGCCGTCCGGGCCGGATTCGCCGGGGTGTCCCGCTCACTCACCCCGCCCGCCTCCGCCGGACTGCCCAACAAGCTGACCCTGTTCGCCGCCGCCATCCTGCTCGCCTCGCTCGACGACGAGCTGGCCCGGCGTACCGGGCTGGTCGATCCGGGGCGGCTGCGTGAGCTGCGCGACCGGACCTGGGCCCGGAACAAGTCGGTGCTGGCGCACGGCACCGAGCCGATCGCCGCCGAGCACACCGAGTCGCTCCGGGCGGAGGCGTCCGGGCTGCTCACCGCGTACTGGGCGCTGCACGGGGACGGGGACGACGTCGACGAGCTCTGCGTCGAACTCCGCTTCCTCCGCGACGACCGGTGACGGTGGGCGGGATGGCGCGGCTACGTGTCCCGGGGTCGTGGGCCGACGAGTACTGCCGGGCGACCGAACCCGAGCTGTTCGCGCCGAGCGCGGCGGAACGGACCGACGTGTGCCTGTCGTACCCGGAACGGGCCGGTTGGCTGACGGACCACGACCTCGAAGAGATCCGGGCGGACCTCGCCGGAGGTCTGCTGGTCGAGGAGCGGACCGGCAGGGACGGTCGGTACTACCGGCTCGCCGGTACCCGGTTCGAGGTCTTCGTCAAGCCGCGCAACGCCAAGGACAGCGGGGTGCCGCAGGCGCACGTCACGTCGGTGAAGCCGGCCCGCGGACTCGGCCGCACCGAGACGGTCCGGCCCCGACAGGTCCGGCTGGTGCCGCTGCGTGCCGAGGAGTACTGCTACCTCCCGGAGCTGCTGGAGACGTTCGCCGAGGGGCTGCGGATCGTCCAACGGCGACGGTCGCTGCGCGACTCGGCCGGCCGCGAGCTTCACCGGAGCGCCTCGGCACCCCGGCCACGCGGCGACCTGCACGCCCGGGTCCGCCGCCGCTACCAGCCGCTGCTGGCGATGCTGGAGCTGCTGGAGCAGCGCAGCACCCACGAGGGCACGGTGCACGGCAGTGGGATCGTGGTCGGCGAGGGGTGGTCGGCCGAGCAGCCGGTGCTCTGGCTCCGGCTCGACCAGCCGGCCGCCTTCGCCGAGGGACGTACGGTGACGGTGCGCGCCCAGGAGACGACGGCGGAGCTGCGACTCCTCTCGGTGGAGCTGGACGGCGACGCCCCGGCGGACCTGTCGCACGAGCAGGAGGCGGCGCCGGTGCTCGCCCTGGCCACACCCCGTACGCCGATCGCGCCGCAGACCCCGGTACGGCTGGAGCAGCAGGGCCGGTTCGCGCTCGGCAGGCACAGCGCCGCACTGGGCCGGTTCCTCGACGAGCAGGTCGAGGGCGACTGGGAACACCTGGCGCTGCTGCTCTCCGCCCCTG
This sequence comes from Plantactinospora sp. KLBMP9567, assembly GCF_033446045.1. Taxonomy (NCBI): domain Bacteria; kingdom Bacillati; phylum Actinomycetota; class Actinomycetes; order Micromonosporales; family Micromonosporaceae; genus Plantactinospora; species Plantactinospora sp. KLBMP9567. The sequence continues at coordinate 73,434 of NZ_JAWQRR010000060.1, read as the reverse complement.
GGCGGCTGCCGGTGGTGGAGTCGCCGCCCCTGCCGGCGTACTTCGACGACCGGCTCAACCCGGAGCAGCGGGCCGCGGTGAGCGGCGCCGTCCGTACCCCGCACGCCTACCACGTGCAGGGGCCGCCCGGCACCGGCAAGACCACGGTGATCACCGAGGTGGTGCGCCAGCTCGTCGCCCGGGGCGAGCGGGTGCTGCTGCTCGCCCCGATGCACGTCGCCGTCGACGAGGTGCTGCGGCGGCTCGCCGACCAGCCGGGAATCCTGGCGCTGCGGATCTCCTGGGACGAGTCCCGGGTCGCCGGGGAACTCCGCCGGTACCTGCCGAAGGAGGTCAGCCGGACGTACCTGCGACAGGCCCGCCGGCCGGCGACCTCGCAGGCCCGGCGCTGGCAGGCCGAGGCCGACAAGCTGCGGCAACAGCGCGACGCGGTGCAGGCGTTCCTCACCGCCGACGCCCGGCGGCGGGTGACCGCCGAGAAACTACGGTCGGCGGAGCGGAAGCGCGGCGCCTGGCGGGAGCGGCTGGCGGCTGACCTGGCCGGCAGCCGGGCCGGCGAGGTCGAGGCGGCCGGGGCGCTGGACCGGCTGGCGGCGGCGCTGCCTCCGGTGATCGCCCGGACCGAGGCGCTGCGCGCGCAGCTCGCGGCGGTGCCGCTGAGCCGGCGGTTCTGGTCCCGGGTCCGGGTCTTCTTCGAGTCTCCGGACGACGTGGCCCGGCTGGGCGAGGCCTACCGGGCGAGCGAGGCGGAACGCCGCCGGCTCGACCACGAGCGGCGCTCCTGGACCGGACGCCGGGAGGCGGCCCGGACCCGGATCGCCACCCTGGAGGCGGAGCGGATCACCGGGGAGCGGAAACGCGGCGCGGAGGTGGACCGCAGGCAGGCCGAGACCGCGGCGGCACACGCCGACACCGAGCGCGCCGGAGACCGGGTACGCACGCTGACCGACCAGGATCCCGTCGGCCGGCCCGAGCCGGAGGTACGGGGCTGGCGGGACCGGTTCGACGCCGAGCTGACCCGGCGTGAGCGGCGGATCCATCTGGAGCGGCGCTGGTTCGAGCTCTCCGGGCTGGCCGGCGGCTCCCCCGAGGCACTGGCCGACCAGGTCGACGCCGACCTGCGCCGGTCGGCGAACCTGATCTGCTGCACGACCACCGGGGTGAGCCGGGACCTCGGCGACGCCGACTTCGACACGCTGATCGTCGACGAGGCGAGCCGGGTGGTGGACAGCGAGTTCCTGATCGGGGCGGTCCGGGCCCGCCGCTGGGTACTGGTCGGCGACGAGCACCAGCTTCCGCCGTACGTGGAGCCGACCGACGAGCACCACCTGCACGCGCTCGCCGCCCTGCACATGGTCGACCGGGGTGCCGCCGTCGATCTGCCTGCGGCGGTCGGCCACCTGGCCGCGATCTGGACCGAGGACGAGGAACTGCACCAGTTCCGCACCGACACCGTGCTGGCGACCGCGGAGCGGCTGCGGGAGTCGGGACGTTGGCGGAAGCTGTACCGGCGCAGTTTCGAGGCCGCGTGGCGCCGGCTGGGCCAGGACGGTGCGGACGCCGAACGTACCCTGCTCCGGGCGATGCGCGACCACCTGGTGCGCAGCCTCTTCGAAGTCTCCGTCGCCGGTGTGCCGCCGGCACTGCGGCAGCGGCTCCGGGTACAGCGCCGGATGATCGAACCGATCGCCTCGCTGGTCTCCGCTCCGGTGTACGGGGGCGACTACCTGACACCTGACCTGCCGGACGTGACACCGCTGCGGTACGGCGGCACCAACACCCCGGTGGTGCTGGTGGACACCTCGGTCTACGGCGACCGGGCGAAGGAGCGCACCGTCGGCAGTGGTTTTGTCAACGAACTCGAGGCGGACCTGGTCGTCCTGATGTGCCGCTCCTGGGAGGCCCGGCTGCGGCGGTCGGGCGGCGAACGGGTGACGGTCAGCCTGTTGACGTTCTACCGACGGCAGGCCGCCGAACTCAGGGGTCGGCTCGGCGCTCCGGCGTTCGACGACTTCCGGGCCCTCGACTTCCAGGTGGTCGACGCGATCGACAAGATCCAGGGTCAGGAGAGCGATCTCGTCTTCCTGTCGTTCTGCCGGGCGTTCGTCGGCCGGGGCACCCCGTCGGCCCGGTACGGCCGCTGGTTGCAGGACATCCGCCGGCTCAACGTCGCCTGCACCCGGGCCCGCCGGGGACTGGTGCTGGTCGGGCACGCCCCGACGCTGCGCAAGCTGAACGGCGTACCGGAGGCGGAGGAGTTCTATCGCAACCTCTTCGAGCTGCTCGACAAGCGGTCCGACATGGAGATCGCGAAGGGCGTCGGGTGACGTCGGTGGGTGGCGCGTGATCGAGTTCGTTCCGGCCGATCCGCCGGCCGATCCGGCGCCCGGCACCGTCGCCGTACTGCCCGAGGTGCTGGTGCCGATCCGCTGGTGGCGCGGGGTGCCGTTCGAGCGCGCCACACCGGTGCAGATGACCCCGCTGGAGCGGTTCGTGCTGGAGTTGGCGATGACCACCGGCCGGGCCGATCCGGACGAGTTCTTCGAGATCACCAACCTGCCCGGGGCGACACTGCTGCCGGTGGCGGCACGTCGGCTGGTCGCCGCCGGAGCACTGGCCCGGGACGGCGACGGGTACCGACCGCTGTCGCCCGACGCCGAGCGGGCCGCCCGGACCCGGACGGTCTACCGGACGCGACAGGTCAGCCTCGACGTCGTACTGCTGCCGCGCACCGACGACCTGCTCGCGCTCGATCCGCGCTCCTCCGGGCTGCGCGAGGTCGACCGGCTCCGCCCCCGGTCGGCCGGGAACGCCCCGGTGCCGCCCCGGCTGGCCGGCAGCACGCTCGCCGACGAACTGCGCGCCAGGCTGGCCGCCGGCACGGTCGCCGGGGTGGACGAGGAGACCACCGACGTGTCCGAGTCCGCCACCGGGTCGCCGGTGGTCAGCGGTACCGGCTGGTGCCCGGTGTACCGGTGCCGGGGCGAGCTGCGGGTGGACGGCGACCGCTACCGGCCGGTCCTCACCCTGCCCGGAGACGGCAAGCGCGACCCGGTGAGCCTCGAGTTGCCCGGTGCCACCCGGCTCGCCGAGTACTGGCTCGGGCTGATCGACGCGCTCTACGACCCGGCCGTCCGGGCCCGGGCCTGGGACGCGCTGCTCGGTGGGACGCAGCGGATGGCGCCGCGCACGGAACGGACCGGCCCGGTCCGCTGGCGCTGCTGGATCTCCGGGGCCCTCGCCCGGCGCCTCGCCGACCGGGGCCGGAACCTCGCGCTGCCGCTCGGGTTGGCCGCCCGGGGCGAGGACGCCGTGGTCGAGGTGGCGATCGACCTGGTCGGCGCCGACCGGACCGCCGAGACGCTGATCGAGGTGGATCGGCGGATCACCGCCGCCGCCGAGCCGGGCGCCGACACCACCGCGCTGCCCAGCAGCCCCGAGCTGCGCGACCGCGCCTGGCGGTTGGGATTCCCCGGCCTGGTGTACGCGCTGCGCGAGGCGGAGGACTTCCGTTATGCCTGACCCCGGTACGCACCCCTCCGGCATGCCGGACACCGCCACGCCGGGCGGCGCCACGCGGGGCGGCGCCACGGCCGACACCACCACGGCCGACGGCGCCACGGCCGACACCACCACGGCCGACACCACCACGGCCGACGGCGCCACGGCCGACGGTGATGTCCCGCCGGAGGAGCTGGATCTGGGCGCGCTCACCGCACCGGAGGGATACTTCCTGCTCCGGGACGCGTCCGGGCAGCCGTTCCTGGACGCGCCCGACCCCGACCAGGAGTACCGGCACCGGTTCACCTACCGGGGTTCCGTCACGTCCATCCGCCGGGCCGCGATCGAGCTGATCCAGGGGGCCCGGCACAAGATATTCCTGGCCAGTTTCCGGATCGGCGACCGGGAACTGCTGGACGCGCTCTTCGCCGCCGTGGACCGGCTGCACGGCGGGGTGTACGTGGTCACCTCCTGGACCGAGCAGTCCCTGAAGCGCGACCTGTCCAGTCTGGAGGACGTCGACGAGGTCGACGTACAGGCCCAGAAGAAGCGGTTCGACGAGCTGACCCGGCGAGGGATCGCACTGCGTGGGCACGAGGGCTGCCACGCCAAGTTCCTGGTCGTCGACGACCGCGTGGCGCTGGTCTCCAGCGCCAACCTGGAGACCAGCGCCCTGGTGGACACCGAGCGGAAGCGGGCGACCGGGGAGAACGGGGTGCTGGTCGGCGACCCGGCCGAGGTCGACCGGCTGGCCCGGTTCTTCACCCGGCTCTGGTTCGCCGGGTGCACCTGGGCGGCGCTGCCCGGTGCCGAGTACGCGCTGCACCGGCGTACCCCGGTGCCGAGTCCGGTCACCGTGCCACCGCCGGCCGGCGGGCCGGGCGTGATCTGGACGTACGACGGCGAGGACGGTGACGGGCCGCACCGGGAGCGGGGCATCCTCGCTGCCCTGCACGACGTGATCGGTCGGGCCCGGCGGGAACTGCTGCTCGCCACCTTCAGCCTGGTCGGCATCCGGGACCGCCCCGAGCTGCTGCTCGATCCGCTGCGCCGGGCGATGGCCGCGCACGACCTCGACGTACGGCTGCTGGTCCGGGCCCGCAACAACGTACCGGAGCACCGGGCCGACACGGCGGCACTGGCCGAGCTGGGCGTGACGATCCACGGCGACTCGGACACCCACGCCAAGGGTGTGATCGCCGACGGCCGGTACGGGGCGCTCTTCTCGGCGAACTTCGACGCCGTACACGGGATGTTCTCCGGTGTCGAGGTCGGCACCCGGCTCGACGGCCGGCCCGCGCTGGCCGAGGCCCGGCGATACTTCCGGCACGCCATGGAGCACGCCGACCTGGCCTTCGTGCCGGCGCCGACGCAGCGCGAACTCGACCGGGCGCTCGGCGCCCGGTGGCGGCGCCGCTGGCCGCACGGCGAACGGCTCACGGTGTCGGCGGCGGACGCCGACTGGCGTCGGCTGGTCGACGCGGCGGCCACCGGTCCGGTGCTCTGGGAGGAGGACAGGGAGCTCCGGCTGTACGTCGGGGACGTCGTCGCCACCCTCCGGCCCGCCCGATCGGCGCGGTTCCAGCTCACCCTGGCGGAGAGCCGACCCGACGCCGCCACCCGGATGCGGGACTGGTACGCCGAACGCCCCGGCACCGCTCGACCGAAGCGGGGCTGCTGCCCGGCTCTGCTGACCCGACTCAGCTGATCCCGCTCCGGTCGGCGTACCGTGTGCGTACGGTCCGATCGCCCGCTCCGCGTCAGTGGTCCGGGGCCGTCTCGGTGGTCGGGCGCGCCGGTCCGCCACGCAGGGTGTACGCGAGCAGACCGCTCACCGCCAGGACGGTGGCGCAGACGGTCGCGGCGGTGCTGCCGGCCGGTTGCACCAGCCAGCCGGCGATCTGCATGTTCAGTTTCGGGCTGGGTCCCATGAACGGCAGGACCGTGACGAGGGTCCAGGTCAGCGGGGCGATCCAGGAGCGGGCGGCGCCGAGCAGCGCAGCGCCGAGTGCGGTGAGCCCGAGCATGCCCGCGGTGTCGCGCAGCACGACGGCGAGTGGCTCGAAGCGAGCGTCGCTGCTGGTGGTGGTGGCGAGCAGCAACGCGATGATCGCGGTGGCGGTGACCACCAGGTGACCGGCACGGCGTACCGGCCAGTTGACCGACGCGGTGCGGTCGAGGGCGTCGTCGGCGCCGGTGAGGGTGTGCGCGAACGCGACCGCCGCGAGCATCACGGTGAGGCTCAGCAGCCGTGGGCTGATCGTCGGCGTCTCGCCGAAGACCAGCCACAGGGCCCAGGTCGCCGCGACCACCGCCGCGGCGGTGGCCAGCGCGAGCGGGACCCGGCGGGAGCGCAGGTACAACCCGAGCCACCTCACAGGGTGTCCCTGGGCAGGATCGGCAGCAGGGCGTCGCTCCGGCACTCCAGCACGGCCGCCCGGGCTGCCGCCATCCGGCGTCGCTGCTCGTCCTGCGGCAGGCCGACCAGCGCCTGGTACGCCCGCTCCACCCGGCTTCGCTCCTCGGATGCCCACCAGTCCTCCGGGGCCGGTGGTTGACCGGTCAGCCAGGCGGCGGCCACGGCGCGCGCCAGGTACGCCTCGATGCTATCGCCCGACCCGTCGGCGCAGTCCTGCTGCCAGGCGGCCTTGAGCAGGGACGGCAGGAGCGGCTCGAACGAGACGTCGGCCCGACCGGTATGCCCGATCGGCGGCCCGCGGAAGACGAGCGTGTCGGCCCCGGGTCGGGGCGGGGCCGGGACCGGCCGCGCGGGGAGGGTGGCCTGTTGGCTCTCCACCGCGCGGACGGGAGCGTCGGGCAGCTTCGCCGCCATCATGGCCAGGGCCTGCCGGGCCGGGCGGACCACGTCGGGCAGCAGACCGGCGTGTACCCGGATCACGCAGACCTGCGGACCGTCGTTGTCGCAGACCAGCTCGACGGCGCCCGGGTCGACGGCCGCCGCCGCGTCGTAGCCCCCGGTGGGCATCAGCGGTACGGCCACTGCGGCGCCGACCACCGCCGGGAGCACGGCCAGCGCGACCGACCGACGGCCGACCGCGCCGAACAGCAGGAGCCCGGTGGCCGCGAGGGCCGCCAGCCACAATGCCTGAGTGAGGTTGACCCGCGCCACGATCGTCTGGAAGTCCTGCAGCTCCCCCAGGTAGACCGGCGTGAGCAGCAGCGCCGCCGGCTCGACCTTGGCAGGATCGCCCGCGAAGGCAGCGGCACTCAGCCAGTCCGGGAGCAACCCCGCCACGGCGACCCCGGCCACGGCGAGGGCGGGTGGGGTGACCAGCCGGGGCACCGCCCGACCAACGGCCATGCCCAGCCAGCCCGCGGCGATCACCGACAGTGCGCCGACCGCGCTGACCGCGATCGCGGTGACCGGGAAGTATCCCGCCGTCGGGATCACCCACGCGGCGGCGACGAGGAACGTCAGGGCGTACCCGGCCACCAGCGTGACCGCGAGCGCGGCGGCGGTCGGCAGGACCCGCTGCCACCGCGGCCTGGCGGTGCTGCCGAACAACTCGTCGACCCGGCTGCGCGCGTCGCGGCGACCCAGCCACGCTCCACCGGCGAGCGCCAGCGGCCACGACAGCATCAGCATCATCCGGACGGCCACCGCGAGCTGCATCCACCGGCCCGCGAAGCCCTGCGGGAACGACAGCAGCGCCGCGGTGCTGACCACCAGCGACAACAGGGCGGCGCCCACGGCCGCCGAGCGGCGCAGTTCGATGCCGAGGATGCGGCCCATCACGCCGACACCTGCGCACGGTGCGCGCGCAGCAGGGCGGAGTAGCCCCGCTCGGCGGCGCTGTCACCCGCGTCGCCGGCGCCGCCCTCCTGCGCCAACTGCGTCGCGGTGCCCTGCCACACCAACCGGCCCTCGTTGACCAGCACCACGTCGGTGCAGGCCGCCGCGACGTCCTCGACCAGGTGGGTGGAGACCAGGACGCAGCCGTCCACGCCGATCTCGCGCAGCAGCTCGCGGAAGTCGAGGCGCTGCTCCGGGTCCAGGCCGACGGTCGGCTCGTCGAGGAGCAGCACCTGCGGGTCGTTGACGATCGCCTGGGCGATGCCGGCCCGGCGCAACATGCCGCCGGAGAGCGTCTTCATCCGGGAGTCGGCCCGCTCCGCCAGCCCCACCCGTTCGACGGCCCGCTGCACGGCACCGGGAATCGTCGCCTTCGGCATCTCCTTGAGCCAGGCCATGTACTCGACGAACTCCCGGACGGTGAATCGCGGGTAGAAGCCGAAGTGCTGCGGCAGGTAACCCAGGACCCGCCGGACCCGACGCAGGTCCGCACGACCGGTGACGTCGTCACCCAGCAGGCTCAGCCGCCCGCCGGCCGGCGCCGCGACCGTCGCCAGGGCCCGCATCAGGGTGGTCTTGCCGGCGCCGTTGGGGCCGAGCAGCCCGTGCACGCCGGTGCCCAGCGCCAGGTCGAGCCCGTTCACCGCCAGGTGCCGTCCGGCCCGGACCAGCAGCTTCTCGGCGTGCACCGCCCACGCGTAGGTGGTCGGTGTTATCTCCGCCGCGCTGACCGCGCGCATCATGATCTCTCCATTCGTCGTTCACCCGTCAGATGAATTGACATTTCTCTATGTGTCGCGGTCGTGCGCTGCCCAGGCCGTACGGGAAACGGACGGACCGCCGGGTTTCGGGGCGCCGGGTCAGCTGCGATTCACGCCGAGCCGGCGGTAGTCGGCGGCCCGGACGAGCACCACGGCCAGCAGCGCCACGGTGGCGGCCGCCCAGCCGGGCCAGCTACCGCCCTCCAGCACCACCGGTAGCCGGTGGACGGAGAGGCTCGGCACCACCACCGTCGCGGCCCAGGTGCCGGCCAGTGCGAGTGCCGCCCGGTCCACCCCGATCAACCCGCCCAGCGCCAGACTTCCGGCGATGAAGGCCAGACATGGCAGCAACCACAGGGCCGGCGCGTGCCCCGTGCACCAGCCCGCCACCGCCAGGACCGGTACGACCGCCGCGAGCAACGCCAACGTGCGGCGTAGTAGCAGCCACAACCCGGTACGGGGCACCGTGGCCATCAGCTCCCAGGCGGGATCGGTACGCCGGCTCCACACGGCGGCCACCGGCAGCAGCGGCGCCACCGGCGCGATCAGCAGCACCAGCGAGGGCAGGTTGTCGAAGGTCTGCTCGAAGACGACCGCGGCGAGCATCAGCCCGACCGCCATGGCCAGCCAGGGCAGGACCCGTACGGCGACGCCGGTGCGCGGCAGCCACCTCCGACGCGCCGGTGCCGGGCCGGCGGCGATACCGGCGGCGATACCGGCGGCCACCCGGTCCAGCAGGTCCCGGGTGCCCGGGTCGGCGGCGGTCGCCAGCAGCGCCCGGCAGCCGGGGCAGGACTCCAGGTGCGCCTCGACGGCCCAGACGGTCACGTCGTCGACGCCCACGGCCCCGGCGGCGTACCGGGAGATCAGGGCGGGCGTGGGATGAGTGGTCATGACAGCGCCTCCCGCAACGCGATCCGGGCCCGCCGCGCGCGGGTCTTCACGGTCCCTTCCGGCACTCCGAGCAGCAGCGAGGTCTCCCGGGCGGTCAGCCCGTCGAGGACCATCGCGTGCAGCACCTGGCGCAGCTCCGGCGGCAACGCCAGCAGGGCCTGCTCCAGATCGCCGTCGATGCCGCCGGCCAGCGCCTCCTCCTCGGCCGCCGGCGCCACGGTCTCGAAGGTCCGTACCGCCGGGACGCGCTCCCGGCGGGCCCGGTGCCGGAACGCGTCGATCAGCCGGTGGGCGGCGATCGTCCAGAGCCAGCCCACGGCGCTGCCACCGGGCGAGGCGTGCGCCTGGCTGCTGGCCGAGCGCCACACTGCCAGGTAGGTCTCCTGGAGCACCTCGGCCACCACGTCGTCGTCGGCGCAGCGCCGGCGTAGCCGTACGGTCAACCAGGGCGCGGTACGCCGGTACAGCTCGTCGAAGGCACGCCGGTCGCCCCGCGCGACGCGGCGCAGCAGCTCACCTTCGTCGAGCCCGTCCAAGCTCCCTCTCACATCAGGCAAGACGACGGGCACCCCTGCCACAGTTCCCACATGCCTGTGTCCTGGGTCACATCAGGTCAACCGGGCGATCGGCCTCGGCCAATGACCAGCAGCAGACGGAGGAGGTAACACGGAACAAGACTGTGCCGCGATCTCTCAGCCGGTGCCCAGCGGTGCCCGGGCGAGGCGACGGGTGACCACGCCCAGCAGATTCGCAGTGTAGAAGTAGCCGAGCTGCCGCGAGTCGGCGCCCGCCGGGTTGTCACCGAGCGCCACCATCCGGTCCGCGGGTACGGTCTGTTCCGGCACCGACGCCAACGCCGGCACCTCGTGCCGGGGCACCGGGTCTCCCGGGGCCGCCCGCAACCGTTTGATCACCCACAGCGGGTAGTCGGGCGGCAGCGGATCAACCGGTCGGCCGGCGGCGACCACCACCACCTGCCCGGGACGGATGGCGGTGATCGGTGCCCGGCGGACCAGGACTCGGTCACCGTGCTGGAACGTCGGCAGCATGCTGGACCCCCGCACCGTCACCACCACCAGGCGACGGCGGGCCCACCACCCCGCCACGGCCAGGGCGGCGGTCAGCACGCCGCCCACGGCGCTCACCACCGTCACGACGGTCACGGCACCACGTCCATCGGCCGTCCGGGCTCGGACGCGTCGTCCTCACCGGTGTATCCGGCCGCCTGCAACCGGAACAGGGTCGCGTACGTGCCCTCCGCCGCCAGCAGCTCCGGGTGGCTGCCCTGCTCCGTCACCACCCCGGCGTCGAGTACGACGATCGAATCGGCGTCTCGCACCGCGCCCAGGCGGTGCGAGATGAGGACACTGGTCCGGCCCGCCCGGTGCCGGCGCAGGCCGGCGTGCACCTCGTACTCCGCCGCGGCGTCGAGCCCGGCGCTCGGCTCGTCCAGGATCATCAGGTCACGCGCGTCCCGGACGAAGGCCCGGGCCAGCGCCAGGCGCTGCCACTGCCCGCCGGAGAGCACCACTCCGGTGCGGGGATCACTGCGGTCGGTCTCGCTCAGGAACAGCCGCGACAGCAGCGTGTCGTACCCGTAGGGCAGGGCGACGAGGTCGGCGTGGACGCCGGCGCGGCGGGCGGCGAGCTGGATCCGGTCCGGGTCACCGATCCGTCCGACGTCACCGATCCCGATGTTCTCGCCCGCTGACATGTCGTACTCCACGAAATCCTGGAACACGGCGGTGATCCGTTCCCGGAGCTGTCGGGGATCCAGCTCACGCAGGTCCACACCGTCCCACAGCACCGCACCCCGGGTCGGGTCGTAGAACCGGCTGAGCAGCTTGACCAGGGTGCTCTTGCCGGCGCCGTTCCGACCGACCAGGGCCGTCGCCGTACCCGCCGGGATCGTCAGGTTGACACCGCGCAGCACCCAGGGGTGGTCGTCGGAGTACCGGAACCACACGTCGCGCAGCTCGATGCCGTGCCGCAACGGCGGCACCGGGCGCGGCGCGGACGGCGTCGGCAGGTCCGGCTCCGCGCTGAGCATCGCCCGGTAGTGGTCGATGAACAGCAACCGCTGGTGCGCCCCGGCGAAAGCGCTGATCATGGTGCCAAGCGCGCCCTGCACTCCGGCGACGGCGAGGATGAACAGCGAGACGTCGCCGACCGACAGCGCCCGGGCGTGGGCGGAGCGGACGGCCCAGACCAGGCCGCCGCCGGCCACCACGGCGGCGAGCAACGCGAGCCCGCCCTGGGCGAACAGCTCCCGCCGGTCGGTCGCGCGCCGGGCCTGGTCCGCGGTACGGCGTTCGGCCATCATCCGGGCCCGCAGGAAGGCCCCTGCGCCGAAGAGACGGACCTCCTTCGCCGCCGCCACGCTGGTGAGCAGGTTGTTGTAGAACAATTCCCTGCGCTCGGCCGGCGTGATGTCAAACGTCATCCCCGCCCGCCGCCTGGAGAGGGCCAGTTCGGCGAGGAGCGTGGGCCCTGCGGCGACGACCACGACCAACGCCATCACCGGACTCAGCAGCAGCAACGAACCCAGGAAACCGGCCAGCACCAGCAGACCGCGGGCGGCGGCGAGCGCGGCCTCGACGATCTCGGCGGGCGAGCGGACCGAGTCCCCGGCGAGCCGGAGCCGGTCCAGGAAGTACGGATCCTCGAACCGCCCGAGCCCGACGAACCGGTCGACGGCGGCGTGCAGGCGTTCCACCCCCAGCCGGCTCGCCGCGCGGCCCACCTCGGCCCGCAGGAACTGCTCGAGCTGCGGAAGTACCGCCACCAGGACGCCGGTGAGCGCCAGCGCGGCACCGAGGAGGACCAGTTCGGAGACCAGGGCGCCGCTACCGACCCCATCCAGGACGGCCCGGGTGAGCCAGGCGGCCAGGACCGGGGCGACGCCACCGACGACGGCGGCCACCCCCAGCATCAGCACGCCGCCACGGGCGGCGCCCCAGGCGAGTCCGGTCGCCGTCGCGGCCGCGGCGAGCAGCGGGCGCCGGGCCGACCCGGCGTTGGCGTCGTGCTGGTCCCCACCCGACGGCATCAGGCGTGCGCCGGGACCGGAAGCTCGTCGAGCCGATGCCCGCTGGCGGTAACCCGCCCCTGCCCGTCGAGCAGATAGACGGCGGGGAGCGCCCCGACCCCGAGGGCGGCGATCAGTCCCGGCGTACCGGGCGTCTGCCGCACCACGCGGGCGACCGGCGACAACATCGCGACGTACGGCTCGGCAGCCGCCTGGTCACTCTCCACCACCGCCAGCACACCGCCCCGGCCCCGGGACGCCGTCGCCGCCCGCTCGATGAACCCGGGCAGCAGCATCTCGCACGCGTCGCAGCCGGGGCTGAAGAAGCCGACGAGCGTCTCGTCGGCGAGGGTGTCCCGCGAAACCGGTTGACCGTCGGTTGTGGTCGCGCTGAAGTCGGCCACGGTCGCGCCGATCGGCAGGACCCTCGCGTCGTCGCGGGGTGACTGCCGGGACAGCAGTTCGGAGTGTTCCCGCAGCCGTCGCACCACGCCGAGGGTCAGCAGGAGGTTAACCAGAGTGAGCAGTCCGAGGAGAACGGTCGCGGTGACCAGCACGGACATCCGGGGATCCCTTCGTCACGGTCACGCTCCGGGCCGGCACCGGCCTGGGCGCGAAGAGGTCTACGATGTCGTCGAGGGTGAACGTGAGCAGGGCGAGTACGGTGGCGGCACCGACGGCGAGCGCGACGGCCTCCGGCCGGGCGCCGGTGATCAGGTCCTGGCCGGACGCCGGGCCGGCCGCGACGGCCCCGACGAGAGCGACGGCGGCGAGGGCGGCAGCCCTCGCCGCGTGCCGACGGCGCAGGGGCGTGTCGGAGCTGCCGAAGCAGCGGCATGGGGCACGGACCCCCCGCCGCAGCGCCCCCAGGATCCCGGCGCAGAACGCGGCGAGCAGGACCGCGGCCAGCGCCAGCCCGGCGACGGGCAACACAGGTAACAGCACCGCTACCACCAGTTCGGCGCCGAGGACCAGCGCCGCGATCGGACCGGCGGGCAGCCAGCCGACGGGCGCCAGCCGGCCGGTGGCGGCGACGAAGGCGTCGTACGCGGACCGACCGCGTAGCTTGCTGAACGCCGAGACCGTGAACACGGCGGCCAGCGTGACCAGACAACTCATCGCGACGTAGCGCACCTGCATGCCCTTCTCGTCGGATCCGATGGCATCGACCGGGCGGGGCGGACGGGCCGGCGAGTCCCGGTCATCCGCCCCGACGTCAGCGGTCCGGTCAGCAGGTCCCGCAGCCGGCGCAGCGCCACGGCTCGCAGACGCCTTGGACACAGTCGCGCACGCAGCGCTTCGAGTAGGTGCTGCTGCAGTACATGCACGTCGTCTGCTGCGCGGCGGATGCGCTCATCCTCGGCACCATCAGGGACAGGACCTTGTCAGCGAGTCGTCCTATGCTCATCGGCTCTCCTCCATCGAAGAGTGGGGGATCGGATGGCGACGCCACGCCGAGGCACGCCGTCCACCCGGGACAGTGTCGGACCGGACGCCACGGGCTCTGGACCGTCCGACGAGACAGCACGCTACGGCGGTTGGATCATCGTCACAAGCAATGAATTCGCAGGTCAGCGGCGGTTTCTACGCTGGGTCTACGGAATCTCTACGGTCGATTTCCCGGCCGCTTCGGCAACCGCACCCGCCACCGACTCCGCCTCGGCGTGGTTACCCAACCGCCGCAGCAGGCGAACCGCATGGTCGCGTGCGTCGCGGGCCCGCGCCGGGTCGCCGGCGACCGCCAGGGCCTGGGCGAGCGTGGCGAGCACCCTCGCCTCGGCGTACCGGTGCTCGGCCCGGCGATAGAGCTCGGCGGCCTCGGAGAGCCGGGCAACCGCCCGGTCGGGGTCGAGAGCGGAGAGGTCCAGCCGGCCGAGGGCGTGCAGCGCGAGCGCCTGCCCGAACAGCGAGTGGCCGGCCCGGCTCAGCGCCAGGCCATGGTCGAGGGTGGACCGAGCCGCCGGATGCCCCTGGTCCGCGTAGAGTCCCCCGAGATGACCGTAAAGAAAGGCGAGCTGAAGGCGATCGGCGGTGCGTTCCGCGATCGCGATCGCCTCGGTGAGAGCCGCCTCGGCCGGTCCCGCCTCGTGCCGGTCCCGGTGGATGGCTCCGATCAGGCCGAGCACCACGCTCCGGTCCCGCGGGCTGTGCAGCTCGGCGGCGAGGGCCTGGGCGATCCGGGCGTCGCTCAGCGCCTCGCCGAGCCGGCCCTGCTGCCGGCGCAGAATGCTGAGCTGCTGCCAGACGTGCAGCATACCCAGGCGGTACCCGGCCTGGCGGGCAAGGCGGTAGCCGGTCGCCAGGCAGCGCAGCGCGGCCTGCTGGTCGCCCCGGGTCCGGTGCACGGTCGCGCACAGGTACCACGCGTCCGCCTCACCGTGCCGGTTGCCGAGCCGGCGGAACAACTCCCGTGCCGCCGTCGCGTGGCCGAGCTTGACCTCCACGTCCGACCCGGGCTTCGAGCTGAACAGGTCGGCCAGGTTGCGGCGCAGGACGGCCGTTCCGAGTTCGTCGCCGGTGGCCTGACAAGCCGCCAGCGCCGTCTCGTGCGTACGCTGCCCGTCGTCGTACAGGTTGCGCAGCTCGTAATAGTTGTGCGCGGCGGCAGCGAGGCGCCAGGCCGTGCCGGCCCGCCCGGTTGCGGCAGCCTGGAGCACCGTCGCCAGCAGCGCTGGCTGTTCCGCCTCGAACCAGCCGAACGGATCGCGCTCGGCGGCCCGCAGGACCGGCTCCGGCACCGGCCAGGTGGGCGCCGGTGCTTCGACAGCGGCGAGGGTCCGGGCCGGCGCGTGACGATCCGCGTGCCGGGCCAGGGTGAGCCAGCCGGCCAGTACCCGGTCCACCGCCGTCGCGCGCTCCGCCGCCGGCTCCTGTTCCGCGCGCTCCCAGGCGAAGAGCCGGACCAGGGAATGGAACCGGTACCGGAGCTGCCCGCACCGGTCCACCCCGGCGTCATCGAGCAGACGCCGGGCCACCAGCGCGCGCAGGGCGGCCTCGGCCGCCGCCGGTGGCAGGTCCGCGGCCGCCGCAGCCACCCACGCCGGTACGTCGGGCGCGTCGAACAGCGCCAGCCGGCGCAGGACCCGGTGCTCGGGATCGGCCATCGCGCGCAGCCCGGAGCCGATGCTGGCCCGGACATCGAGGTCGCCGACCCGGAGTTCGTCCAGGCGACGCCGCTCGTCGGTCAGCTGCTCGACGAACCAGCACAGCGGGGTGTGCGGGCTCGCCGCGACGCGCGCGGCCAGTATTCGGACCGCCAGCGGCAGGTGACCGCAGAGGCCGGTCAGGTCCGTGGCCGCGGTCAGCTCGGCCCGGAACCGCTGCGCGCCGAGGCTCCGTTCGAGCAGGGCGAGCGCGGACTCGACCGGGAAGACGTCGAGGTTGAGCAGGTGCGCCCCGGCCAGCGCGGAGAGCCGGGACCGGCTGGTCACCAGGACCGCGCAGCCGGAGCCGCCAGGCAGCAGCGGCCGTACCTGTCGCTCGTCGGCGGCGTTCTCGAGGATGACCAGCAGCCGCCGGTCGGCGAGGTGGCTGCGGAATATCGCGACGCGCTCGTCGGTGTCCTCCGGAACCGACATTCCGGGTACGCCGAGCCCGCGCAGGAAGGTGCCGAGCACATCGGCGGGACGGGCCGGCTCGCTGTCGCCGCGCAGGTCGGCGTAGAGCTGGCCGTCGGGGTACGCCGGGCGTAGCCGGTGTGCCAGGTGCACCGCGAGCGTGCTCTTGCCGACACCCGCCCGGCCACAGATCGCCACCACCCGTAACACCGTCTTCCCGGGCGCCCCGAGCCAGCGCTGGCAGTCGGCCAGCTCCTGCTCGCGGCCGACGAAGTCCGCGATGTCGGCCGGCGTCTGCCAGGGTCGACGTGGCTCCTCCGGCCAGGTCCCGGTCCGGTCCGGGTCAGCGACCCGCCGCGGACAGAACGATCCGGCAACTCGCCGTTGGGCGTCGTCGGCGGCCCCCGCGGACGCCGGGTGATCCGGCGGTTCGGGATCGCCCGGGTCATCGGCGAGGATGCTCTGGTGAACACGGCGCAGCTCCGGCCCCGGGTCGATGCCGAACTCGCCGACCAGTCGCTGCCGAGCGTGCAGGTACGCGTCGAGGGCCTCCGCCCGCCGGCCGTCGGCGTACAGCGCGCGCATCCACTGCGCCACTACGCGTTCCCGACCCGGATGCTCGGCCACCAGTTGCCGCAGTTCGCCAAGGATCTCGCGGTGCCGGCACAGGTGCAGGTCCGTCTCGATCCGGGCCTCCAGCGCGACTAGCCGGAGTTCCTCGAGACGCGCGGCGTAGGCCGACAGCGACGGGCTGCGGGGCGTGTCCGGCAGCGCTGGGCCGGCCCAGAGCCCGAGCGCCTCGGCCAGGACCTGCCGGGCCTGCCACAGCTCTCCGGCGCCCAGCGCCGCCCGCCCTTCGGCGCAGAGCCGTTCGAAGCGGTAGCTGTCGACCGCGTCCTGAGGCAGCGCGAAGCGGTAGCCGGTGCGGCGGCCGACCACGATCGCCGCGCCGTCGGGCCCGAAGGCCCGGCGCAGGGACATCACGTACCCCCGGACCAGGGACCGGGCCGAGGTCGGCACCGATCCGGTCGCCCACACCTCCGCCACCAACTGGTCAGGCGAGACGTCCGCGCCGGAGTGCAGTACCAGGGCGGCGAGCAGGGATCTCAGTCTCGGGCCGCGGACCGCGCGCCAACTGTCCCCGCCCCACACCTCCATGACGCCGAGACAGCGGCAGCGCAGGACCACCTCGGCTACATCATCGTTGACGATCAACGCGCACAGCGTAGCGGTGGGTCATACACGCCGACCACCGCCGCAACGTCGCTCGGTGCCACCTCCCACGGTTCGAGCTGGGTCGAACCGATTTACGGCAGAGATCTCTTCGCCTGACGCGGCCTTATCTTCGTGTCAGCCTCCTTCCTGCACCCGAACTTATGGGCTGCGTGCGAGTATCCGGCCGCCGCCGATGAGGACCCGGGGATTGCGAGGAGCCGGCGGCTCTCACGGCGGCGCAGGTCGCACGCGAGGTCGCGTTGAACCTGCCGATGAAGGAGACACTCGGCAAGCTGGTCGAATGGGCGGGCGTTGAAATTGTGTACCTGGGCGTTGCTGTTCGTGTTCCCGGTCGGGACGATCGTGGCCACGAACACCTTCGCGTTCCGGACCGGGTCGCGTGCAGTCTCCGGCGGACGCTGTCGCGGGGAGGCTTCCGGCCCGACCTACAACGCTGGGGCGTTCTGCCGGAATCCTCGGGTGATCCACCCGAGTTCCCGTCCGGAATAGCGAACGCACGGCGTCGCGTCGGGCATCGCGTGATTGGCGGGGTCTCCGGTGGTCGGATCCGTGCGTTGACGAACTCGCCGCCGGAGACGTCGCCGTTGTCGGTCGTGGTAGTCCCGCTTGGCTGTGTGACTGGGGTCTGGGTGGTCCGGTCAGGTGGTGGTGCAGGATCTGATCTGTGGTCGGGCGCCGGAGTTGCCGTTCATCATGGTGGTGAAGCCGAAGGTGTTGCCGCTGCCGTTGGCGCGCATCGTCAACACCGTGTTGTTGCTGCTGAGGGTGGCGCTGCCGCTCCAGGTGGTGCTGATCGACTGCGGTGAGGTGACGGCCAGCGTCACGGTCCAGTTGCTGGCGCCGCTGACCGTGACCGAGGTGTTGTAGCGGTCGCCCCACACCGTGCCGGAGGTCATCGTCGCGGTGCAGCTACCACCGGCGGGCGGGGTGGTCGGCGGCGGAGTGGTCGGGTTCGTCGTGGGCTGGCCGGTCGGCGGTGTGGTCGGGGCGGTGCCCTCAGTGACGGTGATGGTGGAGATGCTCCGCGCCGGAATGTTGACGGTCGCCTGTCCGGCGCTGAGGGTCACTGGCTGTGACGCGGCGCCCAGGCTCTGCGAGGTGACCGTGTACTCGGCGTTCGAGATGCTCTGCGGCGTCTGGATGACGGCATTGTTGACCGCGCTGTTCGAGCGGTTGAGGATCACCAGCGTAACCTTGCCCCTACCCTGGTAGGCCGTGACCTCCAGAGAAGAGGTCCTCGAGCTCTTCGAAAGGGCGACACGCCTGTCACCGGGGCGGACGTACTTGGAGTACTGCGAGAACGCCTGGCCGCGCCGCAGCACCGCGCCCTTCGTGGTCCCGTACTGCGAGTCGCCGTCACCGATGAAGGAGTAGAAGCGGCGGCCGTACCACCAGACGTATGCGTTCCAGTTGGCCTCCATCGACCGGTGCACGGTCCGCATGATGTCGTCCAGGGTCTCGTTCCAGACAGCCGCGTTGCTCGGGTTTCCCCAGATGTTCGCACCGTTCCCATCGGCCGCGTGCAGGTTCCACTCGGTCATCCACTGGTTCTTGCCGTACTGGCTCGCGAGCGGGTAGGGGGACAGGTTGCCACTGTTCTCGGCGTCGTACAGGTGCCCGCCGACGTAGCCGATATTGTTACGCGCGGTGGCGTCCTGCAACGTGGGGTCGGTGTACGCGCGGTTGAACCGCAGGGACTCGCCGACCATCAGCCGGGTGTCCCTGACCTTGGTGCCCTGGTCGCGGACCCAGTTCCGCATCTCGGCGCCGGTCCAGTCCATCGAATCGTAATCCGGATGCCAGTCCGGCTCGTTCTGCACCGAGGTCACGTCGATCGTGACGCCCTGGTTCTTCATGTACTGCACATAACTGTTCAGGTGTTCCGCATAGTCGTCGTAGTAGTCGCTCCTGAGCTTGCCACCGTTGATCCTGCTGTTGTTCGTCTTGAAGTTCGCGGGGGCGGTCCAGGGCGAAGCAAGGATCTTGACACCGGAGCCGTAGGACTTCGCCGTCCTCAGGCTGTTCGCGTAGAGGCCCCACTCGCCCGACACCGGCGACACCACGGTCCGAACGATCGACATACCGAGTTGCCCCTGGCCCATGCCGACGAGCGTCTGGGTCTCACTGTCCGTCCACGGGTCACCGGACCCGCCGAAAATCGGGGTCGCGGCCCCGAAACCGTCGATCGTCTGGTACGACGAAGCGGTGTTGACGGTGATGTCAGGCGTCGCGGCCAACAGCGGCGGCGCGGTCAGTACTCCCGCCACGGTGACCACCGCAGTCGCCGCAGCCACCAAGATAATCTGAGATCTTCTCATAATTCACTCCATCAACATGTGCGGCAACGGCCGTCCGACTGCACCAGCGACGGACAGGGTCTGCTCTCGACCGACCGGCGCTCCGCTCATCCGGTATCAGCCGGCGGTGCAGGATCGGACCTGCGGTCGGGCGCCGGAGTTGCCGTTCATCATCGTGGTGAAGCCGAACGTGTTGCCGCTGCCGTTGGAGCGCATCGTCAACACGGTGTCGTTACTGCTCAAACTGGCGCTGCCGCTCCACGTGGTGCTGATCGACTGCGGCGAGGTGACCGCCACCACCACGGTCCAACCACTGGCGCCGCTGACCGTCACCGACGTGTTGTACCGGTCGCCCCAGACGGTGCCGGCGGTCACCGAGGTGGTGCAGCCGCTGCCGCCCGGTGGGGTGGTCGGGGTGCCGCCGGGCGGGGTGGTCGGGTTGCCGCCGGGGGTGCCGTTGTTCAGTGCGGTGAGCACGGCGTCGTAGGCCGGCTTCTTCTGGCCGCTGCCGTTGAACAGCAGCGGGCTCTCGCCGGACCGCCACGAGTCCGAGTCGCGGATGCCCCACACCGTGATGCCCTTGCAGCGGGCCACCGCGAGACAGTCGTTGGTCACGTTGCGGTACGCGTCGGCCGGCGCGTTGCGGATGTCCAGCTCGGTGATGTGCACGTCGACGCCGAGGGCGCCGAAGCTGGACAGCGTGGTGCGGTAGTTGCTCGGGTAGTTCGAGCCGCCGGTGAAGTGCGACTGGAGGCCGACGCAGTCGATCGGCACACCGCGGGACTTGAAGTCCTGGACCATCCGGTAGACGGCCTGGGTCTTGGCGTCGTTCCAGTTGTCGATGTTGTAGTCGTTGTAGCAGAGCTGTGCGTTCGGGTCGGCCGCGTCCGCGGCGCGGAACGCGGCCTCGATCCAGTCGTTGCCGGTGCGCTGGAGGTTGGAGTCGCGCCGGGCGCCGCTGCTGCCGTCCGCGTACGCCTCGTTGACCACGTCCCACCAGGCGACCTGGCCCCGGAAGTGGGTGGCCACCTGGGTGACGTGGTTGAGCATGGCCTGCCGCAGCGCGCTGCCGGACATGTTCTGCATCCAGCCGGGCTGCTGCGAGTGCCAGGCCAGGGTGTGGCCGCGTACCTGCATGCCCCGGCTGCGGGCGTGCTGCACGATCCGGTCCGCGTTGCCGTACGAGAACTGGCCCTGCTGCGGCTCGGTCGCGTCGATCTTCATCTCGTTCTCGGGCGTGACCTGGTTGAACTCCCGGTTCAGGATCGTCGTGTACGCACTGTCGCTGAGCCTGCTCGCCGCCACGGCGGTACCGAAGTAGCGGCCTCGCTCCGCCGCAGACGCCCCGAGGGTAGTGGCGGCGGCGGCGGAGCCGTCCGTCACCATGAGCATTGCGGCTAGGACTGCAACGCTTCCCAACACGGCGGACCAGGTCGTGGCGATCCTCGTTCTATACCGCGGTCGGGTAATCGGCTTGTTCGTCATTGTTGCCTCCTCCAGGTACGTGGATCAGATGCTGCGGGGTGGCCGGCGCCCGAGGACACCGGTAACGGGCTGAAGCCCGTGCGTGGCGAGTGCCCGCTGTCGTACTGGTCGCCCGAATGGTGCTGGGATTCATCGCCGTCAGCGCGACGAGCGTGAAGCGAAGCCTGGAACGACAGGAGGGGATGGCCATTTACCCTCCTGGTTTCAGGCGTGGTGGAAAGGTGTGCGACCGCATCCCACGGAGCAGGGCGACCTACTCGGTATCCATATCGGCGCTTATCAATGTTGGCGCAAACATAGCTCCCGGGCCACACGCCCGCAACCCTCGTGATCCCGGACCCCGTGCCGTCGAAACACGCGAGCCGGCGCCCCTCGAGCCGAAGGCGGGCAAACCCGCCCAACAACGGCAGGGTCGTGCGTAGGTCGAACCCTGAGGACAAACAAGCGTTCCCGCTTTCCGACCAAGCCCGCTTTTCAGATCTTGGATCAAATGCGTTCCAGAGCAGGTAGACAGGATGACGCTACCGACAGTACGACGCCGATCGAGCGGAGCGTGGAGCGGCCCGAACTGATAATCACTTGGGCTCCTTGCTACTGATGGTGGTTACGACAACAGCGCGGGAGCGGCCCGCGCCACAAGCTCCTTTCATCGCGGGCACAGTCGCTGGGCACCGGCCGCCGCTCGGCGGTGGGGACGCACCAGCCGACGGCCCGCTGGGTAGGCGACCCAGCGCAGCTCAAGATTCTTGGCCCGGATTAGGGGCCAGCCGACTCGGTCCGGCCACAGCTGGGCCGGGCAGCAGGCTTTCGGATCGACGGTGACGGCGTCCGGCGCGACAGGAGAACGACCGTACGGATCGCGCACGTGAGGCTCCGGATGGCACAGCCGTAGGTCGAGTCGACGAGCATCGCCGCGGGCCCACAGCACCTGCAGCCGTCACCGTCTGATGCCCCACCGGGACCGGCCGGCGAGCGAGCTCTGTGCGCTATGCGAACGGACGTACCTATTGCGGTCACGGGCCGATTGTGGCAATACTCATCCGTCGACGTCAATCGATCCACGGCGGCAGATGTGCTCCTCGGCCAGAACCAGTCGTTGGACGCTCGCGTTGACCGCCGTCACGAGACCGTCCTACAGTACCCACGCAACGACGACTTTCGATCGGTGCGCGAGGAAGGCACCCGGATCCCCCGCCCAGGACCTCAACGCGCACTGCTTCGACCCACCACACACCCACCGACCATCACCGATGCAAGCAGTTGAGGGAGGGGCCATGCGCCTATCTCGGTTCCGTCTGTTCGTCGCGGCCACAGTGCCGCTGGCGGTCGCCGCCACCGTCGGCGTGGTCTCGATGACCGCGGCGTCGGCGGCCGCCGGCTGTCAGATCACCTACAGCGTCGGCTCACAATGGCCAGGGGGCTTCACCGGCAACGTCACCGTCACCAACCTGGGTGACCCACTGTCCAGTTGGACCCTGACCTGGTCCTTCGCCTCCGGCCAGCAGGTCACCCAGGCCTGGAGCTCCACGGTCAGCCAGAGCGGGGCGCAGGTCACCGCCCGCAACGTCAGCTGGAACGGCAACCTCGCCACCAACGGCAGCACGAGCTTCGGGTTCAACGGCTCCTGGAACAACAGCAGCAACCCGGCGCCGACAAACTTCACCCTCAACGGCACGGCCTGCAACGGCACCACCCAACCGACGACCGGGCCCACGACCGGACCGAACCCGACACCGACCACACCGCGCCCGACCACGCCACCTCCGACGACACCACCCGCCACCGGCGGCCCGAACACGATGGGCTTCATCGGCTGCTCGATGGCCGAGAACGTCTCCCAGGGCTACCGCGCCGTCGGCGGCCAGCGCATGTGGGGCCCCTACGGCACCGGCGGCGCCGTCGTGCAGTCCTGGACCAACACCAACTCCGCCTCCTGGCAGAGCTTCGACCGGCAGGCCGCCCAGTACGGCCGACCCGCGACCGTCTGGATCCAGATCTGCATCTTCGCCCAGAACGGAGTGACCTACAACGAGGTCAGGCAACTCATCACCAACGCCCGCCAGCACGCGGCGCCCGGTGCGAACATCATCATTTCCGGCCAGCCGCTCTACGACGCCGGCCAAACCTGCTTCCTCGCCGGCAGCGGCGGCCCGGAGCTGACCGACAGCATGGCCCGGCAGGCCGCCGCCGACGCTAGCCAGAACGTGACCTACCCCGGCGTCTTCCGCCTGCGCAGCGGCGAGGTCTCCGACGGCTGCCACGCCAACACCGCCGGCCAGCAGTCGCTCGGCCACCAGGCCATGGGCTACTGGGGCTAGACCGCCCGCCGATGGCGCCGCCCGCCCCGCTGGCCTCCGGTCGGGCGGCCCCATCGACACCCGAGGGTGCCCTCCCCGCCGCACCAGTCAATGAGCGGCGCGGAGGTCGCCCCTGTCGCATGCCCAGCGGCGCCGCTTCTCTCGACCCAGAAGCTCGTCGCGCCATCGGCCGATATGCATCGTTCGACAGATACGTTGACTTCCGAAATAGCACCCTCGCACAGTTAAATTGACGTCCTTCTATGTCGATCTTGGTGCTGTCGGTTCCGAGGCCGGCCGGGGACAGCGGCTCAGCTCCAGGGCAGCCCCACGTAGTTCTCCGCGAGGGTGGTCGCTGCGGCCGGCGACCCGACGACATACTCCAGTTGTGAGCGCTGCAGCCGCTGCTCGAACGCGTCGTGCCCGGGGAAGCGGTGCAGCATCGACGTCATCCACCAGGAGAAGTGCTGCACCCGCCAGACCCGACGCAGACACCTCGCCGAGTACGTGTCGAACGGCGTATCGCTTCCGGTCCGGTACCAGTCAGCCACTGCCTCGGCCAGCACGTATACGTCATGGACGGCGAGGTTGAGGCCCTTGGCGCCGGTCGGTGGCACGATGTGGGCGGCGTCCCCGGCGAGGAACAGCCGGCCGTGTCGCATGGGTTCGCAGACGAAGCTGCGCATCGGCGTGATGCTCTTCTCCAGAATCGGCCCCTCGGCGAGCGTCCAGCGGTCGTGCGCCAGCCGCGTGGCGAGTTCGTCCCAGATCCGCCGGTCCGACCAGTTGGCCAGGTCCTCGTGCGGGTCGACCTGGAGGTAGAGACGGCTGATCGTCGGCGAGCGGAGGCTCGCCAGCGCGAAACCCCGCTCGTGGTGGCCGTAGATCAGCTCGTCGGCCGAGGGTGGGACGGCGGCGAGGATCCCGAGCCAGCCGAACGGGTACTCGCGTTCCAGAAGATGGCGTCCTGACCCGGGCAGGACGTCTCGGCACACCCCGTGGAATCCGTCACATCCGGCGACGATGTCGCAGAGCAGTTCCTCTCGGCGGCCGTCAACGGTGAAGGTGACCCGTGGTGCCGCGGTGTCGACGCCCGACACGGCTACGTCGTCGGCCTCGAAGTAGATTTGGCCGCCTGCGGCGAGCCGAGCCTCGGTAAGGTCCCGCACGACGTGCTGCTGTCCATAGATGGTGATGGCCCGTCCGCCGGTCAGATCGCTCATCGGGATCCGGTGCGCCGTGCCGTCGAAGAGCAGCTCGATGCCCCGGTGCACCAGGCCCTCGCGGTCGAGGCCCTCGGAGACGCCGAGCTCGCGCAACAGGTCCACCGTGCCCTGCTCCAGTACCCCGGCACGGACTCGCTGCTCGACGTACTCGCGGCTGCGGCGTTCGACGACGACGGAGTCGATGCCGCTGCGGTGCAGGAGGTGGGAGAGCATCAGTCCGGCCGGTCCTGCCCCCACGATCGCGACCTGGGTACGCACGTGCTTCCTCGTTTCTGTTTCGTTCGGTTGTCGCCTCGTCTGGTGGTCGTTCCTGCCGGCCGGACAAACCGCTGGTGGCTCCGGCGGGCAGGTGCCCGCCGGAGCCGCCGTCCGTCGGCTATTTGTGGTAGCCGCTGGCGCAGGTGAAGTTCTTCGCCTCGGTTGTCGTACCGTGCCCCTTGTATCTGGCCACCAGGGGGTACTGGCAGACCGGCCGGGTGAGCAGCACGTCGCCCCCACCGTCGATCCGTCGCCCGACGAGGCTGCTGGGGGCCTTGCCCTGCTCGACCCACCGCACGACGCTGTTCAGCAGGTCGGTCGGCGCGGCGCCCTGGCCGCCGCCGCAGTGCCCGACGCCGGGGGCGACGAAGAAGCGGGCGAACTTCTGGGTCTGCTTGGCGCCGCCCATCGCCGCCTCGAGCCGCTGGTAGTAGTCGACCGTACCGCGGAAGAAGATCAGCGGATCGGCGGTGCCGTGCCAGAAGACGACCTTCCCGCCGGCGTCCCGGAACGCGGACAGGTCCGGATCGTCGGTCGCGATCACCGCCTGGTATTGCAGCACGGACTGCTGGAAGAGCAGCAGGTAACGGTCGTAGGTCATGGTCCGCCAGTCCCAGCCGGGGTTCTGCAGCAGGAAGTAGCGGAACCAGTCCAGGCCGACGCCGAAGGGCAACTGGTTCCCACCCGAGGTGTTGTTGAGCGCGCCCAGGCTGGCGTCGCGTTCCAGGCCGTACCAGAGGAATCCGCCGTCGGCGTCGCGCGGTCCCTCCCAGATCTTGTTGATCAGGTCCGCGTCGGCGGCCGTGACGGTGCCGCAGTCGGTCTCCGTACCGATCAGCCTGCGTGCGTCGAACCGGCACCCCTGCCAGTCGCCGACGATTCCGTCGGTGACCCCGTCTCTTCCGTCGCAGGCGGTGATGGCGGCCTGGGTGGCGGCGGCAAGCTTGCACTGCGGGATGACGTTGCCGGAGAGCATCATCTGCAGCTGGCCCCAGAACTGGGCCGGGTGGAACTTCGTCCAGTTCACCGCCGGTGACGCGGCGGCTATTCCGTCGTAGTCGCTCGGGTAGCGCTGCGCCTCCATCAGCCCCTGACGGCCGCCCGTGGAACAGCCGTTGAAGTAGCTGTGGAACGACGCAGGGCGGTAGAACCTCTCGACCAGCGCCTTGCCCGCCACCGTCATCTCATGGATGCCCAGGTAGCCGAAGTCCGCGATGAGTTGCCAGTTGAGGGTGCCGTCCGAGTTCAGCGCGAAGCTGCCGCTGCCGCCGGTGTGCCCTGCGTCCGTCGCCGCGGCGGCGTAGCCGTCCCGCAGCGCCGCGGCGGGGGTCGAAGTCGGCGAGCCGCCGGAGAACCCGCCGCCGCCGGTGCCCTGGAAGCGGCCGTTCCAGTTCTCGGTCGGCAACCACACGCCGACCCTGATCTGGTCGCCTGCCGGAGGATTGGTGACCACCAGTTGGACCGCGCAGTGCGCGGGCACCGATGCGGTGGCCGTCACGGCGGTGGCGCTCAGCATCGTGGTGTGGGGAAGGTTGGTCGAAGCCAGGCTCGCACACGAGCGGACCGGCCGGTTCGAGCCGGCGGCGCTCACGCTGGACCCGATCCACAGGACGAGGACGGCGCCGGTCAGCGCCGCCAAGCCGGTGAGCAAGCTACGTCTGTTTCTCATCATCGTCCTTCCGGTGGCGGTGGAGATCACCGTCGTCCGGCTGGGGCGGCGCCGCAACGACGTGCTTCCGGCAGATGGAAGGGTCACGGCGACGGACCCTTCCGCCCGGTGGAAGTCATCCGTGCGTCTTGCGTACAGTCGTCCGCTGGCCGTACCGGTAGCCGCGGGTTTCCGGTATGTTGCGGGACGACCGCGACCGGAGGGACGCCGCCGGAGAGGAGACGGCTCATGGCCGGCAGATCCGTCACGCTGCGTGCACTCTCGATCCTTGACGCGTTCGACTCGGTGCATCTGCGGTTGCGGCTGAGCGAGATCGCCCGACGGTCGAACCTGCCGCTGGCCACGGCCCACCGGCACGTGCAGGAACTGGTCGACTGGCACGCGCTGGAGCGCCGGGAGGACGGGACGTACCAGATCGGTGCCCGGCTCTGGCATCTCGGACTGCTCTCGGCCATGCACGTCGAGCTGCGCGAGGCGGCCCTGCCCCACCTGCAGGACCTCTGTGCCGCCACCGGGGACACGGTGCATCTCGCGGTCCGGGACGGCGGCAGCGCACTGTACGTCGAACGCCTCGGCGGAGCCCGGTCGGTCCGGGTCGTGTCCCGCCCCGGCGGTACCCTGCCGTTGCACGCCACCGCCGTGGGGAAGGTGCTTCTCGCGTGGGCGCCCGACGACGTGCGGCAGTCGGTGCTGAGCCGGCCGGAGCGGCTCACCCCGTACACCGTGGTGGAACCCGCCCGGCTGGCCGCGCAGCTCGCCGAGATCCGCCGCAGCGGAGTGGCCTGGACCCGGGAGGAGATGACGCTCGGCGCGTCGTCGGTGGCGGTCGGGGTCACCGGAGCGGCCGGTGAGGTCGTCGCTGCGGTTGGCCTGGTCGTACCCAGTCCCCGCCCGAACATCGGTACCGGACTACGTGCGCTGCGGGCGGCGGTGAACGCGATCAGCGCACGCCTGCGTGCCGGGGAGGTCAGGGAGGTCGCCTGATCGGTGTCGACCGCCGCTGGTCCCAGGGCACGGGCCGGGGCACTGCCCGCTACCCCGCCGCTGCCTCCTCGCGCAGCACTCGGGCGGCGACGCCGTACGCCGCGTTCGCGGCCGGCACCCCGCAGTAGATGGCGCACTGCAGCAACACCTCCTTGATCTCGCCGGGCGTGAGACCGTTGCGCAGCGCCGCTCGGACGTGCATCGCCAGCTCGTTGAGGTGGCCGTGGGCGACCAACGCGGTCAGTGTCACGCAGCTGCGGGTACGCCGGTCGAGGCCAGGACGGGTCCAGATCTCGCCCCAGGCGTACCGGGTGATCAGGTCCTGGAAGTCGGCGGTGAACCCATCGGTCTCGACCACCGCCCGGTCCACGTGCGCGTCGCCGAGCACCTCCCGCCGTACCGCCATCCCCCGCGTGTACCGCTCGTTCATCGCTCCTCCAGGAAGTGTTCGGCCAGCAGCGCGGTCACCCGCGCCGGTTGCTCGACGCTGGCCAGGTGCGCGGCCCGGTCCAGGACCGCCAGCCGTGCTTCGGGCACGGCCTCCGTGATGAGCTGGGCCTCCCGGGGCGGGGTGGCCGGGTCATCGGCGCCGGCGACCACCAGTGTGGGAGAAGCGATCTCCGGTAGCAGCGGCCGCAGGTCCATGGCGGCGATCGCCTCGCAGCAGGCCGCGTACCCCTCGGCTGGGCTGGCGGCCAGGTCGGTGACGAGGCGCGCCACCGTATCGGGGTGGCGGTCGGCATAGCCGGCGGTGAACCACCGGCCGAGCAGGGTGTCTGTCAGGCTCGCCGTCCCGTGCGCCCGGACCTGGGCGGCCCGGGAAAGCCAGGCGCCGGCCGGCGGCAGGTACGCGGCCGTGCAGAGCAACGCGAGCCGGTCGACCCGCTCGGCATGGCGGGCGGCCAGCCACATGCCCACCATGCCGCCGAGCGACAGGCCGGCGTAGTGCACCCGGTCCAGGTTCAGGTGGTCGAGAAGGTCGACGACATCGTTCCCGAGGTCGGCGATGTCGTACGGTCCGGGCGGCGCAGGTGACCGGCCGTGCCCACGGTGGTCGAACACCACCACCCGCATCCGCTGGGACAGGGCGGTCACCTGGGGTCGCCACATGGTCCGGGTGGTGCCGAGAGATCCGCCGAGGAGCAACGCGGGAGTGCCGGCCGGTCCGGTCACCTCATGGGCGAGTGGCACGGTACGCCTCCAGTGCCCGGTCGATGAGCGGTCCGGCCGCTTCCGGCACGCCCGGTGGTCCGGCGGTCGTCGATCCTGGCCCGAGCCCGGCGGCGGCCCGCATCCGTTCGGAGTCCACCTGTAGTGATTCGGCCGCCGACCTGGCATGCCAGGCCGCCGCGGCGGTCAGCCGCAGCAGTGTGGTGACCGTCGGCCACTCGGCCTGCCACCGGCCCGCCGAGCGTTGCAGTTCGACCGGCTGGCTGGCCAGGATGGTGGCGACCAGGGCCGGCGCCTGGTGCACGCAGGCGACGACCAGGGTGGAGCGGGCCGGGTTCCGCTTGTGCGGCATCGCCGAGGAGCCGCCGGGGGAACCCTCGGTCACCTCTGCGACCTCGTTCTGTGCGAGTAGCAGGACCCCGGTGGCGATCGTGCCGAGCGCGCCGCAGACCGCGCCGAGCGCGGCGGCGAGGCCGGCGACAGGCCCGCGTCGCGTGTGCCAGGGCAGGGCTGGCACCGTCAGTCCCAGGATCTCGCCGAGCGCCGCGGCCATCCGGGGACCGTCTATGCCGAGCGTGTCGTGGGCGCCGACCGCGCCGCCGTACTGGAGAGGCAGTCGGTCGGTTGCCCGGGCGAGTTCGTCCGCTGCTTCCGCCAGAGCGGCCAGCCAATTGGCGCAGACCAGGCCGAAGCTGGTCGGCACCGCCTGCTGGAGCAGCGTCCGGCCGATCTGGACGGTGTCGCGATGCCGGTCGGCCAGGTCGGCGAGCCGGTCGCCGACCGCCCACAGGTCGTCGAGGGTCGAACCGACGCACCGGCGGGCGACCAGCACCAGCGCGGTGTCCATGACGTCCTGACTGGTCGCGCCGAGATGCACGTACCGGCGGGCGTCGTCCGACACCCGGGCTCGCAGTTCCGCCACCATCGGTACGACCGGCGAGGCCGAGGGGACCGCCTGCCGGCTCAGCCCGGCGGCGTCGAACCGGTCCGGAACGCAGGCGGCCTCGATCTCGGCCGCGCACCCGGATGGAATCAGGCCGATGGCTGCGCCGGCCCGGGCCAGCGCGGCCTCGACCCGGAGCAGTTCCCGGAGCCACGCGGCGGTGTCGGTGGCCGCGACGCTCGCCGGGGTCGCGAACATCGATTCAAACATCGAAGAACACGGTCTCGGATTCGCCCCGCAGCACGATGTCGAACACATAACCGTCGGGTGCGGCGACGGCGATCAGAGTGTCCCGGCGGGCCGGATCGGGCAGGCCGGCGAGCACCGGGTCGGTGTCGTTGGCGGCCTCGTCGGGGAAGTACAGCCGGGTCACCAGGCGGTCGAGCAGGCCCCGGCCGAAAATGGAGAGATTGATGTGCGGGGCCTCGGTCCCGCCGTCCCGGGCGGGCAGCGGTCCGGGCTTGACGGTGCGGATTCGGTAGACGCCGTTCTCGTCGGTGGGGCAGCGTCCGAAGCCGCGGAAGCCGTACACCGGACCGCGCGGGTCGTCCGGGTGCGGAAAGCGTCCGTTCCGGTCCGCCTGCCAGGTCTCGACCAGGGCGTCTGGCACCGGCTCGCCGGCACCGTCGGTGATCCGGCCGCTGATCATGATGGCGCCGGGCGTGCCCGCCGGCACGACGTCCGGCCCGTCGGGCCAGGGCAGGCCGATGTGCAGGAACGGTCCGACGGTCTGGGACGGGGTCAGCTCAGTCCTCATGCGGTTCCTCCGTCGGCGTCGCCGCGCCGCCGCGCAGCACGATGTCGAACTCGTAGCCGAGGGCCCAGTGCGGCGTCGTGGCGTTCAGGTCGAACCGGGAGACCAGCCGCTGCCGCGCCTTCTCGTCCGGGATCGAGCCCGCGACCGGATCGTGTGGCAGGAGCGGGTCGTCCGGAAAGTACATCTGGGTGACGAGTCGCTGGGTGAAGGCCCGGCCGAAGAGAGAAAAGTGGATGTGTGCCGGTCGCCAGGCGTTGTGGTGGTTGCCCCATGGATAGGCGCCGGGCCGGATCGTCACGAAGCGGTAGCGGCCCAGGTCGTCGGTGAGTACCCGGCCGACGCCGGTGAAGTTCGGATCCAGCGGTGCCGGCCAGGTGTCCCGGGCGTGCCGGTAGCGCCCGGCGGCGTTCGCCTGCCAGATCTCGACCAGGGTGTGCGGCACCGGCCGGCCGTCACCGTCCAGAACCCGGCCGTGCACCATGATCCGCTGGCCCTGCGGCTCACCGCCGGGCGCGACGGTCAGGTCGGCGTCGGTCTCCGTCACCCGGCCCTCACCGAGCAGCGGGCCGGTCACCTCGGTCAGGTTCTGCGGCAGCAGCACCAGTGGCTGGGTGGGTGCGCGTAGCAGGGTGGAGCGGTAGCCCGGACTTTCCAGCGGCGGGTGCAGGCCGCGGGGGCGCTCGTACGTCGGCAGGTGCAGGGTGGTCATCAGGCGATTCCTTCCAACACGACGGCCAGTCCCTGGCCGACGCCGATGCAGATGGCGGCCAGGCCGTACCCGCCACCGCGGCGGTGCAGCCGCCAGGCCAGCGCACCGAGGATCCGGGCACCCGAGGCACCCAGTGGGTGGCCGACGGCGATCGCTCCGCCGTCCGGGTTGACCAGTTCCGGATCGAGTTCCGGCCATTGGGCGAGGCAGGCCAGCGACTGGGCGGCGAACGCCTCGTTCAGTTCCACGTCGACCAGGTCGGACCAGTCGATCCCGGCACGGCCCAGGGCCGTCTGCGCCGCCGGGACCGGCGCGATGCCGAACAGGTGCGGCTCCACCCCGGCGACCGCCCGGGACACGATCCGGGCCAGTGGCCGGGCGCCGGCACGCCGGGCGCCCTCCTCATCGCCGAGCAGGACCGCCCCGGCGCCGTCGTTGAGTGGCGACGAGTTGCCGGCGGTGACGGTGCCGTCCGGACGGAACGACGGACGCAACCGGGCCAGCGCGGCCGGCGAGGTGTCCGCCCGGATCGACTCGTCGGTGTCGAGCGCCACTCCGTCGACCGGTACGACATGGTCGGCGAACCGGCCGGCTGCCCAGGCCGCGGCGGCACGCTGGTGGCTGCGCAGCGCGAAGCTGTCCTGCGCCTCGCGGGAGATGTCGTACTTCTCGGCCAGGATCTCCGCGCTCTCCCCGAGGGCGACCGTCCACTGCTCAGGCATGCGAGGGTTGATCATGCGCCAGCCGAGCGTGGTGGACCACGCGGTGGTATGCCCGCGCGGATAGGCCGTCTCCGGCTTCGGCAGTACCCACGGGGCCCGGCTCATCGACTCGACGCCGCCGGCAACGACCAGGTGGGCGTCGCCGGCCATGATCGTCCGGGCGCCGTCCACCACGGCCTGCAGGCCGGAGCCGCAGAGTCGGTTGACCGTCGCGCCGGGCACCTGCGGCGGCAGCCCGGCCAGCAGGACCGCCATCCGGGCGACGTTCCGGTTGTCCTCGCCCGCGCCGTTGGCGCAGCCGAGCAGCACGTCCGCCACGTCGGCGGGGTCGAGATCCGGATGCCGGGCCAGCAGGTCGCGTAGCACGCCGGCGGCCAGGTCGTCCGGCCGGGAGTCGGCGAGCGCTCCGCCGTACCGTCCGATCGGGGTGCGGATGGCGTCGAGGACGTAGACGTCGGGGGCGGCCATGCCAGCCCTGCGCTCGCTCATGCCGGCGTCCGATCGAGCCCGGGCCGGGCGTCGCCGGGCACCTCGGTGTCCCGTGATCCTCCGGCTGGTGCTCCGGCGTTGCGTTTCGCGGCCTGGATCTGCTCGTAGACGTGGGTACGCAAGCTGGTGAAGCGTGGGTCGGCCCGGGTGTGCAGCTGGTCCCGCTCGTCCGGCAGGTCGATGGTGAGTTGCTCCTGCACGACCGTCGGCGAGGAGGACAGGATCAGCACCCGCTGGCCCAGGTAGACGGCCTCGTCGATGTCGTGGGTGACGAACAGGATCGTCACCCGCAGCTTGTGCCACAGGTCGCGGATCAGGTCCTCGAGGTCCGCGCGGGTCTGCGCGTCAACGGCGGCGAACGGCTCGTCCATCAGCAGCACGTTGGGTTCGTACGCGACGGCCCGGGCGATCGCGACCCGCTGCTGCATCCCACCGGACAACTGCCACGGATACGCCCGGTGTGCGTCGGCGAGCCCGACCGAGGCCAGGGCCTCGTGCACCAGTTCCCTGCGGCGTGCCCTGGGCAGCTTCTTCTGCCGCAGCGGCAGTTCCACATTGTCGTGAACGCTCATCCAGGGAAACAGGCTGCGGCCGTACTCCTGAAAGACGACGGCCATGCCCGGCGGCGGCCCGGTCACCGCGCGGCCGTCGAGCAGGACCTCCCCGGAGGTGGGGGCGAGCAGGCCGGCAACGCATTTGAGCAGGGTCGTCTTGCCGCAGCCGGAAGGGCCGACCAGGCACGCCAGTTCACCGGCGTCGAGCGAGAAGGTGAGATCGCGCACCGCCTCCACCCGGCGTTCGCGGCCCTCGTAGATCTTCTGTAATCCTCGAACGTCAAGCATGGGTTCCCTTTCCTGGCTGCGCGGCCCGGCCGGCGGCACAGCCGTTCACGACGACCGTTGCGTGCGTCGCAGCCCGTGGTACCAGGCCAACGCCCGGGCCTCCACCGCCCGGAACACGAGCGAGAGGACGAAGCCGAGCAGACCCAGCAGCAGGATGCCGCTCCACATCTCAGGAATGGCGAAGGTGCGCTGAAACTGCACGATGGCGAAGCCCAGGCCGTTGCTGGCGGCGAACATCTCGCTGATCACCATCAGGATGATGCCGATGGAGAGCGCCTGCCGGGCACCGGCGAAGATCTGCGGGCTCGCCGAACGCAGCACCAGGTGGCGCAGCCGCGCAGC
Organism: Plantactinospora sp. KLBMP9567; assembly: GCF_033446045.1. Taxonomy (NCBI): domain Bacteria; kingdom Bacillati; phylum Actinomycetota; class Actinomycetes; order Micromonosporales; family Micromonosporaceae; genus Plantactinospora; species Plantactinospora sp. KLBMP9567. Next base: position 40,453 of record NZ_JAWQRR010000060.1, on the reverse strand, counting down.
GCCACGAATGCCGTACGACCGGGTCGCCTCCGCCAGCACCCCGTCGACCGCCCGTACCCCCTCTACGGTGTTCAACAGGATCGGCCAGACGCAGCCGGAGACGATGACCAGCACCTTCATCCCGTCGCCGATGCCGGCGAAGAGCATGATGACCGGCACCAGAACCGGTGGCGGGATGGCCCGGAGGAACTCCAGCACCGGCTCGGCCGCCGCGCGGACCCGGCGGTAGGAGCCGATCACCACGCCGGCGGCCACCCCGAACACCAGCGCGGCCAGGTAGCCGGCGGCGAGCCGGGCCAGGCTGGGCAGCACGTCGTCGGTAAGCCGCTGCCCGGTCCAGACCTCGCCGAAAGTGCCCAGAATGCTGCGCAGCGGCGGGAAGTAGAAACTCTCACTGCCGGCGGAGGCCGCCCACCAGGCGGCGAAGAGCACCGCCGGCAGCCCGACGGCCAGGCCGATCTGGCGAAGTGCGCGGATCACAGCACGACCTCCCCACGGACGGACTGGTGCCAGGACAGCAGGCGCCGCTCCACCAGCCGCGCACCGATGTTGATCAGAACGCCGAGTAGGCCGGTCACCACGACCAGGGCGTACATCGCCGGCACCGCGTTGGAGATCTGGGCGACGGCGATCCGGGACCCCAGCCCCGGCGAGCCGATGATCAGCTCGGCGGTGATGGCGAGTACGAGTGCCACGGCTGCGGCCAGCCGCACGCCGGTCATCACGTACGGCAGTGCGGTCGGCCACAGCACGAACCGGATCCGGGCCCACCGGCCCAGGCCATACGACCGGGCGGTCTCGTCCGCGACCGGGTCGACGTCCTGCACGCCGTAGAGCACCTGGATGAGCACCTGCCAGAACGCGGCGTAGACCACCAGCAGTAGCGTCGAACGCAGATCGGTGCCGTACAGCAGCACGGCCAACGGGATCAGCGCTACCGAGGGAATCGGGCGGAGGAACTCGATCGAGGAGGCGGTGATGGCGCGCAGGTGCGGAACCACCGAGATGAGCACTCCGACCGCGATTCCCGCCGCGGTGGCGATCGCCAGGCCGAGCATCCAGCTGGTGAGCGTGTCGACGACAGCGTCCCAGAACGCCGGTTCGGTGGCCTCGGCGGCGAGCGCCCCGGCGATCCGGCTGGTGGGTGGTAGGTAGTTCGCGGACACCAGTCCGATCCGGGGCAGCACCTCGAGCACGCCGAAGAAGACGACGAGACCGGCGAGGCCGTACCCGAGGGTGGCGCCGGACCGGCTGCGCCGTGGGCTGCCGCCGACGGTGGTGGGGACGGCGGCGGTCATGGCGCCGGGGACGGCGGCGGCCGGAGCCGTCCCGTCCCCGGCGGGGTCGGACATTGTCATGAGAACAGCTTGTCCAGGTCGGGCGCGGTGTCAAAGAGGCCGTCCTGCTGGCCGAGCCGGGCCAGCGCCTCCAGCGAGGCCCGGTTGTAGTCGGCCGGCCACTTCGGCAGCGTCAGGGCCGCCACGGTGGCCGCGTCGATCTGGGTGTAGGTACCGATGATCCGTCGTACCTCGTCCGGGTTGCTGTCGGCGTACGCCAGTGACTCCTGCATCGCCTCGACGAACCGCTTGACCAGGTCCGGGTTCTCCTGTGTCAGCTTCGTGGAGGTGAAGTACAGCGCGACGGTGAGATCGGGTGCCACGTCGACGAAGTTCGACGCGACGACCCGACCACCCTTGGCCTTGACTGCGGACAGTGACGGTTCCACCACCCAGGCCGCGTCCACCTGGCCGCCGTCGAGCGCGGCCGGCATCTGCGGGAAGCCGATCTCGACGAACTGCACCCCACTGGGGTCTCCGCCTGCCTTGCGGACCGACTCGCGTACCGAGGTGTCTCCGATGTTCTTGAGCGTGTTGACGGCGACCTTCTTGCCAGCGAGGTCCTTCGCCGACTGGATCGGGCTGTCGCCGCGGACCACGATCGCGCCGAAGTCGGCGCCCGCCTGCCCGGTGGAGGCCACTCCGTTGACCACGGCCTTGACCGGCACGTTCTCGGTCTGCGCCACCATCAGCGACGTCACGTTGCTGAAGCCGAACTGGAACTGACCGCTGAGCACGCCAGGCACGATCGCCGCTCCGCCCTGCCCGGTCTCCAGGGTGAGCTCGATGTTTCGGTTGCTGAAGAAGCCCTTGTCCTTGCCGAGGTAGATGGGGGCCACGTCGACGATGGGAATGACCCCGACCTTGACGCTGACCGGACCGTCGTTGCCTGCCGTACCGTCCGACGGGTCCGAGGACCCGCAGGCTGCGGTCGTGACCACGAGGGCCGTGGCGACCGCGAGCCCGGTGATGAGACGACGCATGAACCCTCCTAGATGAGCCCAGGGCCACCGTGCTTGATGCGCACGATCGTTCTCAGAGGGAACGTACGGGCCGCCTCGTGTTTGGTCAACGGCTCATGTCGAAGTCGTTACAGCGGCCCACGCAGCACTTCGACGCACCGAGGACGAGGGTTTGACGGTCGCCGACGCTTGCCCGTACTGTCGCTACCCAGCGAACTAATGTTCATATGGCGCACAAAGGAGCCCTGGATGGGGGAGATCGCGAGCCTGCGTGATGCCGTCGCGGCCCTGGTGCACGACGGCGACATGGTGGCGCTGGAAGGATTCACCCATCTCATCCCGGTGGCAGCTGGCCACGAGATCATCCGCCAGCGCCGCCGGGACCTCACCCTCGTGCGGATGACGCCGGACATCGTCTACGACCAGATGATCGGCGCCGGCTGCGCCCGAAAGTTGATCTTCTCCTGGGCCGGGAACCCCGGCGTGGGATCGCTGCACCGGTTCCGCGATGCCGTCCAGAACGGCTGGCCGGCGCCCCTGGAGATCGAGGAACACAGCCACGCCGGGATGGCCAACAGGTATGTGGCCGGGGCGTCCGGACTGCCGTTCGCCGTGCTACGGGGATACTCCGGCACCGACCTGGTCGAGCTCACCGACACGATCAAGCCGATCACCTGCCCGTTCACCGGAGAGACGCTGACCGCCGTACCCGCGCTGAACCCGGATGTCGGCATCGTGCACGCCCAACGGGCGGACCGGTCCGGGAACGTCCAGTTCTGGGGCATCACCGGAGTCCACAAGGAGGTACTCCTCGCCTCCGCCCGCTCACTGGTGACCGTCGAGAAGATCGTCGACCGGTTGGAGGACCGCCCAGGCGCCGTCGTCCTCCCGCACTGGGCGATCACCATGGTGGCCGAGGTGCCGGGCGGTGCCCACCCCTCGTACGCCCACGACCACAGCGACCGGGACAACAACTTCTACGTCGCCTGGGACACCGTCAGCCGCGACCGCGAAACGTTCCGCCGATGGCTCGACGAAACCGTGTTCGGGACGACCAACGCTGATGGAGGCATGCCACGATGACCCTGCACGTCTCCACCCAGTCCTCGTCACCAACCCCCGCCTGGACCAGCGAGGAGATGATGGTCGTCGCGGCGGCCCGGGCGCTACGCGACGGCGCCCGCTGCTTCGTCGGCATCGGCCGACCCAGCGTCGCGGCGAACCTGGCCCGCCGGATGCACGCACCCAACCTGGTGCTGGTCTACGAGTCCGGCACCATCGGCGCCAAGCCCACCCACCTGCCACTGTCGATCGGCGACGGCGTGCTGGCCGCGACCGCCGACACGGTGGTCTCGGTACCGGAGATGTTCAACTACTGGCTCCAGCCTGGCCGGATCGACGTCGGCTTCCTCGGTGCGGCGCAGATCGACCGCTACGGCAACATCAATACGACGGTCATCGGCTCCGACTACCACCGCCCCAAGGTCCGGCTGCCCGGTGCCGGGGGCGCACCCGAAATCGCCGCGTCGTGCCGGGAGGTGTTCGTCGTCGCCCGGCACAACCGGCGCACGTTCGTCGAGCGCGTCGACTTCGTCACCTCGGTCGGCTACGGCCAGGGTCCGGGCGACCGGGAACGGCTCAATCTCCGCGGCCGCGGGCCGGTCAGGATAATCACCGACCTCGGCGTGCTGGAGCCCGACCCGGTCAGCCGCGAACTGACCCTTACCCAAATCCATCAGGGCGCGAGCGTCGAGCAGGTGCGCGCGGAGACCGGCTGGTCACTGCGCGTGGCCGACACGTGCGACACCGTACCTCCCCCCACCCCCGCCGAACTCGCGACTCTGCGCGAGCTGCACGCGGCGGCCGGCCCCGGCGGCGACCAGGGCTGACGGCCGAGATACCCCGAGCCGTCGTCCAGCGGAGCGGCGAGGCATGCCGGCTACGCTGACCCGATTAGCAGGACCGCATGGAGGACCGATGACCGAACCAGCACGCGAGCCTCACTTCGTGCAGTCCCTGGAACGTGGGCTGGCGGTCATCCGCGCCTTCGACGCCGCACATCCCGAGTTGACGTTGAGTGAGGTAGCCCGGGCCTGTGCCATCACTCGCGCCGCCGCCCGGCGTTTCCTGCTCACCCTCGCCGATCTCGGCTACGTGCACAGCGACGGCCGCATGTTCCGGCTCAGCCCCCGGATCCTGGATCTGGGTTACGCATACCTGTCCAGCATCGGCCTGCCGGAGATCGCCCAGCCACACCTTCAGCACCTGGTCCAGGAGGTGCACGAGTCGTCCTCGGTCTGCGTACTCGACGGCGACGACATCCGCTACGTGGCCAGGGTCCCGACCAGCCGGATCATGACCGTGTCGATCACCGTCGGCACCCGGTTCCCGGCCTACCTCACATCGGTCGGCCGGGTCCTACTGGCCTACCTGCCGGAACAGGATGTCGAACTTCACCTCAAGCGCGTCCGGTTCGAGCGGCCCACCGCCCGCGCCATCGCCTCGGCAACACTGCTCCGCAACGAACTGGGGCGGGTACGCGACCAGGGTTATGCCATCGTCGACCAGGAACTTGAGGAGGGGCTGCGTTCAGTCGCCGCACCGATCCGGGACCGCAACGGCACCATTGTCGCGGCGGTCAACATCCCGGTGCACGCCAGCCGCAACTCCATCGAGTCGATCCGACGCGACCTGATACCGCCACTGCTGGCGACAGCCTCTCGCATCGAGGCTGACCTGAGCCTGCTGCCCCAGTACGTTAGCAACGCGCGCGCCTGACCCGTACCGACCAGCCAGCATGACATCGCCCCACCGGCCCGGCCCGTCACCGCTCCCCCGATGGCACCGACCCCTGCTTGTCGCCGGAATTGTCCTCGCCGCGCTCAACCTGCGTCCAGCCCTGGCCGGCGTCTCCCCACTGCTCGACCAGATCATGGCCGAGTTCCGGCTGAGCCCGGCCGCCGGCGGTCTCGTCACCACAGTCATGGTCGTCTGTCTCGGGGTCGCCGCGCCGTTCACCGCCCCGGTGGCACACCGGCTGGGGCACGAGCGCACCCTGCTGGCCTGCCTGGCGCTGCTCGCTGCGGGAACCCTGCTCCGCAGCGTCGGCGGCCAGGTCACGCTGTACTTGGGTGCGGCGGTCGCCGGATCCGCCATCGGAGTACTCAACGTGCTGATGCCAGCACTGGTACGACGACACTTCCCCAGCCGGGTCGGACTGCTCACCGGGGCCTACGTGAGTGCCCTCGTGCTCGGCGCGGCGCTCGCGGCCGGTCTCACCATACCGCTGCAACATGCCATCGGCGCCGGCTGGCGACCGGTCGCCGCAGCGGGCGCTCTGCTGGTGGTACCGGCCCTGCTGGTCTGGCTACCGTGGGCACACGGCCAAGTCAGCGAGCCGTCGATCCGCCGTCCGTTCCGAACCCTGCTCCGGACGCCGATCACCTGGTACGTCACCGGCTTCATGGGACTACAGTCGCTCACGTTCTACACCGCACTGGCCTGGCTACCGACTATCTACACCGACGCCGGACTCGCCCCCACCGAGGCGGGTTTCCTTCTCGGTCTGGCCAACCTGACACAGATCGCCACCACCCTCACCGTTCCGGTCTTCGCGGCGCGGGCCCGCACCCAGCGCGGATACGTGACAGCGGCGGCCGTACTCACCATCGCCGGATATCTGGGAACGCTCCTTGCCCCGGGCTCGGCGAGCTGGCTGTGGGCGATACTGCTCGGCCTCGGTCAAGGGGCGTCGATCGCGCTGGCCCTGCTACTCATCGCACTGCGCGCGCCCGACGCCGGCACGGTCACCGCGCTCTCCTCGATCGCCCAATCGATGGGGTACGTCCTAGCGGCAACCGGACCGGTGCTTGTCGGCGCACTGCATCAGGCGTCCGGAGAATGGGCAGTGCCGCTCGGCAGCGTACTCGTGCTCCTGGTCGCGCAGCTCGCCGTCGGGCTGAAGGCCGGGCGGCCAGGCACGGGGAGCACCGGTTAGCCGGTCGTTCGCATGTCGACCAACAATCGACAGGCGGTTGGCCGCCGGGCCCCACGGCGCCGGACCCTAGGCCACAGCACCGAGCCGCCGGCGGGTAGTCGCGAGGGGTCCTGTCGCATCGGGTGGAGGTGTAACCACTGCTGAGCGGACCCAGGTCGCAAAAGGCCGAGATTCGTCACAACCAAGGTCATCAGCGGCGCTGACGATGCCGACCAGGCACCCACCTCCGCCAATCAGCCCGCTGATTTGCCTCATCGCAACGCGCCAGCGGGATCCGATCACGCCGGTGCTACTCGAAGCCGTGGGGAGCATCACCCGACAGAGAACGAGGTACCTCCAGGCATAACGGTAAGAACCGCCGTCGGCGGTGGCAGCGATCACTGCGGTAACCACACTCACGTTCGTCGGCGCCGCGGTAGCTGGCGCGCGGCTGGTACCGGCGGCGGCGACGTTGCCGTCGCCGCGGCGCCTGCTGGCTGCGGCAAGGCGCCGACATTGACGAGCGGAACCCACTCTTTGCAGAGCGGCGGTACGCAACGCAGCTACATCCTGCGGCTGCCCGCCAACTACGACAGCAGCCATCCCCACCGTCTAATTTTTGGCATCCACTGGTTTGGCGGCAGCGCCAGCTACGTCGCCAACGGCAATATGATCCAGCCGTTCTACGGGCTCCAGGCTCTGGCCAACAACAGCACGCTCTTCGTCGCACCCCAGGGCCTGACCAGCGGTGGGCTCAGCGGCTGGCCCAACACCGGTGGCCAGGACGTGACCTTCATCGACAACATCATCCGGACGATCGAGGCGGATCTCTGCATCGACACGTCGCAACGGCGCGGCCTGCAGCGTCACCTGACCGGGGTCGAACTCCTGCGGCGGGCCCCACGTGGGGCCCGCCCTGCAGGGCGTCCCGGCCCAACGGGCGGTGCGGCCGTCACGGTCGGAGACCCTAACCCCGCAGGCCAAAAGGGCTTCGTCCTGATTCCAGAGGGGTCGCGTCGACCATCTGCAACACCCACCGGTACCGGTCCCACAGCGGCGACGACTCGACAAGCCGTCTGGCCGCATACCGGAGGTCGTCCAGTCCGCTGACTGTCGCTCCGCTGCCGAACCCGCCATGGCCGAGGACCGCCTCAATCGAGTGCGATATGTCCGCGCCCGACCCTACGAGACATCGTGGGCTGGCAATATAATCTCCGGATGCGCGCCGCTCCCGATCATCCGTTCATGGCCGACCGCCGGCCTGGGCATGGCTGAACCCGATACCGGCACCGCCTCTCCCAGCCCGACCGGCAATGCGTCGCGCGAAAGGTTCGTCCTTTCCCGCCGCTACGCAGCGGGCACCGGCGGGACACGCGGTCTGTTGATCACTGTGCTCGGCGACTACGTACGACCGGCCAGGCGGCCCGCCCCTACGTCGGCCTTCATCGACGTACTGGGTCGCCTCGGCGTTGCCGAGCCGGCCTGCCGACAGGCACTGTTCCGCGCGTCGGCCGACGGCTGGCTTGTCCCTATCAGGGACGGCCGTTACAGCTGGTGGCGGCTGAGCCCGGGATTCGAACACTTCCTGGACCTGGGCGCGAGTCGGATCCTCGGCTTCACCGCCACCCAGCCGGACTGGGACCGTCGCTGGTTGACCGTGCTGGCCCGGGTGCCGGAGAGCAACAGGGCGGCCCGGCACCTGCTGAACACCCGGCTCGGCTGGGCCGGCTTCGGCCGACCGGCCCCCGGGGTTTGGATCAGCACCCACACCGACCGGGTCAAGGAAGCCGAACTCATTCTTCAGGAGGCCGGGGCGCACGAGCAGGCGCAAATCTTCCTGGCCGAACACCTGGGCGGTGCCGACCTGTCCAGCCTGGTACGCCAGGCGTGGGACCTCGAGACCATCGAGCGGGCGTACGACTCGTTCATCGCCGATTTCAATCGCCAACCCTCCGCTGATCCCCTCGTTCGCTTCACCCGGCTGGTGCACGCGTGGCGACGCCTGCCGCTGATCGACCCTGCGCTCCCCAGTGAGTTGCTGCCCGACCGCTGGATCGGCGCCCGGGCGGCACGCCTCTTCCACCGTCAACACAGTCGCTGGCAACCGGCCGCGACCCGGGAGTGGGGACGCATCAGCCGACAGGCCGGCTGAGCCGAGGACATGCCCGCACTCTGGAACTCCTGATCCGGAGCGGCCCCGGCCGGGCTCGCACCGTCGCAGACCTGCCGGATGCGGCAAGCGTCCCAACTAACAGTGGTGGCGCCCGTCGCCACAGGCGAACAAACCCTACGTGCGACGTACGAGCAGGCGTGCAGCGCTGAGCGCCGTACCGGGCTGACCAGCCATCAGTCTCTCGCTGCCCTTACGGAACCTCGGCAACGACCAACGCCTTGTGCGCTATGCGAACGGACGTACCTACTGCAGCCATGGGTCGATTGTGGCAATACTCATCCGTGGACGTCGATTGCACCAGGACGGGGGATGTGCCGGTTGACGGACTGTCCGTCGGTGATCTGATCATGGCTCGACGGCAGTTACTCAACTTCAAGCAACTCGCCGAGCGTCAACAACGCCAGGGTACGGCCACGGATTGAAGACCAGACGCGCTTCTGACAGTTCCGCAAGCGGGCAATCCCGCTCACTCGGGAAGTGGCGGGCGCGAGAGGCTGGCGGGCATAAGGTCGGCTCGACGCGGTGACCTTCGCGAGACCAGGACGGGCAGGACATGGATCAAGGCATCCGCGACGAGGTGCTCGGCCGGCTGGCTGAGTGAGTGTTTGAGAAGGGGCACGTCGGACTCGGCGTGTGGCTGATGGTCGTGGATGCCTCGTTGCCCTCGGCATGCCCCGCAAGCGTCGGTACCCGTCCGATCTGACCACCGCCCGGTGGCGCCACATCACCGGCCTGCTCCCACCACCGCGCCCAGGCGGACGGCCGGAGAAGCACTCCCGCCAGGCGATCGTGGACGCCATCCTCTACGTCGTACGTACCGGCTGCTCCTGGCGGCAGCTCCCGGCCGACTTCCCGCCGTGGCAGACCGTCTACTGGTACTTCGTCCGCTGGGAACAGGACGAGGTAACCCAACGGATCCTGGACCACCTCCGCGAACAGGTCCGCCTCCAGCAGGGCCGCAACCGACAGCCGTCCGCCGGGATCATCGACTCCCAGAGCGTCAAGGCCGCCGACACCGTGGGTCGGGACAGCCGCGGCTACGACGCCGGCAAGAACATCAACGGCCGCAAACGGTTCATCGTCACCGACACCCTCGGCCTCATCCTCGTCGTCATGGTCTGCGCCGCCAGCGTCCAGGACCGCGACGGCGCCAAGACCACCCTGCTCAGCCTCTACCTGACCACACCGGTCGGGTTCGTCCTCGCCGACGCCGGCTTCGCCGGCCGCCTCGTCGACTGGGCCACCCGAATCCTGACCACCACCCTGCACATCATCCGCAAACCCGCAGGCCAGAAAGGGCTTTGTCCTGATCCCCAGACGGTGGCCGGTCGAGCGGACCTTCGCCTGGCTCACCGCACACCGCAGGCTGGCCCGCGACTACGAACGCGGCCCCGCCACCTCGGAGGCGATGATCCGCTGGGCCGCGATCAACACCATGGTCCGTCGCATCGCGCGTGGTGAGCCTGCTGCCCGCCAACAGCGTTGGCACTGGCCCGACAGCCCACGATCTCGCCGGGCAGGTGAACATGTGGTCCCGCGCACGAGCCACTGATCCCAATGGTGCAGTAAGGTCACGCCGCCATACCCTCACCCGGTGCGCCACCTCGAAATCATCACCGCGATTGCCGCGCCAGCCGAGCTCGTGTTCGACACCTCGCTTGCCGTCGATGTCCACACCGCCTCCATGGCAGCCAGCGGTGAACGGGCCATCGGCGGTGTGACCACCGGAGAGCTGAAGCTCGGCGACGAGGTGACCTGGCAAGCACGACACCTGGGCCGGTCTTGGAGGATGACCTCACGGATCACCGCCTACACCCGGCCAAGGTACTTCGTCGATGAACAGATCTCCGGACCGTTCGCCGTGTGGCAACATGCCCACTACTTCGAACCGCAGGCCAACGACGCAACGCTCATGCGCGACGTCATCGACTTCGCCGCACCGTACGGCCTACTCGGCCGGCTCACCGAAGCCCTGCTACTCGACCAATACATGACCAGGCTCATCACAGTCCGAAACCAGCACCTCGCAACGATCTGCCAAGCCAACCCATCGACATAGGCCTCCCTGCCGACACCCGAGATGACTTCTCAAACACGCTCTGGGGCAGTCGGGTCCGTCACAGTCGCACACCCGACGCGGGTTGCCATCGACGGACCGCCCGCCGCCGGCAAGACCACCCTCGCCGACGAGCTGGCCGTCGTGCGCACACAGGGCCGCGACGTCATCCGCGCGACGATCGACAACTTCCTCTTCCCCCGGGCACAGCGCTATCCGCGCGGCGAGAAGACCGTGGATCGTGCCGTGATCCGAGAGCGCCAGGTGTCAACTCGGGCCGAAGTCGAACGGCGCTGGCGCGAGCGTTACACCCCGCCAACAGTTCTACTTCGCTACGGTCCGCCCGACCCATCACGCCGACATCATCGTGCACAACGACGAGCCCAGCAGCCGGCCTGGGAGACCCGAACACACTGACCGTCAGCTCGGCAAGCAGAGCGTCCATGCTGTCGGAGGTGAACTACGGACGCTGACGGATGCCACCGCCCCTGCGACCGGGAGCGGTTGTTCGAGCTGTTCCGCTCGCGAGGCTGGCGGTGCGGGTAGAAGCCTCCGCGACGAGGTGCTTGGCCGGCCGGCGTCAGCAGCGAAGCTCACTGGCTTGCCCGTCCACGACAGGACTCCCGGCGCCGCGATCGTCGTCCAATGGCCAGGCGTGCCGGCCTGAGCGAGCACGCCGTGCACCGCTCTGCGGCCACTTCCGGGCAAGCGCCGATGAACAGGTACGCCTTGATCACGGTCGGGCGACGGTGGCTGTCTCGTCGTGGCCCGTGTCAACAGGCCCGGAGGCCCGATGCGTTCCTCCAATGACGCGAACGATAAGGAGGCGCCGTGTGACATTCGACGAGTTTGTGACGACGAGAGGCCCGAGCCTTGTCCGTCTTGCCCGGCTGCTGTCCGGTGACCGGCACCGGGCTGAGGATCTGGTCCAGGATGTTCTGGCCCGAGCGTACGTCCACTGGCGGCGGATATCCGCGACCGGTCGGCCAGATGTGTATGTACGGCAGATGCTGGTCAACGCGAACCGATCGTGGTGGCGGCTGCGCAGGAACCACGAGATGCCGTACGGGGACTCGACCCGTGAAGAGGCGGTCGCCAGTGGGGATTCCGTGGTGATCGAGCGAGACCGGCTATGGCGGATGGTCCTGACCCTGCCCTACCGGCAACGGGCCGTGTTGGTGCTGCGGTACTACGAGGATCTCGACGACGCCGCGATCGGAGAGATCCTCGACTGCTCCCTCCCCACGGTCCGTACCCACGCGATGCGGGCACTGGCCAAACTCCGTGACCTTGGCGCCCAAGAACTAGCCACCGAAGTCGGAGGAATACGATGAGCATCGATGAAGACCTGCGCCAGAGCATGGCCGTCCAGGCCGACGGTCTGGTCGACGTCGGGCACCTCCTGGGCCAGTCGACGAGCCGGGGCCGAACGCTGCGTCGACGTCGCCGTGCGGCGGTGACACTCGCCGTGGTGGCGGTACTCGGCGTCGGAATCGGTGGACCGGTGGTGCTCTGGTCCACATCTGGCCGGCCGGGCCAGGGCGTCGGCCCGGCCGGAATCGACGGGCAGGACGCTGCGGGAATGCCGATGCCACCGCCCGTCCCTGGCAGACCGACGGTTCTGGATGACCCGGGCGTGCTCGGCAGCGATCCGACGCTCCTGCATCTCTCGGTCGAGGCCATGCCGCCCGGCTTGGCCCTCCAGACGGCATCACCGGCGAACGACCCTGCTTCGACGGCTGCCTGGGCCAGCTTGGCCGGATCGGAGTACCTGAGCCTCGGCAGCCCGATCGCGGTGGACTTCTGGGCTGGTCCCAGGGCGCTCGAACAGAAGCGCGGCTTCACCAAGCAGGGTGAGGTTACCGTCAACGGCAAGCCGGCCGAGTCCTACGTCGCCACATGGCAGCGGTTGATCGTCTGGCAACCCGTGGCCGGCGTCTGGGTCGCGGCACGGGGCATCAACGGGACCACCGAGGAGGCGCTCATCGCCGCGGCCTCGATGCTCCGGTTCGATCGGGTCAGCTCATGCGCGGTGCGGTTCGCGGCCGCGGCCGCGCCACCCACAGCAGCGTTGTCGCGCTGCGACACGAACGTGACCGACGAGGGCATCGCGAGTGGTGGTCGGCTGGTCTACAGCCGGGCCGACGGCTCGGTCCTGGACATCCGTGACCGCGGCGGGGAGCCGTCCGGCGAGACTCCGAACGCCAGCGTGGCGGGACACCCGGCGCATTGGCAGACCGGAGATGTCCAGGGGGTCGAGGGCGACATCCTCACCGTCGACATTCCGGGCGGTCGGAACGTCCTGATTCTCGTCACGGGAAGTTTCACCCGCGCCGAGGCCGAGGCGTTCGTGGCTGGGCTGACTTGGCCCTAGCCAGCCACGACTCCGGGGGCCGGCCGCTGGCTGGTCCCCGGTGGCCAGACGCCGTGTCCACCGGAGTGGCGCATATGTCGGGTGGGCTTGACCTGGTTTGACGGACATCCCAGATCAGAGGGGCTGCATGTTCCTCGGGAGGATGTTCATCATGGAAGGCATAAGCCATACCGGCCGGTCCTTCACGTCCAGCGGGCCGCAGTATTTACATCAGCCACGGAGGCATCTAACGGCGGGGCGAACCCGCTGGACTGATCAAGAATGACACTGGAACGAACGGCTCTGGTGCACTTCCAGTGGTAGCAGATGATAGGGGCCGCCTCTGATCTCGGCCAGGCCCTTCATCCGGCCGATGAGCGAGTATCCCGGATGTGCTGTGCCCTCAGCTTTCCAGCGACGTCGGGGGCCGCAGCGGTCTCGTAGGCGACCCCGGCACCACGTCGGGGTTTGTCCCTGACGAACTGGTCGATGATCGGCTGGTTGCCGATCAGGTCCCCAATCCCGTCGAGGACGTTCAGCTCGATCGGCTGGGTCGGCCGACCGACCAGGGCCGGCGCCCCGTCTTTCCTTGCCGACGGCCACGAGTGGCAGTCGGACGGCAGCGAGACAAGGGAGAGGCACTGATCCGGCGTGGTCCGGGTTCCGCGCCAGGACATCGCGCCACCGCAGGCACCGGGCCGCCGGCGGTCCGACGCGGCGAGCGCGGGCCGGAGCCCGGCCGGTCAAGTGTGGCTGACCGACCGGGCTCCGGTGTGAGGTCGCCCTGTCGCGTCAGCGGCGCTCGAGCCCTGCGAGCGCCTCCTGCAGGTTCTGCACCGCGGCGTCGACCCGGGCCTGGTCGGCCGCGTCGTCGTCTGCGACGGGGACCGCCGCCGTGCGTGCGGCCACGAGTGCCGTCCACGACTCGGCCGTCCAGTCGTCCTGGTCGAGGTCGGCTGTCTCGTCCAGGTACAGGTCGAGCGCGGTCTTGTCGACGGTGCTGGTGACGAGCTGCACCTCGGCGATGTTGGTGTTGCCGGTCGTGGAAACCAGCCGCAGTGCGGTCGTGTCCGACGCCGACGTCAGGGCCAGCTGGTTCCACCCTTCCTTGGCGCCGGTGAACGTGGCCAGATCGTGCCAGCTTCCGCCGCCGTCCGCGGAGCCCTGCAGCCGCATGCCCTCGGCCCGGCCGGCGTAGCCGGAGCGCGGCAGGTAGCGGACGGCCTTCACGTGCAGGGTGGTGCCGTCCGGCGGCACGACGCTGACCCATCCTGCGGCCTGCTGGGTGTCGGTGAAGGTCGCTGGGTCGCCGTCGAACATCGCCCAGCCGTTGGCTGCGGCGTCCTTCGTGCCGTCCCACGACGGGGTGCTGGCGGTGACCCAGGACCGGTCGACGTCGGCCGTCTGGTACGGCGGCGGCGTCAACAGATCCCAGGCCGCCAGAACCCGGACGGCGAGCGCCCGGGTGTCGGCACCAGGTTCGGCTGCCGCGGCACGGACGGCGTCGATCTCGCGGATGAACAGGACGGCGGACGCCCGGGAGTAGTCGGACAGGTCCTGCGCCGTCGCCTCGTCGAGCAGGCCGTCCAGGTCGGCCTCGCGTCGGTCGCCGTCGATCCGCAGGTCAGCCATGGAGAAGATCACGCCGGTCGGCTCGTCGGCCTGCAGCTTGAGGTACCGGAACCACTGGTCGCGGGCCTGCGCCCGGACCGGGATCATCTCGATCTCCACGTCGCTCCCCTCCGTGGGGCGCTCGGTGAGCAGGGTCCACGTGGCACCGTCGTTCGAGCCGTAGGCGTTGGCGCCGTGGGAGCGGTCGGGGAAGGTGTCGCGAGCCAGCCAGCCGATCGCGTCGGCCCGGTAGCGGTAGCCGGCACCGAAGTCGAGCAGCACGCTCGGGCGGCGGATGTCGCCCCAGAACGTCTGGTTGTCGCCGTCGACGATCGCGGCGAGCGCGGCCGCCGAAAGGTCCGGCGACGTCACGATCCGCGAGTAGTCGAGCGTCCCGTCGGCCAGGCGCGGCTCGAGCAACTGGAGGCCGGCGACGGCGACCCGCAGGTCCTCCAGCAACGCGCCGAACTGCGCCGAGTCCGTGCCGGCGACGGCGGCCTCGGCCGCGGCGCGGGCCTCCGCGACCGGTTGCCAGGTCGTCGTGGTGTACACCTCGCGGTCCCGCAGGTCCTCCGTCAGGGCGTCGATCGCCGCCGGACGGTTGCGGGCGACGGTGACGCTCACCGGCAGGGTGCTGTCGGCCCTGTCATCGGACGCGACGACGAGGAACTCCGACGTCCCCCGCTCCTTGCCCTTGCCGCGCGGAAGCCACGTCAGCATCCCGTCCGGGGCGAGCCGGACGCCGTTCGGCGCTCCCTGCAGGCTGAGCTCGTACGTGCCGTCGGGGTCGCTGACGGCGATCTGTCGGCGGTAGGGCTCCCCGGCGACGGCGACGACGTCGAGTGCCGCGCCGTCGCCGAGCACCGGCGGGCTCAGGGTGCCGTTGGCGTCGGCGAGCAGGGCAGCGACGTCGATGTGGGCGTGGGACCCCTGGGCCGTGAGGTAGACGATGTTGTCGCCGATGCGCGGCACCTTCGCGGTGGAGACGTCCATCCAGACGTAGCGCCACCGCCCGTGGGTGTCCGGGACCTCGATCGTGGCAAACGGCTCGTCGCCCGAGGTGCGGGCTGCCTGGAGCGTGGCGACGCCGTTGGTCCGGACCTTCAGGCCGACCAGCGCGGTACGGGAGCGGTCCGGCCAGACGGCGCGGCGCACGGCGACCGTCGCGTCAGACTTCTGCGCCTTGAGCCGGACGAACCCCGTCCCGTCGCGGTCGGTGAGGTGCTTGGCGCCCTTGCCGAGCGTGTGACCGAACTGCTGCAGGCCCAGCTCGGGCCCGACCGCCGCCGGGACGGTGACGTCCTGCTCGGCGAGCTCGGGCGGGAACGCGACCCAGTACTCGGCACCGGTGAAGTCGGAGCCGGACTCGTTCCAGAAGTTGGCCAGGCCCGACCCGGAGTAGTACAGCGGGCCGTCGCGGTGGGCGTACGTCTCGGCGACGAACGGCGCCTCGCGCTCGACGTCGACGCCCGCCACGTACTCGTACTGGAGGTACAGCTCGGACATCGGCTCGCGCACGCGCCCGCGATAGCCCTGGGCGAGCTTGCCCTGCCCGCCGGACGTGTCGACCCAGGGCAGATCCTCGCCCATCATGAACGCGTAGAACACGTCGCCGCCGGCCAGGATCCGGTTCCCGAGGAACTCGTACGGGCTGACGGCGTCCGCTGCGGTCGACACGGTGCCGTGGACCGGGTGCAGCCGCGTGCCCTGGTTGTTCACCACGCGGGCGATCGCGGTCAGCAGGTCGATGTCGCCCTCGGCGTGCGCCTGGTCGCGCCCCATCTCCATCACCTGGACGAAGTCCCTGCCCGTGGTGTTGCCCGGGTCGTCGGCGTCGATGATTCGCACGAGGTCGGCCAGGGAGCCGCTGACGTCGCCGCCGTTGATCGGGATCTCCGGAGTGTACGTGGAGTTCACCGTGAACCACTCGACGCGCTCGGCGTACAGGTCGGCGTCGTCGGTGAAGATCGCGGCGGCGATCATGCCGATCACGCCGTACAGGTGCTGGTTCCACAGCCGGTTCTGCGAGAACAGGAACGTGTCCAGCACAGGGTGGATCAGGTTGTCCTCGATCCGCTGGGTGTCACGGTCGGTCCAGCGCAGGTCGTAGCCGTCCAGGGAGTCGTGGGCGGGTTCGGTCGACCGGAGGATCTCGGCGGCGACGAGCGTCTGGTACAGCGGCACGCCGGTGTGGATGTGCGCGTCGGTGAAGTACCGGTACCGAGTCGGGTCCAGGCTGCTCCAGGTGCGGACCACGTGCAGGGCGTTGGCCCGGTGGACCTCGTCCCCGGTCACCAGGTACAGCAGCGCCTGCGTCATCGCGCCGATGCCGTCGGTGTGCTGCCGCGAGCGCATGCTCGCGTTGTCGTACGCGGTGGCGGTCGGTGTCTCGTCGGTCGGGCCCTGGATGGAGGCGCGGAAGTCGACGGCGGCGTACCGCGTCTGCCGCATCGCGTCGTAGTAGCTCGCCCACGGCTGCACGCCCGCGAGCACCTGGGTCCGCATGTTCTCCAGGTTGTCGGCCGTCAGTCCGACCCCGGGGTGGGAGAACCCGGCCTCGCCGGTGGTCCGGTGAATCTCGACCAGATCTGCGGCAGCCGGGGCGACGGCGGCCGGCGGCGGTCCGGCGGCGGCCGGCGACGGCACCACCAGCCCTCCGAGGGTCACGACCGCCGCGGCGACCGCCGCGGCGACCGCCGCGGCGATCCGGGCCTTACTGGCTTGCTTCATCGCGCAGTCCTCTCTCGGCCGACGGCGAGTCCACGTCGTCGCGACGGCGGAACCGGTCCCTGCCATTCACCTCGCGGTGCTGTCCCGCCTCCGCACCGGTCGGTGACCCGCAGCCGCAGCAGCCGGGCCGACAGTGGGGCGGGGGTTTGACGAACGAACCGGCCGCCACTGCCAGCCCGGCCGAGGCCAGGAGCGTCCGACGGTTCAGCGTCGTGCTTGATTCCCTCTGAACTGGATGACCGGTTATTTGGCGTACATGAGAGTGCCGAAACCGAGCTCGTCGTAGCCGCCACTGTTTGGGCCGTAGTCACCGCCGCCGCCCTCGGGGGCGGCAAGGTCGTAATACATGGCGGAGATGTACCTGTCGTCGAGGTACAGCCGACGGTTGTAGTGGAAGTGCAGTCGCGCCCACACCGGCCGGACCTGTCCGCGCGATGCCGAGGAGATAACCCTCTGCGTCACCCCTTCACAGTTTGCGTACGTTGTGTAGGGCACGGTCATCCCCAGGTTGTACCTCGCGACGTACTGTGCGGCTTTCATGAAGCGGCGGCCGTCGTACGAGTAGAGATCGTCGCCCTGGTTCCAGGCCATCTCGCAGATGGCGCCCATCAGACCCATGCCCATGATGGAGTGAGCCTGATCGCGGCCAGACTCCTGCCACTGGCCGAGGTCGAGGCCGTCCACATTGGCATACAGGAACGGGACCGCGTGCCTGATCGCGCCGCTGCCCAGGCCCTGCTTGAAATAGGTCACGGCTTCGTCGTACCTGGCGCCGTCGTCGGTGAGGATTCCGATGGCCATGAGCGAGGCCATGTTGCACAGATCCCAGTTCGCCCAGTAGTGGGAGTCGCAGGTGTCGTTGTGGCGCACGAGGAAATCGTGGTTCCACACGGCGAAGACGTCCACCATCATGTCCTGGAAGCGCCCGAGGTCGAAGCCGTCGTAGCCACGCATCAGTTCGGCGACGTTCGCGAACTGCCAGCCGTAGATGCCGAGGGCCAGGTACCGGTTCGAGTCACCATCGATGTAGGTGAGCGTTTCTGACCAGGCGTTCAGGATGTCCCGCGCTGTGTCGCCGTTCGCTCGCGTCCCGGCGACCTTCCAGCGCAGGGCGTTCTGGTAGGCGGCGGCGATGTCGTTGTAGAGGATCCCGTAATTCCCGCCGGTCGCGCTGCGGACGATCGTCCCCTGCGGGTTCGGCCGCCAGCCGCTGGACGAATGGGAATTGGCGGTCAGCCGGTTCCAGCCGGACCGCCACGGATCGTCGCCCGCAGCCACCCGCGCCTTGGCCCGGTTGATGTCACCCCAGTTGTGCAGCATACCGGGATGGGTGAACGTGGGCGGTGCGGCGCTCGCTGTCTTCTCTCCGAGCACTCCGGCGGCGACTCCGGCTGCGGCGACACCAACCGCACCGTGCAGGACACTCCGGCGACTGATTCGGTTTCGGTCATGACTCATTGCATGCCTCCATTCGCGTATCGGCCGAACATGAGGTTGTACCCGTGCTCGTTCGCGTACAGGGAAGGAAATCCGACGTGAGATACCATTACGGTTTCTGCATGATTGAGCTCGCCGTTGATGACCAGGTTGTCGAAGGTGACGTCGGTGATCGTGCGGTCCTCGTCGTATCCGGCCAGGATCGACGGGTTGGCGTGCGTGCCGTCATAGCTCGGATTCTTGCCGTACCCATATACGTGGTTGAATGTTGCGACCGGATCGCCGTCGAACATCGCCCGGCCGTTGGCGCGGTGTCCTTCGTGCCGTCCCACGACGGGGCGCTGCCGGTGACCCAGGACCGGTCGACGTCGGCCGTCCGGTACGGCGGCGGCGCGAGCAGGTCCCAGCCCGCCAGGACGCGGACGGCGAGCGCCTGGGTGTCGGCACCGGGTTCGGCTGTCGCGGCACGGACGGCGTCGATCGCGCGGGTGAACAGGACGGCGGACGCCTGAGAGTAGTCGGACATGTCCTGTGCGGCGGCCTCGTCGAGCAGGCCGTCCAGGTCGGCCGCGATCCGGGCCTTACTGACTTCGCTTCATCTCACGCTCCTCTCTCGGCGCGGCGTCGAGACCACCTCGGCCCGACGGTGGAACCGGTCCATGCCATTCACCTCGCTGTGCTGTCCCACCTCCTCACCGGTCGGTGACCTGCAGCCGCAGCAGCCGGGCCGACAGCGGAGCGGGTAGCTTGACCTCCACCGCCGTCCCGCCGTCGACGACGGCTGCCGCCTGACTGCCCCAGGTCGGGAACAGGACCTCGACCCCGCCGGCCGCGCTCAGGCCGGGCAGCGGCACGCGTAGTGCCTCCTCCGTTTGCCCGCCGCCGACGGCCGGGCGCCGCCACACCGCGAGGTACAGGTCGGCATCGTCGCGGGCGCCCTGGACGATCCACGGGTCGCGCCATCCCGGCAGGCCGAGCGGCCACACCGGGACGGAGCGCGCCGTGGCCCGTCGCACGTCGCGGTGCGCCGCGAGGGCCTGGCGGACGATCTCGCGCTGCCCGGCGTCCAGGGTGTCGATCCGGCCTGCGAGGTGGACCCGCGAGAGCAGCGCGGTGACGAGCGAGAACGCGATCTCCTCAGCGGTCATCGCCCCGTCGACCGACGCCCACACCCCCGCCTGCTCGGGCGCGATCGCCAGCGGCGCGGCCGCCGCGACCGGCGGCATGAGGCGGAAGTCCTGCTGGTCGGTCAAGGACTGGATGGGGAACACCGCCCCGCCGGCAGCGTCGGTGCGGGACCCACCGGCCGCGCACCCCTCCACGACCAGGCCCGGGTGCCGGTCCATGACGGCAGCAACCCAGGAGAGCATCGCGCGGCCGTGCTCCAGCAGCCCGTTGCCGACCGGCTGCCCGGTTCCGGCGTCGGTGCCTGGCCCGATGTCGACGTTGTAGTCGAGCTTGAGGTAGGCGAGGCCGAAGTCTTCAACGAGGCGGTCGACGACCCCGTCGAGGTGGGCACGGGCTGCGGGGTGGCGCAGGTCGAGCTGATGGCGTCCCCACTCGGTGACCCGGTGCCCGTCGCGCTGGAAGAACGCCTCGGGCGGCAGGGTCCGGGCCACCGGGCTGCGCTCGCCGACGACCTCGGGCTCGAGCCACAGGCCCGGCTGCATGCCGAGGTCCCGGATGCGGTCGATCACCGTGCCGAGGCCACCGCCGGGGAACCGGTTGGTCGACGGCTGCCACGCGCCGACCGAGTCCCACCAGCCGCCGAACTCGTCGTCGTACCAGCCGGCGTCGATCACGTAGCACTCGGCGCCCAGGTCGGCCGCCGCCTCGACGAGAGGCAGGACACGGTCCGTCGTCGGGTCGGACATGAGTCCGTTGAGGAAGTCGTTGTAGACCACCGGCAGGCGGTCGTGGTCCGGGTGCGCCCGGCGCTGGCGACGCCGGTCCGCGGTCAGGGCAGCGCCGAGCGCGCCCAGCGTCGCCGTACGGCCGTGGGGGTGGCCGGGGACAACGGCGAGGCCGACCGGAACGGTGTCGAACGAGGTTCCGGGCCCCACCCGTCCGGCCCACTGGTGCTCGGCCGCCGTCGGGCCGGTCACGAGCAGGTAGACGTCCCCGTACCGGTCGCCGAGCTCGGCGTGCCAGGCGCCGTTGGTCTCCGCCTGCCAGGCCACCATCCGCCCGGTCCGGGTGTCCTCGACGATGCCCTGCGCCAGGTGCTCGGAGGTCGACCAGGCACCGGTGGAGGTCAGCGCGACCCGGTTCTTGGAGCCGATCTGCCCGTAGCGGACCATTCCGACGTCGACCAGGCCGCGCTCGGCGAGCGTGGCCCGGTGCCAGCGGAACTCCCCGCTCCACGGGTTGGCCGCCTGCCAGACGCCCAGGTCGTTCTCCCAGCGCGCCCCGTGCCCCAGCCCGCCCAGGGCGCTGGTGGTCGCGTGGTCCAGGACCGCCTCGCGGACGGCGGTGACCCGCGCCCGGGACCGCACCACCGGGATGCCGTCGGCGGCCTCGTAGGCGACCGTTGCCCGCAGCCCGGTCCCGTCCTCGGCGACGTCCAGCTCCAGGCGCGAGACGTTCCCGTCCCGCAGCTCCCGGTGCCCCGTCAGCCGTAGCCGCTGCGCCGCTGCGCCGTCGACGTGCCGTTTGCCGGCGGTGCCCGTCCTGCCGTCACCGAGGACGGCGACCTCCAGGACCGGCAGGGCGGAGCGGCGCAGGCCCGCCAGGTCGGGCCGGGCCTCGGACGTGTGCCAGAGCGCCACGAGCCGGGGCGCCGCGTCCGGGCCGTGTGCGACGGCGAGCCGGACGACGTCGTTGCCCCACTCCAGGTATTGCTCGTCGGCATCGGGGAGGCCGGGCAGAGTGACGGTCACGCGATCACCCCGGTGACCGGGTCGATCGTCCACCGATCGCGCCACACCAGCTCGGCCCGGCCCTCCTCGATCCGCAGGGGTAGCCATACCGGCGCCGAGTGGTACAGGTCGTCGGGATCCCACCGGTCGCCGACGTACACGTGGCTCGTCGTCTCGCTGCCGTGCACGGGCACGACGACGGAGACCTGGGAGTCGTACGTCGTCGACCCGGGCGGGGCGAAGTCCCGCCACTCGCCCCACGGTCCGGCCGGGGACGGTGCGGTGGCGTACTGGTTGTCGTTGCTGGCCCAGCCGGTCAGCTCGGACCCGAACAGGTAGTACCGGCCGCCGGCCTTGACCATCGTGGGCGACTCGTAGCCGTGGGGCCCGGCCGGGTGGTTGCCGGGAGCGGTCAGGGTCGTGGCGACGGTCTCCTGCACCGACAGCAGGTCCGGGGCGAGGCGGTAGACGTGCAGGCCGTGCTCACGGTCCTCGCTGAGCAGGTAGCCGGTGCCGTCGTCGTCGGCGAAGACGCCGATGTCACGGCTGAGGTTGCCCAGCGGTCGCTCCGAGCGCAGGTAGGTGTACGGACCCTGGGGCCGGTCGGCCACCGCCCACCCGAGGCGGGCGTCGGAGTAGTCCGCTGAGTCGACGTGGAGCAGCATCACGTATGCGCCAGCGGGGTTGCGCAGCACCTTGGGCCGTTCGACCACCCGCCCGGGTGCGAGGTCGCCGATCGTTTCGTCGACGTCGAGCGCGTGCCCGTGGGACGTCCAGGTCGCCAGGTCCGGCGAGGAGTAGCAGGCGACGCCACCGAACGTCCCGCCGTGGGTCTTGTCCTCGCCCCAGGCCCAGAAGACGCCGTCGTACCGCTGGATGCCGACACCGTGCAGCTGGGCGACCTCGCCGTGCTGGTCGACGAAGAGCCTGCCGGGCGCGACAACCCCGCGCGGGGCGTACGAGGGCACGGTCAAGGGAAGCCTCCGGGAGAGGGTGGGAGCCGATGACGGGTGGGGCGTCACTTGAGGGAGCCGATGGTCACGCCCGAGCGCCAGTACCGCTGCATGGCGATCATCAGCAGGACCATCGGGATGGTGGAGACCAGAGAGCCTGTGATGACGAGGCCCGTGAGGTCGTACTGGCTGTCGATCCCGCGCCGCAGCCACGAGTACAGGCCCAGCATCACGGGCCACTTGTCGGCGCCCTTGAGGAACACCAGAGGCCACATGAACGTGTTCCAGGTGGCGACGAAGTGCAGCAGGAAGATCGTCGCGCCCGCGGTTGACATCATCCGGGCTCCCATAAGGAAGAAGATCCGGTACTCCCCCGCCCCGTCGATCCGCGCGGCCTCCATGAGCTCGCTTGGGACGGCGCCCTCGGCGTAGACCTTCGCGAGGTAGACCGAGAACGGCCCGAACATGCCCGGCAGGATCATCGCCCAGATGGTGTCGTAGAAGCCGATCCTGGTGAACAGGATGAAGGTGGGAACGATGAGCAGGCTGCCGGGAATCAGGAACGAGCCGATGATGAGACCCATCGTCAACCCGCGCCCGCGATAGCGGTACTTCGCGATGCCGTACCCGGCAGCGAGCGCGACAGCCGTCAGGCCGAGTGAACTGAGTCCCGAGTAGACCACCGTGTTCCACAGCCACCGCGTGAAGATGCCGTCCTGGTAGGTGAACAGCGCCTGCAAATTCTCGACGAGGTGGAACTCGGTGAACCACATGCCATTGCTGCGGTAGAGGTCGCCCCGGCTCTTGGTCGCCGAGACGAGGAGCCACCACAGCGGTGCCACGGCGTACAGGGCAAGTAGCACCAGGACTCCGAGCACGACCCACCGGGAGGAACCGCGGGCCACAGCGGCGGACGAGCCGTCGGTACGACGGCGACGGCGCCTCGTCGGCACCGCGACACCCCCGTCGTGCGCGGCGGGCACAGTCGCGTCGGTGAGGGTCGCGTCGCTCATGGTTGCTCCTTGTTCATCACGCGGTAGATCACGGCCGACGCCGCACCGACCACGAGGGCAAAAATGATCGACAGTGCTGTGGCGTAGTTGAGGTTGCCCACCTGGAACGCCTGGTTGTAGATCATCATCGCGGGGGTCAGGTCTTTGCTGATCGCCTCCGGCGCCACCGCGCGGAAGAGCAGGGGTTCGTTGAACATCTGGAGTGTTGCGATGATCGACAGCAGCGAGGTCAGGACGAGCGATCCACGCACGAAGGGCACCTTGATCGACAACGCCAGTCGAAGCTCGGACGCGCCGTCGAGGCGCGCGGCCTCGAAGATCTCGTGCGGCACGGACTGCAGCGCGCCGTAGAGGATCAGCATGTTGAACCCGAACGCACCCCACAGCGCAAGGTTGCCGATCGAGACCCAGAACAGGTCGGCGGAATAGAAGTTCAGGTGAAGACCGAACAGGTCGAAGAACTGGGTCAGCGGCCCTACCGCCGGACTGTACTGGTAGATCCAGATCAGCGTCGCGATGATCCCGGGGACCATGTACGGCAGCAGAAGCACGACGCGGAACCGTGCCGCTGTCCGCCTCCGCGCAGCGTCCAGCAGCAAGGCGGCGCCCAGACTGAGGAACTGGGTCACTGGTACAGCGATCAGCGCATAGAGGAACACGCGCAGCATCCCGTTCCAGAACACCGGGTCCTGGACGCCGGCCACGAAGTTGTCCAGCCCCACGAAGGAGATGGTCTGGCCCCCGAAGCCCAGTCCCGACGACTTCGTGGCGAACACGCTCTCGCGTAGCGCCATGACGACGGGCACCAGCACGAAGAGCGCAAACCCGGCGAGGAACGGGAACGTCAGCGATGCCCCCTTCAACGCCTCGGCAGTGCGCCAGCGCAGGCGTGGCCCGCGGAGGGAGACACCGGGACCGCCCTCGTTCCGGCTGATGGTCCCGGACGCGGTCCGGTCGGTGATGGCGGTCATCGGCGTCCTCGCCTCGCGATCGTGATCAGCTGGCCTTGTGGGCGATGCCCTTGGCGTCGAGGTCGGCGATCACGAAGTCCTGGACTGCCCGGAGCGCCTGCTCAACGGTGATCTCCCTGGCCACGGCCTTGCCCCACTGGTCCTGCATCTCCGGGAACCATGCGTCGTAGTTCGGGCCGAGCTCGAACTTGCCGATGACCCGCGCCTGCGCCTCGACGATGACGTTGCCGGCCTGCGCATTGTCGACGAAGAGGCCATCGGGGATGATGTCCTTGACGTAGGGCGAGGGGTCGGAGATCTGTGTCGGGAAGCTGACCGCGCCGGTCTCCTTGTTGCGGCCCGCCTTGATGCCCTCCGGGGACGCCGCCCAGGCGACATAGGCCAGCACGGCGTCGGGGTGCTCGCAGCCCACCGGAACGAACGACGGCTGCGTACGGCCGGGAGCGACCGGCTTGCTGGCACCGGCGAACTGCGGGATCGAGGTCGCTGCCCAGTCCCCGGCCGATGCGGTGAGGTTGGTCTTGAGCCCGGTCAGGGACCACCACTGCGTCGGTGTGGAGGCCATTTTGCCGGAGTCGAAGTACGCGTACAGCGCCGGGCGGTCCTGGTATGTCTGGTTCGACACCAGATCGTCGTTGATCAGCTGCTGGATGATGTTGGCCGCCTTGAGCGTGCCTTCGTCGCGGAAGTTCACGACCCACCGGTCGCCGTCGATCGCGAACCACTCGGCGCCCGCCATCTGGGAGAGATTGATGAGCGTGGTCGGGTCCTCGCCCGCGAGGTTGGTGACGTCGATGCCCTTGACCTTGAGCATGTGGCCCGTCTCGACGAACTCCTCCCACGTCGTCGGGACCGACACGCCGGCCGCGTCGAAGGTGGCCTTGTTGTAGATCAGGAACTGGCCGTCGGAGCCGGTCGGGGTGCCGTAGTAGCGGTCGTTGACCTTCGCCGATGCGAGCGCGCCGTCGCTGAAGACGTCCTTCAGGGGCGTGACCGCGTCGGTGATGTCCTGCGCCCAGCCGTTGACCACCGCCGTGGTGAGCGGTCCGAAGCCCTGGACCAGGCACGGCAACTGCTGGCGGGCCTCGAAGGCGTTGCGGAAGTTCGTCTGGGTCGCGACGTTGTCGGCCTGTAGCACGTAGGTGGCCTTGACCTCGTCCTGAGACGCGTTGAACGCATCGACCATCTGCTTACCGACCTCGGCGTCCCAGCCCCAGATCTCGACGGACACGAGGCCTTGCGGCTTGGATTCCGCGCCGGAACAGGCAGCCAGGCTCAAGGCCGCCGCCGCGGCGATCACCGCCGAGACCCAGCGGGTGCGGTTGATCCTCATCAGCTCTCTCCTTCGAGACCGCCTGTGCGCCTCCCCGTCACTCCGTCGAACGGGGAGTCGTTCTCACCGGCATACGACACCCCTGCCGACGCCGCCGGCAGGGGTAGTTCCGACCTCCCCGCCGTACCGTTCACCAATGAGCATCCGCTCGGGATATCGTTATCCTAGGCAATCGCGGGAGAGTGTAAAGAGCTTGTTACCAACTCGTTGCCAGCGGGCAAGCGACGCCTGACGCGACGTGGGAAAACGATGCTCCGCGCGAGCCCGCTATCCTCGATCCATGAGGACGCAGAAGGGCTATCGCGCACCGGTGCTGGCCGACGTCGCCCGCGAGGCTGAGGTGTCCGTGCCGACCGTCTCGCGCGTCCTCAACGGGACCAAGTACGTCGCCCCCGAGCTCGCTCAACGGGTCCACCGTGCGATCGCGACGCTCGGCTACCGGCCGAACGAGGCCGCCCGCTCCATGCGGTCGGGCCGGCGCACCCTAGTCTCGGTGCTGTCGGGAGCCACGGCCAACTACGGGTACGCGCGCACCCTGCAAGGCATCGAGACGGCCGCCCGACGCGCCGGGATGTCGGTGACGATCACCGTGGTGGCGTCTGGCGGCGACGACGACCTCAAGCGGTCGGTCGACCTCGCGCTCGCACAACCCACCGCCGGTGCGATCGTCCTGGAGTTCGACAGGGCCGGGATCAATGCTCGTCACCTGCTCCCGGACGACCTGCCCGTCGTGGTGGCCGGAGGCGGGTCCCGCCGCCCGGGCGGGGTCCCGGCGGCGCTCATCGACGAGCGCACCGCGGCCCGGGAGGCGACCGCGTACCTGCTGCGGCTCGGGCACCGCACGGTCCACCACGTCGCCGGGCCGACCGCGGGGAAGCACTCGGGCCGCACCGACGGCTGGCGTGCCGCGCTGACGGCGGCGGGCGCGAGCGTGCCGACGGTGATGAACGCCGAGTGGGACGCCGCATCCGGCTACCGCTGGGGCGAACGGATCGCCGGACGCGACGACGTGACCGCCGTGCTCTGCGGCAACGACGAGATCGCCATCGGGCTCATACGTGCCCTGTCTGACCGCGGGGTCCGCGTCCCCCAGGACGTCTCCGTCGTCGGGTTCGACGACCAGCCCCTGGTCGCCATGTGGCGACCGTCCCTGACCACTGTCGACCAGGACTTCGAGGATCTCGGAGAACGGGCGTTCGGCCTGTTGGAACGACTCATCGACGGTGATGGCGACACGACCTCCAGCGTCGTCGTGCCCCAGCTCGTCGTGCGTGAGTCGACCGCGGCCCCCCGCGGGTGAACCGCGTCCGTACCGGTGGCCCCGACCCTCTTGCGCAACCGTCACTCTCCCGGGATAACGTTATCCCAACCGATTGCCCGAACCCTCGGAGCTTCCGATGACGGACCGGCTGCGCGTGTCGATGACGATGCGCCCCGCCTCGCTCGCCGACCATCTCTTCGACGTCACGCTGCGGCACCGTGTGCGGGCCGTCGCGGACCTCCACCACGTGGTCCTCGACGAGCTCGACTCCGCGGCCGCGCGGGACGCGCTCGCGACCACCGACGTGCTCGTCGCCGGGTGGGGCGCGCCACGGCTGACCGACGAGATCCTTCAGGCCGCGCCCCGGCTGCGGGCCGTGCTCGCTGCGACCGGCAGCGCCGGACACATGCTGGGCCGCGCAGCCCGGGACCGCGGGCTGCTGCTGACGAACGCCAGGAGGGCCAACTCGCGGCCAGTCGCAGAGTTCGCCACCGCGGCGATCCTGCTCGCGGGCAAGCGCGCCCTGCCCGCGGCACGCCTGTACGACCGCCGTCGCGACCTCATCGACCGCGAGGCCGAGCTGGCGACGGCCGGCAACAACGGCGCCCGGGTCGGGATCGTGGGCGCCTCGGCCACCGGCCGCCTGACGATCGACCTGCTGCGGCCCTTCGACCTGAAGGTCGTCGTCCACGACCCGTACCTGAGCGACGCCGAAGCTCGGTCGCTCGGGGTCGAGGTCGCGGGGCTGGACGAGCTGATGCGGACCTGTCCGGTGGTATCCGTCCAGGCGCCCGAGCTTCCCGAGACGCGCGGGATGATCGGCGCCGCCCAGCTCGCCGCGATGCCGGACGGCGCGACCCTGATCAACACCGCCCGCGGTTCCCTGGTCGACAGCGACGCCCTCGTCGCCGAGCTGCGCACGGGCCGCATCGACGCCGTCCTCGACGTCACCGACCCCGAGCCGCTCCCGCCGAACCACCCGCTCTGGGACCTGCCGAACGTGCTGCTCACTCCGCACGTGGCCGGCTCGATCGGCAACGAGCTGCTGAGACTTGGCGAACGTGTGGTCGTCGAGCTCGAACGGCTGGCCGCCGGCCTGCCGCCCCTCGACCCCGAACCTCTGCCCGCCGCACCGGAAGCCTGAGAATGCGCGCGAGGATCGCCTCCGGTCGCGGGCGCTACTCGGACCCGTGGCACCCCTATGAGCTCACCTCCACACGGCTCGCCGACATCCTGGCCGAGACCGGGTTCGAGATCGCCGTCGACGGTGTGGACGAGACCATGACGCGTCTGGACGGTGTGGACCTGCTGCTGGTCGATGCCGGGGACCCGTGGCGCGGTGCCCAGGCCGAGGCGCTGCCCGCCGAGGCCTCGGTGGACGGCCTGGACAGAGCGCTGGAGCGAGGCATCGGCGTGCTCGCGCTGCACGCAGCCGTCTCCTCCCTGCGGGACTACCCCGCCTGGGCACCGGCGACAGGTGCGATGTGGATACCTGGCCTGTCGTGGCATCCGCCCGCCGGGACGACGACGGTCCACGTCCTCGCGTCGCCGGCCGGACCGGACCCGCTGGCCGGCCTCAGCGACTTCGACGTCGTGGACGAGCGGTACCTGCGCCTGCAACGACTCGGCCGCTCGACTGTCGTGGCCGAGTTCGCCCACGACGGTGTGCGATACCCGGCCGCCTGGGTGCGCACGCACGGGCGCTCACGGATCGCGGTCGACGTCCTCGGGCACGGCTTGCCCTCCTATGCCGCCCCGGGCCACCGGACGCTGGTCCAGCGCCTGGCGCGTTGGGCCGCCGGCGCGCACTGACACCCCGCCCTAACCCCTGAACACAGAGAAAGGCCTCGTCGTGCCCACGACTGCTCCCACCGCCGTGATCGACCTCGACCTGCCCGGTCCCGTCGTCTCCCGCCATGTCTACGGCCACTTCGCCGAACACCTGGGCCGGTGCATCTACGGCGGATTCTGGGTCGGCGAGGACTCGCCAGTCCCGAACGTGCGCGGCATCCGGACCGACGTCGTGCAGGCGCTGCGGGCAATGCACATCCCGAACCTGCGCTGGCCCGGCGGCTGCTTCGCCGACGGCTACCACTGGCGCGACGGCATCGGCCCGCGCGACCAGCGGCCGCGGATGGTCAACTCCCACTGGGGCGACGTGGTCGAGGACAACTCCTTCGGCACCCACGAGTTCATGGACCTGTGCGAGCTGCTCGGGGCCGACCCGTACGTCTCTGGCAACATCGGGTCCGGGTCGGTCCGCGAGATGTCCGAGTGGATTGAGTACCTCACCCGAGGCGACGACTCCCCGATGGCGGCGCTGCGCCGCAGCAACGGCCGCGACGAGCCCTGGCGCGTCCCGTTCTGGGGCCTGGGCAACGAGGCATGGGGGTGCGGCGGGCACCTGCGCGCCGAGCAGTTCGCCTCACTGGCCCGCCAGTACGGTACCTACGTGCGCAACCACGGTGATAATACCGTCTATCGCATCGCCGCGGGCGCCGCCGAGGATGACTACCACTGGACCGAGACGCTGATGCGCTCGTTCGACGACCTGACCGGACCCGACTCACGACCCGGGCCGTTCCAGGCTGTCTCGTTCCACTACTACACGATGACCGGGTCCTGGGGGGACAAGGGCTCGGCCACCCGGTTCACGACCGACGAGTGGTACCTCGCCCTGTCCCGGGCGGCACACGTCGAGGAGCTGCTCACCCGCCACTCGACGGTGATGGACCGCTACGACCCTCACCAGAAGGTGGGGCTCGTGCTCGACGAGTGGGGCACCTGGTGGAACGTCGAGCCGGGCAGCAACCCTGGGTTCCTGTACCAGCAGAACGGCCTACGCGACGCCCTGGTCGCTGCGGTCCACTTCGACGCCTTCCATCGCCATGCCGACCGCCTGGTGATGGCCAACATCGCCCAGACCGTCAACGTGTTGCAAGCCATGATCCTCACCGACCCCGACACCGGTGCCCTGGTGCTGACCCCGACCTACCACGTATTCGAGATGAACACCGCCCACCACGACGCGCACGCGCTGACCGTGCACCTGCGTGACGTCCCGACCACCCCCGCCGGGGACCGTCCGTTCCCCACGATCTCTGCGTCGGCGACAGTCAAGGACGACGCGGCCCTGGTATCCCTGTCCAATCTCCACGCCCAGGACGCGACCACGCTCGTGCTGGACCTGCGCGGCCGCGACGTCACCGGCCACACCGCCCGCATCCTCACCGCCCCGAGCCTCGAGTCCCACAACACCCCTACTGCGCCCACCGCCGTGGCGCCCACCACCCACGACGGAGTCCGCCCGCACCCACGCGGCCTCCAGGTCAACCTGCCCGCCCACGCCTACGTCACCGTCTCGCTCGATCTGGCCTGATGAATCGGACAGTCCCCAGCGGGAGGCGTGAAGCCGCTCGAGCCGGACCAGATCAGGGCACTGGCGACCACGGCCCCACCTACCCGGTCCTGGTCAACATGCACAGTCCGGTCCGGCGGCCTACCTGCACCGCCACCCCCTCTCTGTCAAGGTCAACTTGGAACACCGGGACACGCCGAGGAACCAACAGCAGCGGCACGCAGAGCCGGGCTCCCTCGGCGGCGCGCGCATCCGCCTCCGCACGGGCCTCGCCCTCACCCGGAGCGCGCACCCCTGGCTTCCGGAGCGACGTCACGTGACGAGCACGGCGGTGAGCATCGAGACATACGACTCGTGGGCGAGATGCAGGCTGTTAGCTGACCTGCCGGAACCGCACCTCGACGGGTCCTCCGTCCCAGCGCGCCGCCCGCGCCTCGGCTGGTTCGGTCACCGGCGGGGGTGCGTCGAGCAGTGCGAAGATGCCCCCGAGAACCCTTCGTACCAGTAGTTCTGCAGCTCCAGTTGGAATGGCCCCCACACCCTCACCGACCAACGCGCCCACCAACAGTTGTGGCCGGAACGCCTCGGCCGCCAGCAGCAGCACCAGCAGCACGGCCGCCGCGTCCACCGCTCCGTCGGCGTGCCGCAGTCCGGCGACGGCGACCGCCAACGCCGTCCCCGCCGTGGTGATCAGCGCGGTGGCGACGTACACCGTCACCGGAAGACCGCGACACCGACGACCACCGCACTGACCGGATCAACGACGGCCAGGACCGCCACGACCAGCGCCGGTCCGACGACGCTCACCACCGCCTGCGGCAGGTAGAAGCCGACGTACGCGTCGAGAGCCTCCACACCGTCGGCGACGGCGGTGTGGATGGTGCCGACCGGGCGGCCCGCCGTCCCACCGGGACCGAGTTCCAGCAGCCGGCGGGTCAGCCTGTCACGCAGGCGCAGTTTCACCACAGCGGCCGTCCTGGTCGCCGCGAGGTCCCGTACCCACAGCAGCGTGCTGCGGGCGGCGACCGCGACCACCGCGGCCGCCAACGGTGCGGCGAGTTGCCCGACCGCCTGGCCGTCCGCCGCCCGGCGCAACGCCTCGGCGAGAGCGACGGCCATCGCGATGCCCGCACCGGTGGCGCCCAATGCACATGCGACGGTGACGGCGACCGGTCCAGGCGCCTCGGCCACCAGTCAACGGCCTCCTGCTGCAGGCGGTGGGCGGCCTGGCCGGCGCGGCGGCGGTGACCCTGATCGGCTGGCGGTTGGCCTTCGTCATCAACGCCGCGTCGTTCGCCGTCTCCACCCTGTGCACCCTGCGCGCCCGAGGCGGCCAGCGTCACGGCGGCACCGGGAGCGCCCGGAAGGATGGCATGCGTCGAAGAGGCGTCGACGCATCGTGTCGAACTCCCCGGACATGTCCTGGGCCATTCGATCGAGATCATCGGCGACGCGGGCGGCATCGGCCGCAGCAGACGGCGCACCGGTAGGGTCGCCCGCATCGGCGGCCCGGGCAAGCTCCTGTCCCACCTGAACGCGCAGATCCTCATGTGCGTGGCGCAGCGCCTCCAGGATCGATGCGCTCAGTGCCGCAGGTGCCTGCCGCATCGCCTCACCGTCGATGCTGAGTTCGCGCGGGATGCCGCCACCGTCGATGGCGGCCCGTTCCAGCCCGTCCTCGGACCGCCCATGTCCGCTGACCCGGTCCAGAGTGGCCAGCACCGAATCGGCGACGGGGTCCCGCTCGGGCTCGCCGCTCATTACCATGGGTCCACCTCTCGACCACCCAGCGATGCCTCACCATACCGTCGATGCGAGTTCGATCGGAGGCCGCGAATGGATGTATCGCCCGAGGCTCGATCAACGGTCCGGACTCGCTCTGCCGGTGGAGCGTCCCGCTCGGCGCTCGGCCAGGGTATGGAATTCGCGGGCGGTGCGCTGCTGGCCGTCTCGACCGTCGTGGCGATCGTCGCCGTCGTGCTGCTCGGCATCCGGTGGGCGTCCGGGGACGATCTACGGTTCGCCACCGGTCTGTTCCTCTGGGCCGGCCGGGGGATCTGCGTCGCCGCGCCGCTGATGTTCGTCGGCCGGTACCTCCGCCGCCAGGCGGCGCTGCTCAGGGACTTCACATTGGTGCTCGACGACGCCGGGGCGCACTGGTCCGGCGCCGTCACCGGATCCGTCGCCTGGACGGAACTGGACCACGTCGTCGTCACGGCCCGACCACGCCGGTCGCGTCGACTGATCTTCGCAAGGCGGGCACCCGGACAGGCCGGCCCGACCGACGCGACCGTCCGGGCCTCCCCCGTGACACACCTAGCCCAACGTCTGGTCAACCCGTCCCGCTGGATCCTCGACGTACCCCTCGACCGCTTCGAGCAACCACCCGAGGCGCTTGTGCGGGTCATACGTTCGGCATCCGGCGGCCGATTCCCCGATCTCTACCCGACCGAACAGTTTCCCCCGGCCGAGGAGACTTCATGAGCGACATATCGGCCGACCCGGATTATCTGCGCAGCATCGCGTCCAGGCTGGCAGAGCTGGCGGGACGGGTCGACGTCCTGTCCCGCAGCGTCAGCGACGTACGGGGAGCCGGTCACCGCCACCGGGACCTACCCGGCCAACCCGCTGCGGTTCCACGGCCAGTACCTTGACCAGCTCACCGGCCTCTACGACATGCGAGCCCGCGACTACGAGCCGACCAGTGGCCGGTTCACCAGCCCGGACCCGCTGCCGGCCGCGATGGGCACTCCGTTCACCCAGACCTATCACTACGGCTACAACCGGCCGACCGTCCTCACCGACCCCACAGGGCTGTGCCCGATCGTCTGCACCGCCATCATCGGCGGCGTCGCTGGTGGAGTCGTCGGCGGCATCGACTGCTGGCTCAGCGGCGACGACCGCAACACCTGCATCAAGAAGGTGGCCATCGGAGCGGCGGCGGGCGCGCTCACCGGCGCCACCATGGGCGCGGCCGGCAGCGCCGGCGCGGGAGCCTACGCCGGCATCACCGGAGCCGGGGCCGGAGCCACCCAGCTCGCCGGTACGGTCGTCGGCGGCGGCGCAGGCAGCGCCCTCTACGGATCCGGGGTCGCCGCCGCCACCGGCCAGGACTACACCTGGGGCGACGCCGCCAACGACTTCGCCTGGGGGGCGCCACCGCAGGTGGTGGCGGGCTGGCCGGGCCCCTGGCACAGCGTGCCGCCGCCCGGGGCGCCGGGATCGTCTGCCCCTCGCCAGCAGGGGGTCTGCTCTGGACGAGTTGGAACAACTACCCGAAGGTCGTTGCCAACGGCCAGACGTACGCGAAGATCGGCAACCGGCTCTACAGCCGGCATGCCGTCGACCGGATGCAGCCGAGCGGGCTCCGCTACTCGCCGAGGCCCGGCCCGG
Organism: Plantactinospora sp. KLBMP9567; assembly: GCF_033446045.1. Taxonomy (NCBI): domain Bacteria; kingdom Bacillati; phylum Actinomycetota; class Actinomycetes; order Micromonosporales; family Micromonosporaceae; genus Plantactinospora; species Plantactinospora sp. KLBMP9567. The sequence goes on along the minus strand of NZ_JAWQRR010000060.1, from coordinate 6,678 downwards.
ACGAGGGTGGGACGACGGGAGGCATGCCACAGATCCGGCAGGCCGGAGGAGGCTACGACCACGGTCGGGGAGTCTCGCCGGCCTGGGTCGAGTACGTGATCCGCAATGTTCGCGGCGTTCGGCAGGACAACGGGAACTACTCGCATATGCTGGGAATGCTTCAGGTAATCGTGAGCCGGGAGGGCCGGGTCGTGACGGTGATAACCCATTGAGCGGCGAGCAGGCGCGGAACGGCTGACGGAGCTGCGCGAGGCGCTCAGCCGGGGTGACATCGACCTCGACGAGTTCAGCATCTCCTTCGAGAGCACGCTGTACGAGGTCGTGCCGTACGAGGGCAGGGAGCCGCCGCGGCGGTTCACCGACCTGGTCAACCATCTGGAACTCATCCGCTTCACCAAGCGACCGGAGAACCAGCGTGGAGATGCCGCGCGGCTGGTGGACGAGGCGATCCGCCTGCTCGAAACGTGAGTGCGGGATCGCTTCGGAATGGATCGTGACGGGTGCCGTCGGCAGCTTCGAGGTGAGCGCACCTGTTCCTGTTGCGGCGGCGGCCTGAGACATCGGTAAAGATGATCACCGGCATGACGTGACCGGGGCGCGCTCGTCGTGTTTGCGTCCCCGCACGGTTTGGGGGACCGCTGAGGATCAGGCCACTGATCGTCGCGCTACTGCTCACCGCGGCCGGAGGTCTGGTCGGTACGCCGACCGCGACCGCGGCGCCACCGGCCGTCCCGCAGCCGTCCGCCCGTGCTGCGGGCACGCTCGACCTGGTTGCCGGACAGTTCAACATGGCCGTCAATCATCCGCAGCACGGCGTCAAGGGCGAATCTACAACGAGGGCGTCCTGCCCGACCCGCAGCCGCGGCGCATGACCTGCACGCGCAGAAGGGGCGCTGAGAAGCGCGAGATGCTGTGCCTGCGATCCGTCGCCAGGATGCTGGTGGTCTGCACCGCGCACCTCGCCTCGGGTGAGGGCAGCAAGCACGCGCCCGGGACTACACCACCGACGAGATGTCGGTCCTCCTAACTGCGAGTCCACTCGCAAAGTGCGACCTCGTGTCGCAACGGCAGAAGCGGATGCCGGATCTTGACCGAGTGCTCGGGCGGCGGCTCACGGCGCTGTGTGCTCCTAGGGGTTTGACGGAGGTGGTGTTGAATCATTCGGTGATCGGTTGGCGCTCGACGTGGGATGTGCGGGGCGACTCTGGTATCAGCGTCGGCGTGCTGCTCGATCGGCTCGCGCGCCAGTCCGATACCAGCGCGTGGGACGAACTCGAAGACCGGCTCGTTGTAGAGGGGAAGACCGGCTCGTTGTAGAGGGAGAGTGTTGCTGCTCGGCGGGGTTCGCCGCGCTGCCTGAACTCGCCCGGCTCGCGCAGTCCGGCACCAACGAGCATCGCGACCGGGCGCTGGACCTCGCCGCGGCGCCTGGTCGTACGAACTCTGCACCGGTACGACGAGCACGACGACCTGGTGCGGGCCAACCCGCAGGCCCTCACGGTGCTGCACCGTCTCGCCCAGGCGCGCCTGCGGGGATGTGCCGGTCCTGAGTTGGTCGGGCGGCTACAGGACACGCTCGCCTTTGCCGGGTACACGTTCTGGGCCTCGATCAGCTTGGATTTCACCGATGAGCACTACCACCTGCACTGCCCACACTGCGCTACCCGTCTCGCGATCGTGATCGGCGACTACGGCCGGTACTCGGCGGTCCGCGACCACAACGACGGCGACATCCACCGGGTTTCGCTTGCCCCTGCCGCGCCGGAGGATTTGACGGGCATCGGTAGGTGGGTGCACGGTGTCGCCGCCGAGGGCGGCGACACGACTCTGGCGGACGGTCTCACGTACCTGTTCGGCCGGGCCGCCTGCGGCATGTGTGGCAGCGGGTTCGATCTCGCCGACTGGCTCGAGGTCGAGCATAGTCCCGGCCAGCCCATCGACCCGATCGTGCCCCGAACCGACCGCTCAACCTGACACGGCAACGTCCCGGAGGATCGGCTGCCGGCCTGGACGCCCTGCTGTCTGCGACACCGGCCGCGCACGAACGGTGGCAGATGAGGAAGGCGCGTTAGAGGGCGTTTTAGATGTGGGTCAGTCGGGTGTGTTGAAGGTTCGGCGGGCTTGTCGGGTGGCGGGGCGTCCTCGGGTGAGGCGGTTGAGCATGCCGATCATCGCGGTCCAGCGGATCATGTATTCGGCGGTGGTGGGGTCGGTCTCGTAGTCGCGGGCCAGGCGGCGGTGCGCGGTCAACCAGGCCAGGGTCCTTTCCACCACCCACCGTCTGGGTTGGACGGAGAAACCTCGCTGCTCTGGGGGTTTACGCACGATCTCCAGAGTGGTGTTCAGGCGGGTCCGGGCCCATTCCACGAGCCGGCCGGCGAAGCCCTGGTCGGCGAGGATGTGCCGGATCGGGGTCGTCGCGTACGTGGCGAGGAGGGCGCCTTTGCCGCCGTCGCGGTCCTGCCAGCAGGCGGCCAGGACCCAGACGGTGACCAGGAGCCCGAGGGTGTCGGTGACGATGAACCGCACCCGGCCGTTGATCTTCTTGCCCGCGTCGTAGCCACGACTGTCCCCGTGAACGGTGTCGGCGGCCTTGACCGACTGCGAGTCGATGATCCCGCCGTCGGTTCCGGCTCACGGTCGTGGGCGAGGCGGACCTGCTCGCGCAGCTCGGTGAGGATCCGTTCGACCACACCCCGCTTGTTCAGGCGCTTGAAGTGCCCGTACACCGTCCGCCAGGGCGGGAAGTCCACCGGCAGGTACCGCCACGGGCAGCCGGTACGCAGCACGTACAGGATCGCGTCGATGATCGCCCGACGGGGATGTTTCTCCGGTCTACCCATCCACTTCTGGCCGGGCAGTATCACCTCGATGATCTCCCACTGGGCGTCGGTCAGGTCAGACGGGTACCGCCGCACTCGCTCCATACCTGGCTACCGAGCCATGGCCCCTCATCGATCGGACCCGCAGTACGACACACCCGACTGACCCACATCTGAAACGCGCTCTTATACCTGCCGCTTCATGATTGGACCGTATGATTAGCATTGCAAATGCCGGACCCGCCGTCCCTCCACCCCAACGCCGGTTCTACATTGGCCCAGTTCCTGAGAAGTTCGACGTCGACCGTGACCGTAGCCATGGTGAGACGTTCACGGTCAATACGATCCATCCGTCTCCCAGACGCGCTACACGCTCTCACCCGATCCCACAGGGCGTCGATCGTACCGGCGTCCGCACGCCCGCACCGCGGTCCACCGCGGTGCGAGCGCGGCTGGCGGCGCTATCCGGCCGAAATCCGTCAGGACACGACGTCGACCGGCAGCATGTCCACCTTTGGCCCGCACATGCCCGCGCTGTCACCCGTGAACCAAGAGATCCGCTTGGCGGGACCGTTCTCCGGGTGCGGGTTCTGCACCGTCGGTGGCAGCCGGACCTCGAGCGTCTTGGGGACCGGCGTGCATAGCACCGGCGGCGGTTCGCTCTTGTAACGCTGCCAGCCGAGCCCGACGATGCCCCGGCCTCCGGCCGCGATGGCCACGGTGTGCGGGGTTTGCGGGTCGGGTCGCTTGTTCACGCTCACCGCAATCACTGCGCCGTTGGCGTCACGCCAGGTCAGAAGCAGGTAGCCCGACAACGCGCAGCGGCGCACGGACGTGTTGGTCATAAGCAGCGAACCGGGAATACCCACGCCGCCGCCACTGCCCAGACTCAACGAGAAGCGCAGGTCCGCCAGCATGCACCAGGGCGGCGCCGACCCCGTCGCGGCGGACGTCGTTCGCCTGGGCGCAGGCGACCGGCCCGGCGACTTCGCGGGCTTGCGCGGCGTCGGCGAAGACGCGGCCGTCGCCGTCGGCGCGACGGTCGCCGACGGCTCCTGCGCCGGTGCGCCACTCGTCGCCGACGCCGCGACCGACACCGACCGGCCACCCTCCGACGATCCGCACCCGGCCGTCACGAACGAAGCGCCACCGGCCAGCACGGCCACCGCCAATGCCATCTTCCGCATGCGTACGCCACCCTCCCCGTTGATAACCGCGGCAGTCTAACGAACCGCCACCGGCGATGGGGACCCGGCGAGAGTCTCTCCGGCACGCCGGCGTCCTCCCATCGGTGGAAGTACCAGTACAACGTCTGCCTATTAGTAGCGCTTACGTGTCGGTTAGTCGACGCTGACAGTGCGGCCGGCGCCTAATGGGACTTTGTTAGGTCGGTACGGGTTGGTGGCAGCGTGGGCAGAAGCCGAGCCAGGTGGCGAGTTGGTATTGCAGGTGCCGGAGGACGGCATAGAGGCTCAGGACTGCCCTGCTGCTTTTGGGTGGGTGAGCCGGAGCTGGGTGAGGAACAGTTGGGCGGCTGTGGCGAGGGTGACGTGGCGGTGCCAGCCGATCCAGGAGCGGCCTTCGAAGTGGTCGAGTCCGAGGCCGGTTTCGAGTTCGCGGTAGTCGTGTTCGATGCGCCAGCGGCTCTTCGCGAGGTGGACCAGATCGGTCAGGCTGGTGTCGGCGGGCAGGTCGGACAGCCAGTAGTCGGTGGGTTCGTCGTGGCCGGGTGGCCATTGCACGAGCAGCCAGCAGTCGGGCAGGACGCCGTCTTCCTGCTGTGGTGTGCCGCGTCGGACGGTTCTCCCGGCAGGGCGAATTCGCAGGGCGAAGAAGTACCCGGACAGTGTGCCGGTGGGTCGGTCGCTGGTGCTGTCAGCTGTGGCCAGCCGTTCACGCCAGTGCACGAGCGTGGCGTGGTGAGCGCCGTGGTCGAGGGCGAGGTCTTTGACGCTGCGGGCTGGGTGCGGATATCGCGGGACGGGATGTTTTCCGACTCCGGCGTAGGCAACGTCGACGGGTTCGGCGTGACCACGCTGGGCGGTGGTGCTTGAGGTGGTCGCCACGATATAGGTGATGCCGCGGTCGGTCAGGCCTTGCCGGAACTCGGCGACCTGGCCGTAACCGGCATCCGCGGTCAGCAGCGGCGGCCGCAGGTTCCAATCGGCCAGTTCGTCGATCATCTCCAACGCCATCAGCCATTTCGGCCGGTAACGCTGGTCGTCCGGGATCTTCGACGCTGTCCGCCGCCGGACGATCTGTGTGACCTGCTCCTCGCGCGGCACCTCCTTGCGCGCGTGAGGTTTCTTCCTCCCAGCCTCGTCCAGGGTGACTGGCTGGCGACGCAGGCGGCGGGCGTGACCGTTCACGACTTTCCCGGCCTCGTCGGGCACGCAGGTCTCGTCCCAGGACTCCGGGACGAACAACCGCCAGTCGAGCACCGCAGAAGCGACGTCGGTCGCGGCGTGAACGCTGACGGCGATCTGGCAGTTGCCGACCTTGCCGAGTGTCCCGGAATACTGCCGGGCCACACACGCCGACGCGGGACCGTCCTTGACGAAACCAGTGTCGTCAACCACCCACACCCGCGGCGTCACCACCTCGACCGCGGTCGTCGCGAGTCGCCGCCGCACCCCGGTCACGTCCCACGTCGACGAGGTCAGGAACTGCTGCAACTGCTGATGATCCACCCCGAGACGAGCAGCCATCGGCTGCATCGACTTACGACGCCCATCAAGCATCAACCCACGCAGGTACCGCACACCCGTCTCACGCTGATCCACCCGAGGTAGCCCCGCGAACACCTCCGCCGCGAACCCCTCGAGCTGCCGCCGAAGCTGCGCCAGCCGGGCCTCATCCACACGCAGCAGCCAAGCACCGCCATCAAACGCCTACAAGCAACACGCCGTAACAACTTAACAAAGTCCTACTAGAGCTCGAACGGATGCAATTGGACATCCTTGTGAGGGACATAGATCTGCACCCAGCTGGCGTCGGCCTCCGCCGGCGGACGCTCAACGAAATCCAGCAAGATCATCGACCCGTTCAGATCAAGCACGCCAACACCGTCCGGGCTCAACCGCAGACGCCCACGCAGGATGACGCAATGTCCACCCGCCAGGATCGCCGGTCCAGGCTCAGCCGCGAGTTCCGCGTTCAGACCCCAACTGATCTCGGTGTTGATCGTCCACTCGACATGGTGGCGCCCAAGGGCAGCATCCGGCGCGCCGCACCACGGCACCGCGGTCCGACCCACAGGCGTTTCGACCTGAACCACCGGGAAAGGGCTCCACGCGAACCTGCGGACCTTCTCAACCTCGACCAGCACCCTGCAATCATGCCCCGCCAGTGGTCGCCCAGGGTCGGACCAATAACGTGAGCCGACCCCAGGTCAATTACGTGAGCGCCCACAGGATCGCTCTCTTTGCGGCTGTCCACCCGGATCCAGGGTGTGACTATCATCTGGCATGCGCCCGCCGGCTACCGACCGGGGAGTGGCTCAAGAGGGACTTGTCCAGCTCGAAGTAGCTTTGCCCTCCCCGTTCGGCATCAAGCAATAGCCAAAATGGGAGGAAGTAGCGCATGAGTCGAGTCGTGATCGGGATGGACCCACACAAGCGGTCGGCCACGATCGAGGCCATCAACGAACAAGAGAAAGTCCTGGCCCGGGCCCGTTTCGCCACCGACGCCGAGGGGGACCAGCAGATGCTGACAGCCGGCCGAGCCTTCAGCGATCGGGTGTGGGCGGTCGAAGGCTGCTCCGGCATCGGCCGGCACATCGCTCAGCGTCTGGTCGCCGACGGTGAACCCGTACTCGACGTACCGCCGAAGCTGTCGGCCCGGGTGCGAGTCTTCG
>NZ_JAWQRR010000059.1:0-114005 GCF_033446045.1 Plantactinospora sp. KLBMP9567 | reverse complement strand
CGGTTCCGGTTGGAGCGGGGTGTGGTGGAGGGGTTGGTGGGGGTGGGGCGGGGTGTGGGTGCGACGTTGTTCATGACGTTGTTGGCGGGGTTCGTGGTGGTGTTGTCGCGGTATTCGGGGCAGCGTGAGGTGTGTGTGGGTACGCCGGTGGCGAATCGGTCGCGGGCGGAGTTGGAGGGTTTGATCGGTTTTTTTGTTAATACGTTGGTGTTGCGGGTTGGTGTGTCGGGTGGGGTGTCGTTTCGGGGGTTGGTGGGTCGGGTTCGGGATGTGGTGGTGGGTGGGTTGGAGCATGGGGGGTTGCCGTTCGAGCGGTTGGTGGAGGAGTTGCGGCCGGTGCGGCGGTTGAGTCATGCGCCGCTGTTCCAGGTGATGTTCATCCTGCAGAACGCGCCGCGTCCGGCGATGAGCCTGCCGGGTGTGCACACCGAGTCGGTACCGGTGGACAACGGCACCGCCAAGTACGACTTGACCCTGGAACTGGAACCGGCCGACGGCGGGCTGACCGGGATCGTCGAGTACAGCTCCGACCTGTTCGACGCGGACCGGATCCAGCGGATGCTGGAGCATCTGCGCTCCGTGCTCGCGTCGGCCGCCGCCGAGCCGGACCGCCCGGTTGGTTCGCTACCCATGCTCACCGGGGGCGAGCGGCGCCAGATCCTGCACGACTGGAACGACACGGCGTGCACCGCGCCGGTGGACCGTTGCGTGCACGAGCTGGTGGCGGCGCAGGCGGCGGCCACGCCCGACCGGATCGCCGTGCGGTGCGGCGACCGCGAGCTGACCTACGCCGAGCTGAACGAGGCGGCGAACCAGCTCGCCCGGGTGCTGATCGACCGCGGGGTCGGGCCGGAGGTACTGGTCGGCCTGCTCGCCGATCGGGACGTGGACTATCTCGTCGCCCTGCTGGCCATCTTCAAGGCCGGCGGCGCCTACGCCCCGCTGCACCCGGCCGAGCCGGCCGCCCGACTCGGGGCGATGGTGGCGCACTCCGGCTGCGGGCTCGTGCTCGCCGCCGACGCGTACGCGGACCTGGCCGGCACGGTCTGCGCCGGGCTTCCCGAGGAGAACCGGCCCGAGCTGTGTCTCCTCTCCGCGCTGCGGGCCGCCGCCGTGGACCGGGTCGGCGGCGACCCGGACCGGCGTGCGGTGCCCGGCAATCTCGGCTACCTGCTCTACACCTCCGGCTCCACCGGGACCCCGAAGGGCGTCATGGTGGAGCACGCGGGGCTGGTCAACCACCTGACCGCCAAGATCCGCGACCTGGGCATCACCGAGGCGGACGTGGTGGCGCAGAACGGTCCCCAGTCGTTCGACGTCTCGGTGTGGCAGTTCCTCGCCGCGCTGACCTGCGGCGGTTGTACGGAGATCATTCCCGACGAGATCGCCCACGACGCCGCCGCGCTGCTGGCCGAGACCGAACGCCGGGGGATATCCGTCCTCCAGGTGGTCCCATCCGTGCTGCGCCAGATGGTGCACGAGGCCGACACGCTCGGCGCGCTGCGCCCACGGCTGGGCGGGCTGCGCTGGATGGTGCCCACCGGCGACGCGCTGATGGCCGAGCTGTGCCGCCGCTGGTTCGCCGTCTACCCGGACGTCCCGATGCTCAACACGTACGGGTCGACCGAGTGCTCGGACGACCAGTGCCACCTGCCCCTGCTCGAACCGCCGCCCGCGGACGACGCGGCGCCGATCGTGCCGATCGGGCGTCCGATCGGCAACATGCGGGCGTACGTCCTCGACGAGCGGTTCCAGCCCTGCCCGGTCGGCGTACCCGGCGAGGTGTACATCGGGGGAGTGGGCGTGGGCCGCGGCTACCTGTCCGATCCGGAACGCACCGCGGGGACGTTCCTGCCCGACCCGTACTCGGGCGTGCCCGGTGCGCGGCTCTACCGCACCCGGGATGTCGGCCAGTTCCGCCCCGACGGCGCGATCGAGTTCCTGGGACGCAACGACCACCTCGTCAAGGTGCGCGGCTTCCGGATCGAGCCGGGCGAGATCGAGGCGGCGCTCGCCGAACACCCCGCCGTGCGGGACACGGTCGTGGTCGCGCACGACGACGGCGCCGGGCACAAGCGGCTGGTGGCGTACGTGGTCGCCGATCCCGGGCCGGTCTCCGGGGAGGTACTGCGCGCCTTCCTACGTGACCGGCTCCCGGAGTACATGGTGCCGGGCGTCTTCGTTCCGCTCGAATCGCTGCCGCTCAACGTGAACGGGAAGGTGGATCGCAAGGCACTGCCGGCGCCGGACCTCACGACCGGATCCCGCACCTACGTCGCACCCCGGACCCCGGTCGAGCACCAGGTCGCCCAGGTGTGGGCGGAGGTGCTGCGCCGGGACCGGATCAGTGTCGAGGAGAGCTTCTTCGACCTCGGCGGGCACTCCCTGCTGGCGAGCCAGGTCGTGGCCCGGCTGCGTCGGAGCCTCGACGTCGACCTGCCGCTCCGGGTGCTGTTCGAGGCGGACACCGTGGCGAGCCTGGCCGCCGAGGTCGAACGCCGGCTGTCCGGTGTGGACCGGGACGAGGATCTCACCGCCCTCGTCGAGGCCGTCGAGCGGATGACCGACGAAGAGGTGGAACTGCTGTTGAACGCCCAGAAGCCGGAGGCGCCGTGACCGAGTGGACCAGCCGGATCGCCGCGTTGCCGCCGGAGCGCCGAGCCCTGCTGGATCGGCTGCGCGAGCAGCGGCGGGCGGACCGGGACAGCATCGTGCCCCGGGCCCGGCACGACGAGGCGCCGCTCTCCTTCGCCCAGCAGCGGATGTGGTTCCTGCACCAGTACGAGCCGGAGAGCCCCGCGTACACCATCTACGAGGTGGTCCGTACCCGAGGCGTCTTGGACGTGTCGGCGCTGCGGCGCGCGGTCGCCGAGGTGTGCCGGCGCCACGAGGTGCTCCGGTCGACGTACCCGATCCGATCCGGCCAGGTCCGCCAGGAATTCACCGGCGGCGTCGCGGTGCTGGACGTGCGTGACCTGACCGGGGTGCCGGAGCCGGAGCGCGAGGCAGCGGCGCTTGACCACGCCGTCGCCGAGGCGCGGCGGCCGTTCGACATCGCGACCGGGCCGCTGCTGCGGGCCGCGCTGCTGCGGCTGCGCGCGGACGAGCACCTGCTGGTCCTGACCATGCACCACATCGTCTCCGACGGGTGGTCGACCGGGGTCCTGGTCGGCGAACTGACCACGCTCTACGCGGCCTTCGCGGCCGGACACCCGAGCCCGCTGCCGGAGCTGCCGATCCAGTACGCGGACTTCGCCGCCTGGCAACGCGACCGGCTTCGCGGCCCGGTGCTCGACCGCGAGCTGGCGTACTGGCGGGACGCGATGGCCGGCGCCCCGGCCGCGCTGGAACTGCCCACCGACCGCCCCCGCCCGCCCCGGCAGAGCTATCGCGGCGGATACCACCGGTTCCGGTTGGAGCGGGGTGTGGTGGAGGGGTTGGTGGGGGTGGGGCGGGGTGTGGGTGCGACGTTGTTCATGACGTTGTTGGCGGGGTTCGTGGTGGTGTTGTCGCGGTATTCGGGTCAGCGTGAGGTGTGTGTGGGTACGCCGGTGGCGAATCGGTCGCGGGCGGAGTTGGAGGGTTTGATCGGTTTTTTTGTTAATACGTTGGTGTTGCGGGTTGGTGTGTCGGGTGGGGTGTCGTTTCGGGGGTTGGTGGGTCGGGTTCGGGATGTGGTGGTGGGTGGGTTGGAGCATGGGGGGTTGCCGTTCGAGCGGTTGGTGGAGGAGTTGCGGCCGGTGCGGCGGTTGAGTCATGCGCCGCTGTTCCAGGTGATGTTCGTCCTGCAGAACGCGCCGCAGCCGCCGCTCTCGACGGCCCAGCTCGCCGTCGAACATGTCCCGCTGCACAACGGCACCACCAAGCTCGACCTGACCCTGGTGCTCACCGAGGACGCCGACGGGGTGGCCGCCGCGGTCGAATACGACAGCGACATATTCGACCCCGCCACGGTGGCGCGCTTCGCCGACCACTACCGGAACCTGCTGGCCGCCGCGCTGACCGACCCGGACCGTCCACTGTGGCGGGCCAGCCTGCTCGGCCGGGCGGAGCACGAGCAGCTCGTCGCCGGCGGGAACGGCACCGGAGCGGACATCGACACCGGCCGGACCGTGGTCGACCTGTTCGATTGCCAGGTCGCCCGGGCGCCGGACGCGGTGGCGGTCCGGCACGGCGAGGTCCGGCTGACCTACCGGGAGCTGGACGAGCGGGCCAATCAGGTGGCGCACCGCCTGCGGCTGCTCGGGGTCGGCCCGGACCGGGTCGTCGGGGTGTGCCTGGAGCGCTCGGTCGAGCTGGTGGTGGCCCTGCTGGCCGTACTCAAAGCCGGTGGCGCGTACGCGCCCCTGGACCCGGGACATCCGGCCCGGCGGCTCTCCTTCCTGGTGCGTGACTGTGGCGCCACCGCCGTGCTCACCCACGCGGCCGGGCAGCCGGCCGGCCTGGAGGGGGTGCCCCGGGTCGCGTTGGAACCGTTTCCAGCCGGCTCCGCCGGGGTACCGGTCGGCCCGCCGTCGGGTCGTCCGGGCGGGCTCAGCCTCGCCTACGTGATCTACACCTCCGGCTCGACCGGTACGCCGAAGGCGGTCATGAGCACCCATCAGGGCCTGCTCAACCGGCTGCTGTGGATGCAGGAGACCTACCGGCTCACGCCCGGCGACCGGGTGCTGCAGAAGACGCCGTTCGGGTTCGACGTGTCGGTGTGGGAGTTCTTCTGGCCGCTGCTGGCCGGCGCCCAGATGGTGGTCGCCGATCCCGGTGTGCACCGGGACCCGGCGGCCCTGGCCGACCTGATCACCACCGCGGGCGTCACCACCGTGCACTTCGTCCCGTCGATGCTGCGCCCCTTCCTTGACGAACTCGGCCTCGACGAGCCGGGCAGCGAGCGGTGCCGGAGCCTGCGCCACGTGATCTGTAGCGGGGAGGCGCTCCCCGTCGAGCTCGCCCGACGCTGCGCCGCGACGCTCGATGCGGGGCTGCACAACCTCTACGGCCCGACCGAGGCCTCCATCGACGTCACCGCTTGGGCGTACGGTGCCGGCGACGGGTCGACGGGCCCGACCGTCCCGATCGGACATCCCATCGCCAACACTTCGGTGCACGTGCTCGACGAGCGGCTCCACCCGGTTCCCGTCGGTGTCGCCGGCGAGCTGTACCTGGGTGGCCTCGGGCTGGCCCGCGGCTACCTCGGCCGGGCGGACCTCACCGCCGAGCGGTTCGTGCCGGACCCCTTCGCGGTGCGGCAGGGTGCCCGGCTGTACCGGACCGGCGACCGCGCCCGCCGCCGCCCGGACGGGGCGATCGAGTACCTCGGCCGGCTGGACCGCCAGGTCAAGGTGCGCGGCCAACGGATCGAGCCGGGCGAGATCGAGGCTGTGCTGCGCGAGCACCCGGAGGTCGCGGACGCGTCCGTGCTGGCATGGGTGTCACCGGCCGGCCCGGCCCAGCTCGTCGGCTACCTGGTGGCGGCGCCCGGTGCCGCGCCCGCCGTCCCGGACCTGCTCGACTTCCTGCGTGAGCGCCTGCCCGCGCACCTGATCCCGTCGCCGCTGATGCTGCTGGACGCGTTGCCGGTGACCGCGAACGGCAAGCTGGACCGGGCCGCCCTGCCGGCGCCGGGCGACACCCGCCCGGACGTGGGCACCTTCGTGCCGCCCGCGACGCCGGGTGAGGAGATCCTCGCCAGCGTCCTGGCGGCTGTGCTCGGGCTGGACCGAGTGGGCGTACAGGACAACTTCTTCGCCCTCGGCGGCGACTCGATCCGCGCCATCGAGGTGCTTGCGCTGGCCCGGGAACGCGGCGTGCCGCTGTCCCTGCGGGACCTGTTCAGCAACCCGACCGTGCGGGAGCTGGCCCGGACGCCGGGCGGGCGGCAGGACGATCCGGCCGGGGCCCCGGGTCCGGTCGACGCGCCGTTCGCGCTGATCCCGGACGAGGAGCGCGAGCGGCTTCCGCCCGACGCGGAAGACGCGTACCCGCTGACAGCCCTCCAGGCCGGGATGATTTTCGACAACGAGTACCGGGACGACTTCTCGATCTACCACGACGTGTTCAGCTTCCACTTACGCGGGCGATTCGACCCGGACGCGTTCGACAGTTCCGTGATCCAGCTCGCCGACCGGCACCCGGTGCTGCGTACCTCCATCGACCTGCACTCGTTCCGGGAGCCGCGCCAGGTCGTGCACCGCGGCGCCCGGGTGCCGGTCGCCGTGACCGACCTCCGGGACGCTGCGCCGCAGGCGCAGGAGGCGGCGATCGCCGACTGGCTGGATCAGGAGAAGGAGCGCGGGTTCTCCTGGAGCGCCCCGTCCCTGGTCCGTCTGCACGTGCACCTGCGCGGCCCGGACGCCTTCCAGGCCACGTTCAGCTGCTCCAACGTGATGCTCGACGGCTGGAGCATGGCGTCGATGCTCACCGAGTTGTTCACCAGCTACGCGGCGCTGCTGCGCGGCGGAGCGGCGCCGGCGGCGCAGGCGCCGGCCAGCACCTTCCGCCGGTACGTCGGCCTCGAACTTGCGGCCGTGGAGTCGGCCGCGCATCGCGACTACTGGGCGGCCACGCTGCGTGGGGCGAGTGGCGCGGCGCTGCCCCGCTGGCCAGTGCCCGAGTCCGAGCCCGAGTCCGAGCCCGCACCCGAGCCCGGTGCCGCTCGCGCGCCGGCCCGCCGTCGGCGGCACGCCGAGCCGGTGTCGATCCCGCCGGAGGTGGGCGACGGGCTGCACCGCCTCGCCCGCAGGGCGGCCGTGCCGGTCAAGAGCGTCCTGTTCGCGGCGCACCTGCGGGTGATGAGCCTGCGGGCCGGCGAGCCCGCGACTCTCACCGGTCTGGTCACCAACGGCCGCCCGGAGGAGCGGGACGGGGAACGTGCTCTGGGGCTGTACCTCAACGTGGTGCCGGTCCCCGTCACGGTTCCGGCCGGGTCGTGGACGGAGCTGGTCCGGCACGCGTTCGAGGTGGAACGGGAGATGTCGCCCCACCGGCGGTACCCGGCGGGCCGGATGGCCGGGCCCGGTGGCCAGCCGCCCCGGCTGCGTACCGCGTTCAACTTCGTCCAGTTCCACGTCTACCGGCTGCTCGAGGGGGTGACCGAGCTGGCGTTGCTGGACGCCAGGACCTTCGACGACACGAACTTCCCGCTGTGGACGGAGTTCGGCGTCGATCCGGCCACCTCCCGAATCTCCGCCGAACTGTCCTACGATGCCGCGGAGCTGCCGCCGGCCCAGGTCCGGGCCGTCGCCCGGGAGTACGCGGCCGTGCTGGCGGCGATGGTCCGCGAGCCGGACGGGCGCTGCGACCGGTTGCGGAGCATCGATCCGGCCGGCTACGAGGCCGTGGTCACGGGATGGAACGGCACGGGACGGCCGGTTCCGGTGGACCGGAGTCTGCCGGAACTCTTCGCCGCCCAGGTTGCCCGGACGCCGGCGGCCACCGCGTACCTCTGCGCGGGCGAGCGGATCAGCTATGCCGAGCTGGACCGCCGCGCCAACCGGCTGGCGCACCGCCTGCGCGCCCTCGGTGCCGGACCGGAGCAGGTCGTCGCGGTCTGCCTCGACCGGTCCCCGCACGCCGCCGTGGCACTGCTCGCGGTGCTGAAGGCGGGCGGCGTGTACGCGCCGCTGGATCCCGCGCAGCCGCCGGACCGGATGGCGACGCTGCTCGCCGCCACCGGCGCGGCGGTACTGGTCACGCGCTCCGAGCTGTCCCGGGTGCCGCCCCCGCCCGGCGTCGCCGTACTGGCGGTGGATCACACCGACCCGCCCGGTACGCCGGACACCGATCCCGGCGTCGCCGTGCACCCGGACGCGCTCGCCTACCTGCTCCACACGTCCGGCTCCACCGGCCGCCCCAAGGCGGTGGCCGTCGCGCACCGGCAGGTGCTGAACCGGCTGGCCTGGATGTGGCACGAGTACCCGTTCGGGGCAGGTGAGGTCGGCTGCCAGAAGACCAGTCTCGGCTTCGTGGACTCGCTGTGGGAGCTGCTCGGGCCGTTGCTGCGCGGCGTACCGACGGTGATCATTCCGGACGAGGAGGTCCGCGACCCGGCACGGCTGGTGCGGGCGCTGGCCGAGCACGGGGTGACCCGGATCTGGCTGGTGCCCACGCTGTTGCGGGTGCTGCTGGAGCACCAGACCGACCTCGCCGCGGCTCTTCCCCGGTTGGTGTACTGGGTGACCAGCGGGGAGGCGCTCACGCCGGAGCTGCTGCGGCTGTTCCGACGGCGCCTGCCGGGGCGCCGCCTGCTCAACATCTACGGCACCTCCGAGGTCTGGGACGTCACCTGCCACGAGCCGGGCGACCGGCCCGTGCCCGCCGTCGGCGTCCCCATCGGACGTCCGATCTGGAACATGCGCGCCCACGTCCTCGGCACCCGGGGCGAACCGGTGCCGGTCGGGGTGCCGGGGGAGCTCTACGTGGGCGGCGTGGGGTTGGCACGCGGCTACCACGACGATCCCGAGCTGACCGCGCAGGCGTTCGTCCCGGACCCGTTCGGGCCCGTTCCGGGGGGCCGGCTCTACCGCACCGGCGACCGCGCCTGCCAGCTGCCCGGCGGGGACATCCTCTACCTCGACCGGCGCGACCGGCAGCTCAAGGTGCGTGGTGTCCGGGTCGAGCCGGCCGAGGTGGAGGCGGTGCTGCGGAGCCATCCGGCGGTACGCGAGGCGGTCGTGCTCGGCGTACCCGGTGCCGACGGTGCCCGCATCCTGGCGGCCTACGTGGCGGCGGGTGACCCGGAGCCGTCAACGGCCGAACTGCGGCGGTTCGCCCGGGACCGGCTGCCGCCGCACCTGCTGCCGGCGCGCCTCGCGGTCCTACCGGATTTCCCGGTGACCACCAGCGGCAAGGTCGACCGGGTCGCGCTCGCCGCGCTGCCGCCGCCCGCCGAGGACCGTGGGCAGCCGTCCACCCCACCCCGTGGTGTCGTCGAGGAGACACTGTGCGACGTGTGGTCCGAGGTGCTGGGCCGGGACCGGATCGGGGTGGACGAGGACTTCCTGGACGCCGGTGGCGACTCGCTCGCCGCGATGCGGGTCGTGGCCGAACTGCGCCGGCACGGCTGGTCGGTGCCGGTCCGGACCATCTTCGAGACGTCCACGGTCGCCGAGCTGGCCCGGCGGCTGCCGGAGCGGGCCGTCGGGGCGCACCCGGTGCGGGCACCCGTACCGCGACTGTCCCGGGCACCGGGTGACAGGGTGCCGATGTCGTTTGCCCAGCGCCGGCTCTGGCTGGTGCACCAGATGGGCCACGGAGGCGCGCAGTGGAACGTCTTCGTCGCCGCGCGCCTGCACGGCCCGCTCGACGTCGAGGTCCTGCGAGGCGTCCTGCGGGAGATCGTCCGGCGGCACGAGGTGCTGCGTACCACGTTCCCCGACCCGGCGACCTGGACCGGCGAGCCGGCGCAGTGCGTGCGGGAGGAGCTGCCGCCCGAGTTCCGCCTGGCCGACCTCGGGCAGGTGCCGGAGTCGGACCGGGAGGAGAGGTTGCGGGAGGTCGCGACCACCGAGATCCGGCGCCCGTTCGACCTCGCCCAGGGGCCGCTGCTGCGCGCCCTGGTGGTGCGGGTCGGCCCCGACGAGCACGTCGCCGTGCTGGCCGCGCACCACATCGCCTGCGACGGCTGGTCCATGGAGCTGCTGTTGGCCGAGATCAGCGCCCTGTACCCGGCCCTTGCCGCCGGCGGGCCCGCGCCGCTTCCGGCGCTGCCCGTCCAGTACCCGGACTACGCCCTGTGGCAGCGGGAACGGCTGCGGGGCGCGCGGCTGGCCGCCCTGCTCGACCGATGGCGGGATCGTCTGCGGGACGCGCCCGACCTACTGGACCTGCCCGGCGGTACGGGCTCCGGCGGCGACGGCCGGACCGACACGAGGGTGCTGCCGCCGGCGCTGGGGGACGCGGTGCGGGACCTGGCCGCCCGGGCGGGCGCCACCCTGTTCATGGCGCTGCTGGCCGCCTACGCGCTGGTGCTGCGGCGGCTCACGGGCCGCGACGACATGGTGATCGGTACCGACGTCGCCGGCCGGGACCAGCCGGAGCTGGCCGGGCTGATCGGCTTCTTCGTCAACCAGCTGCCGCTGCGCGTGCAGTTGTCCGGCGTGCAGACCTTCGCCGACCTGCTGGCCAGGGTCCGGGACCGGACGCTGTCGGACTACGCACACGACGAGATGCCGTTCGACCGGCTGGTCGAGGAGCTCAAACCGCTCCGTCGACCGGGCCGGTCGCCGCTGTTCCAGGTGAAGCTCGTGCTCCAGAACGTGCCCGAGCACCAGCTCCGGCTGCCCGGCGTGCGGCTCGTGGACTACCCGCTGGACCGGGGGACCGCCCAGGTCGACCTGAACCTGCGCGCCGCCCGGACCACGCGCGGTGTCGTCCTCTCCGCCGAGTACGACACCGCGCGGGTCGCGCCGTCGACCGTGCGGCTGCTCCTGGCGCAGCTCGAAGCCGTACTCGACCAGGTGGTCGCCGAGCCCACGGCCCGGCTGGACGACCTGGACGCCGCACTGGAGGAGCGGGAACGGGAGCACGGCGAACGGGAGGCTGCCGCGCTCGCCGCAGCCGCCCGGGACGGCCTGCGCGGTGCGCGACGTCGCCCGCTGCCCAGGGTGCCCGACGCCGAGAGGAGACAGTGATGACGATGGACGCGCGACGATTCGTGGCGGGCCGGCGGCGGCCGGTCCCGAGCGGCGCCGGAGTCCTGGTGGAGATGGTCCCGCCGGCCGACCGGGGACTGCCCCTGATGGTGACCGCGACTGTGGCCGGAGTCGATCTGCGGGGCTGGGCCGCCGACCACCGCACCGATCTGGAGCAGTGGCTGCATCGGCACGGGGCCGTCCTGTTCCGGGGCTTCGGGCCGCCGTCGGTGCCGGACTTCGAGGCGTTCTTCGCCTCGCTCTACCCCGATCTGGTCGCCGAGCACGAACGCTCCTCGCCGCGCAGCCACGTGGCCGGCAACGTGTTCACCTCGACCGACCACCCCGCCGACCAACGGATCTACGTGCACAACGAGATGTCGTACTCCAGCACCTGGCCGGCCCGGCTGGCGTTCCACTGTGTGGCGGCGCCGGAGACGGGCGGCCAGACGCCGCTCGCCGACGTCCGTGAGGTGTACCGGCTGATCGATCCGGCGATCCGCGACCGGCTGGTGCGGCGGGGCGTCTGCTATGTGCGCAACTACGGCGACCGGTTCGGGCTGCCCTGGCAGACCTCCTTCCAGACCGACGACCGCGCCCGCCTGGAGGAGTACGCCCGGCAGGCGGGGCTCACGGTCGTGTGGCGCCCTGATGGTGGCCTGCGCACCCGCCGAACCGGCCCGGTCACCGCCCGACACCCGGTCACCGGGGACGTGGTGTGGTTCAACCACGCCACGTTCTTCCACGTGTCCACTCTGGAGCCGACGATCCGGGACGGGCTGCTGGCCGAGCTTCCGGAGGCGGACCTGCCGACCAACAGCTACTACGCCGACGGCGACCCGATCGAACCGGAGGTGCTCGACCACCTGCGCGCGGCCTACGAGCGGGCCACGGTGAGCTTCCCCTGGCAGGCCGGGGACATCCTGCTGGTGGACAACATGCTCGTCGCGCACGGCCGGGCGCCGTTCACCGGCGCCCGGAAGGTCGTCGTCGCGATGGCTCAGCCGGTTGCCGAGGCGGAGACACGGGCCTGACCCCCCGGACCCTGCGCCGCGCCGGAGTCCCGTACCTGGCGGGCGCGGCGCAGCAGCGCCACCGTGATCAGCAGCAGGGTGACCGCGGTGAACACGTGCCACAGGAAGTGCGTGCCGGCGCCGGGTATCCGGTCGCAGACGTGGGCGCCGTGCTCCCAGGCGCGCTCGTGCTCGACCTGGTCGATCGTGCGGGAGGTGATGGCGATCGTGAGCGTCCCGGTGGCCAGCCACATCAGCCGGGCGGACGCCCGGCGGGCCGGGTCGCGGGAGATGCCGACCGCGACCGCGAACCCGAGCAGGGTCACGAACGCGGGAAGGTAGCCGCCCACGGTGGCGGTCTCGCCCGCGGTCGTCTCGACCGCCCAGAGCAGCGCGCTCGCCGCGCCGGTGTAGGCCGGTGCGGCCAACCACGCGTACCGCCAGCGCACCCCCCACATCCAGTGCGCGAGACAGACCACGTAGGTGTGGATGAAGACGATGATGGACCAGTTGTCGACCTCGGCGCCCCACTCGGTGGCGGTCGTGTGCAGCGCGCCGCTGCCGAGACCGATGAGTGCCATCTCGACGGCGAGCACCACCACACTGGCCGGGACCCGCTCGCCGCGGGCGCGTCCCCGCGCCAGCAGCAGCCACACCGCCGCCGAGGCGACGAGGAACGCGACGTTGCTGACCGCGTTGAACGGCTCGCCCCAGAAGCCGGGCCCGGTTCGCTCGCAGTACCAGTCGACATAGTCCACGGGATCCCCCTGGGATGGCGATACGTTCTGCGGTGATGGTCGACGACACTCTCACCGTGCTCGATGGCGTCCGCGTCGGGCCGCTCCACCCGAGCCGGTCGGTTGACCGGCCGCACGGTGCTGCTGTTCGACCGGAGGCCGCCCGTCGCAATCCCGAGCATATGGCAGCGATGTGGAATGCCTCCAGGCCTACTACCTGTGCGGCGTCGGCGGCAACGTCGGCGCGTACCAGGGGTCCTCCCGGCCGACCGGACCTATCCAGAAGCGGTCCGCGCGCTCCGCTGGTCCGGCGTGGACCCGCCGGACCCCCGCTCCGGGTCGGCGGAGAGTTGGGTGGCCAGGGTGGCCAGCCGCGACGGACGCCAGAAGTCCTCCAGCCGTACCCCGGTGAAGCCGCGCCTGCGGAGCGCCGTGAGTACCAGTGGCAGCCGCTCCAGCCGGCCGCCGGCGGTCACGTACTGCGCCGCGAGGTCGACGTCGGTGAGCCCGTTCGCCTCCGCCACGGCGTCGCGCAGGGCCGTCTCCGCCGCGGTGCCCGGCCGGCGCGGACCGTCGCCCCGGCCGTCGCCGGCGGCCAGCAGCGCCAGGCCGGACCAGTCCGACCTTTCACCGCCAGCCGACGACCCAGACCCTGGGTCGGCGTAGATCTCGAAGCGCACCGGGCACGCCACCGCGTACCGGTCGTCGCCGTGGAACAGCAGGAAGTCGCGCAGGTCCGCCGGTGTCAGCTCGGGATCCCGGACGGCCACCCGCGCGGTGAGTGCTTCGCCGCCATCCTCGGAGCCGTGGGGCAGCACCTGCGCCGACGCCACGCCGGGGTGCCGGAGCAGGAGCAGTTCCACCGCGCCACAGTGCACCCAGGAGTGGTCGAGAAACACCCAGCGCGCGTCCCGGACCGTGCCGCCGCCGATCAGCTCGGTCATCCGGTCGAACGTCAGGTCACCGTCCCGGGCGGCCCGCGTGAGCAGGTGGTCCACCGCCCGCACCAGCCACTCCGCCGCGGGCGCAGGCAGCAGGCTCTCCTTCGCCGAGACGAAGGTCCGCAGCCAGGGCCCGGAGGAGAACACCTCGGCGTACAGGTTCGGCACCGCGTAGGGCTCGCTCTCGGCCAGGCGGGTCACGGTCAGCTCCGTGGCGGCGTGCAGGCGCCGCCAGCGCAGCGCGACCCGCGCCCGCCGGATCGGGTGCCGCCATGGCGGTCCGGGAGGCGGCACCGTGCGGTCCAGATCCTCGGGCGGGGCCGCGAGCCGGACGAAGTTGAGGAAGGCGCCGGCCCGCAGCCGGGTCCCGCGCTGCACGTCGAGCGCGATCTCCTGCTCGACGAAGCGCATCATGTCGAACCGCATCCGCTTGGCGTTGCGGTAGATCAGGTGTTGCATCCGGGCTGCCGCCACCCGGAACGCCGGCCGGTCGGACAGGTCGACGCGTAGGACCATGTCCCGGAAGAGGCTGCCCACCGTCCGCCGGAGCCGGGCGGGGTCGCGGCCGCCCCAGGTGAAGCCGAGCGGGATCACGGTCTGGCCGGTGTGGACGGACAGCGCGGTGCAGAGCGCGGCGAGGAACACCGCCGAGTGACCGACGGCGTCGCGCTTCGCCAGCTGGTGGATGGCGTACGTCGATGCCTTGGAGAGGAGCTCGGCCTCCACGTACCCGCCGTGCTCGGGCCGCACCGGAACCGGCAACAGGCCCGTGGGGAGCTGGCGGAGCTCGTCTCGCCAGTGCACGAGGGCGCGCTCCTCCGCCGCGCGCCCGGCCGGGCTCTGTTCGGCGTACGCCACGTCGGCGGGCTGTTCCCCGATGGCGGGCAGGTCTGGTTCCCCGCCGGTCGCGTAGGCCTCCAGGGTCTGCGTCATCTCCTCCTCGACGATGCTGGCCGCGGCGTAGTCGGCCGCGATGTGCGCGATCACCACATACAGCGTCCGGACGTCGTCGCGGGTCACCAGGGCGGACCGGATGGGCCAGTCCCGGGCCACGTCGAACGGCGCCTTGTGCAACCGGCGTGCGACCTCCTCCTCGTCTTCGACCGTGGACACGGTGTGCTCCTGCGGCGCGACTGGCTCGGCAGGCCACACCGTCTGCGTCGGGTCACCGTCCTGGTCTGCGGAGAACGTGGTGCGCAGCGCCTCGTGCCGCTCCAGCGTCAGCGAGAGGGCCCGCGCGACGTCGGCCCGGCCGAGCGCGGGCGGCACCGTCAGAGCGAACCGCTGCGCCTCCCACAGGTCGTGGCCGTATGTGCGGTGCCACAGCCAGCTCCGTTGGACGAATCCGTGCTGGAGTGGCGCTGTCCTCAACGGACGGCTGCCGGGCGACGGCCGTATCGAAGATGATGACATCGGCAGATAATAGACCGGCCGGCGCGGAACAACACCATTGAACATATTTGAACCTCCCCTTTCGGCCGGGTTGGCCGCGAGGTCGGAAGCGGTGCGTGAGCGCCGCGCGGTTCAGGTCGGAAATGGTTCGTTCACCGGTTCCGGACGGGCGCAGACAGCGCGGGTACCACCCCTTTTCGTGGCAGTTCCGCGGGTACGAGGCCACGCGCGTAGTACAGGCGGACCGGGTCGAAGGCATCGGCGTGACGGAATCAGAACGATGCGCGGAGATGCGCCGCCGGGCCGGTCTGGTCAGTCGTCGTCGATGCCGAATTCACGCAGCATGCGCAGGGCGGCTTCGAAGCTGTCGATTCCCACCATCTGCTCGGGCTCAAGATCCACCGCGAACTCTTCCTCGATGGCCACCACCAGGCTCATGTGCCCCACCGAGTCCCACTCGTCGTGCTCGCGTTGCCGTAACGCGGCGAAGTCGACCCCCTCCTTCAGTTCGAGCGACTTGGCGAAGACGGTTTCCAGGCGGTCACGCACCGACATGTCGGGAGACTAGGCCTCCGGCCCGGCGTCCACCAACGTCCCGGGGAACAGCGCACGATCACTGCACACACAGATCCAGCCGAGCCGGGCTGGATGTCGGCCTCGACTCGGCTGGATCTGTGGGAAGCCTAGATCAGGGGACCCACACGCTCTCGGGGGAGAAGCTGCCGAGGTCCGGAATGCCGGTGTTGCCGGCCAGCTGGTACGGCCCGCCGAGGCAGTCGTCGTTCGCGAAGAGCGCCGCGCTCTGGCTGCCGGTGTTGTACGCCGACCTCACCCGATCGCCCCAGCCGTGGTCGACGAGGCTGACGCAGGCCTGGCTCGGGCCGGGGACGCGGACCGTGAAACGCGTTCCGCGGTAGTTGGTGCCTTCGAACAGGCAGACCGTGTCGGTGAATGGACAGTCGACGGCGGCGGCCGCGCCGGGGGTGAGCCCCGCGTTGGCCACGCCCGGAATCGCCGCGCCGACCAGGCCCGCCGCCATCGCGGCGGCGAGCACAATGGAGCGTGGACGCCGCACCTGCGACCAAGCAGCCGAACCGAACATGTCGTACCTCCCGGTATCGTCGTTGTCTGCCGATATTAGTGGACGAGAGGTTATGGCGAGGATCGCAAAGACGTACCTCGATTCCGTTATGGATAGTGTCAGGGCTGTGCTGCCTCTGGCCTACTGAGCATTGTCCGCGACATCTCTAAGCATTTCTGGCTGCGGGTCGGTGGCCTGTGCAGGACGCCGCCGCGACAGAATCCGCACTCACCTAGGCATTCACGTAGGCGCCGCCCGACGTCCGCCGTCGCGACCCGAGCTCTTCTTTGCGATCCCTTCCTGGGGTCGAGCCGTGCCGTCGGTCGGCGCCGTCAGCGGCGACCTCGGGCCGCGCCGCTGCGGTGCGCCGGGCGGCAGGGCCGGGGTGAGCGGGTGCGTCACGTGACCCCGCTACTCGGTCGGGATATGCTCCCGGTGACCCGTTCAGGTGCCGGATCAGGCGGGTGGGCCGGCCTCGATCTGCCGGCGTAGCCGGGCGAGCCAGTCACCGTCCGGAGTGTCCGGGCCGACCACCAACCAGGTGACCCCGGCGGCGGCGTACTCCTCGACCGGTACCGCCGGATCGTGCGGCACGACGATGTCCCGGTCCGGCCCGAGTACGGCGCGTACCTCGACGACCTGTGCCGGAGTCAGCCCGCCGACCGCGTCGCGGCCCAGCGCGAACACCCCGTCGTACCGGGCGGCCCGGTCCAGTGGCCGCCGGTGCGGCCAGGTCGCGGCGACCCAGATCGGCGGCCGTGGTCGCTGCACCGTCTCCGGGCCGAGCCGGGCCCGGATCCGGAACAGCGGACCGTCGTGTGCCACCTTGCCGCCGCGTAGGAGTCCGTCCAGCACCACCAGTGCCTCGTCCAGCGCGGCCGCCCTGGCCTGCGGGTCGGCCGATTCGCCGAACCCGGTGAAGTCGGTCTCCGGGACGCCGAGGCCGACCCCGACCACCGCCCGGCCCGCGCTGAGCTGGTCGAGCGTGATCACCTCCTTGGCCACCTTCCACGGACGCCGCCGGGCCAGCGGGGTGACCATCACGCCGAGCCGGACCCGTTCGGTGGCGGCGCCGACCGCGCCGAGCAGTACCCAGGGGTCGTGCATCGGCATGCCGTCGGCGCCGAGGTGGTCCCAGAGGAAAAAGCCGTGCCAGCCGGCCCGGTCGGCCGCGACCGCAGCGTCGACCAGATCGGCCGGCGCCCCGGCGGGCGGGAGGGATATCGCGTACCGCATGCCCGCATGTCTACCGGTCCGCGTCCATCCTGTCTGTCCCGTCCAGCGACGGACGAAGTCCCGCCGCCGCCAGCGGTGCCGGTGTCGGCGTGGTTCGGGCGTGTTGGTGGGCGGTCGCCCTCTGGTCAGTGGCCTGCCGGTCGGCGTGGTGCGGCGGTGTTGGTGGGCGGCCGCCCTCCGGCCAGCGGCCGGAGGGCGGGCGGAGGCACAGCCCGTCGACGGGTCGTGTCAGGCCGAACAGATCGCGTACGCCGTGACGGTCCAGTTGCCGGCGAAGGCGCCGTTCTCGGCGCCGGTCGCGGTGGCGCTGGGCAGGCCGATGTTGGGGCGCAGATCGTCGATGACCACCGCGCCGACCGCCCCGTTGAGTTCGGCGCCCACCCCGTGCGCCCGGGTACCGGCCGGGCAGGTCGCGGTGGTGACCGACGCCGCCACCGGCGAACCGGCCGCGCTGGTCGCGACCCTGCGCACCATGTTGGCCGAGGCGTTGCCGCAGATCGCGTACCCGGTGATGTTCCAGTTGCCGGCGAAGGCGCCGTTCTCGTACCCGGTCAGCGTCGCCCCGGTCAGTGCCGCGTTCGGGGTGAGGTCGTCGAGGAAGACGTTGCCGCCGGCACCGTTGAGTTCGGCACCGAGGCCGTAGAGCCGCAGGCCGGCCGGGCAACCGGCGAAGACCGACTTCGGGCTGACCGAGTTGGTCGGACTGGTGAAGTGCACGCGTTGCAGGTTGAGCGTGTTGACGCCGCAGATCGCGTAGCCGGTCACGTTCCAGTTGCCGGCGAAGGCGCCGTTCTCGACGCCGGTCACGAGCACGTTGGTCAGGGTGAGACTCGGGGTGATGTCGTCCAGGCTCACGTTGCCCCCACCACCGGTGATCTCGCCGCCCGCGCCGTAGACCCGCTGCCCGGCCGGGCAGTTGACCACGACGCTCTTGCTCGCGATCGAGTTCGTGGCGCTGGTGACGGAGACGCGGACCGGGGCCGCCACCCGGGTGCCGGAGTCGGCCGCCCGGGCCGGGCCGGCGGTGCTGACCGCGCCCGCCACCATGATCAGGGCAAGGGTCGACACGGTACGGCGCCGAACCCTGGTGTTATTGACAGCCATCGCTGCGGATCTCCCTTCGTCGCCCGCCGCCTGAGCTGGCGGTGGCGCACGGTCCAGCCTGGTCAGATCCGTCACGGTGCGGTCCGGGTCCGATCAGGGCCGGATCAGGGTGGGCGGTCACCGGCGCCCGACCTCCGTGCGGGGCGGCCGCGGCGGCACCTGGCGCGCCGACGGCCCGTGTCGGTATTCCGACTTTCGCTGGCATATGCCCGCTCTGTGCCGACATGCTGGCGCCCGGAGCCCCCGACCGTGTCACGTCCGGTTACCGGGGGAGGTGTAGCAGGGTTGCGTACGTTGCCCCGGCAACCGCCGATCCGGCCGCTGCCCGCCGGCCACCCGTCGATCTGGCCGCCGGTTGGTCACCCGCCGGTCCAGGAGACAGCGCCACCACTCCCGCCGTGGTCGCCGGGCTGGCGCTGCCTCCTCGTCGCGGCGGCGGCCGGCTACGGCAAGACCACGACAGTACGCCGGATGCTCGCCCCGGGCACCAGCCGCTGGTACACCAGAGCGGAGTGGACGCCCGTGCTCGGCGGCACCGACGGCGGGCCGCCCCAGGTCGACCTGAGCAGGCTGCCGGGTTCCACCGACGGGCCGGCCGGCGACGACCGGTGGCTGGTGCTCGACGGTGTGGATCCGCTGCCACCGCCACGGCTGCGGGCGCTGCTGACGGCGGCGTACCGGTTGCCGGACCGGGTCCGCCTGGTGGTGGTCACCCGCCGCCCGCCCCCGACGGCCCTGGTCGCCGGTGGGCTCCGCCGCGGCGACCTGGGCCTGCTCGGGCCGGTGGACCTCGCGCTGTCCCGGGTGGACGTGGCCGCGCTGTTGCGGGACCGCTACGACCTGCCGGATCCGGCGCTGACCCGGGCGGTGCACCGGGCCACCGCCGGCTGGCCGGTACTGGTGCACCTGCTGGCCCGGACGCTGCGGGACCTCGGTGACCGGGACGACGGGCCGGCCGGGCTGGCCGCCGCCGCTGCCGGAGCCGTGGCGTACCTGGCCGGCGAGGTGTTCCGGGAGTTGCCCGCCGACGCCGCCCGGGTACTCCGGTCGGCGGCCCGGGTCGACCCGGCGCACCCCGAACTCCTCGCCGGATCCGACCCGCGCCGGACCGGTCGCCTGCTGCGCTGGTTGGCCGCCGCCGGTCTCCTCGGCGCCGAGCGGACGGACGGTGCCGGACACCCCGCCATTCCGCTGGTGACCGAGGCGGCGCGCCGGCACTTCCCGCTGTCGCCCGCCCGGGCCGCCGCACTGCAGGTGCGGGCGGCCGACTGGTACGCCGGGCGCGGCCTGCCGGCACCGGCGCTGCGCGGCTACGGGTCGGCCGGCCGGGTCGGCCCGACCGTCCGGCTGCTCCGCCGGTACGGCGCGCGGCTGCTGGCCGACGGCGAGGCCGCTCTGGTCGGCGCCGCCGTCGGTGCACTGCCGCCGGCCCGGTGCCCGGCACCGCTGCGCCAGTTGCACGGCGACGCGCTGCGGATCGCCGGCGCGGCCGAGCCGGCGCTCGAGGTGTACCGGTCGCAGGCCGCCCGGTGTGCCGCCCTGCCCCCGGCACTGGCCTGGCGGTACGGCCTGGTCCACCTGCTGCGGGGCGAGCCGCTGGCCGCGATCGCGGTCTTCGACCGGGCGAGCGCCGGGGCCGGCCGGACACCCGACGAGGCGCTGCTGCTGGCCTGGGCCGGGTGCGCCTACGCGCTCTCCGGCGACGTGGCGACGGGGCGGGACCGGGCCCGCCGGGCGTTGGCGGCGGCGTCCGCCGTACCGGGCGCGGGTCGGCTGGGCGAACCGGCACCGGCCCGGCCGCCGGCACCGCCCGGCTCCGTACCGCCGGCCGGGCCGGACCCGCCGGTCGGGTCCGCGTTGCGCACGGCGCAGGCGGTGGTGACCGCCGCGGTGGCGGCCGGTCTGACCGCGCGGCTGGCCGGCGACCGGGCGACCGGGGCCGGACAGCTCGCCGAGGCGGTCCGGCTGGCCGACGCCGCGGGTGATCTCGGCCTGGCCGCCTGGGCGCGGCTCAACCTGGCGGTGGCACAGTCCGGCGCGGCCCGCTACCGGGAGGCGGTGACGGTGGCGGGCGAGGCCGTCCGGCTGGCCGAGGAGGCCGGGTACCCGGCGATGCTGGCGCTGGCGCTGGCGGTCCGGGGCACCGCGCTGCTCCGGCTCGGGAGGCTGGTCGAGGCGGTCGCCGAGTACGAGCGCTCGGTGGCCCTGCACCACCGGCTCGGCTCGGCGTACGCGGCGGTGCCGCTGGCCGGGCTCGGCCGGGTGCACCTGCTCTGTGGCCGGGACAGTCTGGCCCGGGCCGCCTACCAGGAGGCGGTGCAGGTGAGCGAGCCGACCGGAAACGTGTTCGCGCTGGTACCCGCGTTGGCCGGGCTGGCCCGGGTCATCGCCGGGACGGATCCGGCCCGCGCCACCGATCTCGCCGAGCGGGCCGTCCGGCTGGCTCCGGGCCCGGACGGCGGCCCGGCCCGGTGCGCGCTGGGCTGGGTGGCGGTGGCCGGGCGGGACCTGCCCCGGGCGGTGCTGCTCGCCGCCGAGGCCGAGGAACACGCGCGGCTGCACCAGGACCGGGCCGGACTGGCCGAGGCGCTGCGGCTGCGGGCGGCCGCCACCGGCGACCCGTCGTCGGCCCGGCACGCGCTGGTGGAGGCCGGGGCGATCCTGCGGGAGGCCGGGGCGGGGGTCGACGCGGACCGGGTCCGGGTACTGCTCGGCCGGTTGCCCGAAGCCAGTGCGGAGGAGCGGATCGACGCCGAGGTCGCCGCCGCCCGGCTCGCCGAGATCGAGGTGGTGGTCCCGGTACCGGCCGTCGCGGCCGGGACGGTGGCGGTACGCACGCTCGGCCGGTTCGAGGTACGCGTCGACGGTCGACCCGTGCCCACTTCGGCCTGGCAGTCCCGCAAGGCCCGGGACCTGCTCCGGATCCTGGCCGCCCGGCAGGGTCGACCGGTCTCCCGGGAGCAGCTCGGCGAACTGCTCTGGCCCGGGGAGCCGCCGGAGCGGCTCGGCCATCGACTCTCGGTGCTGCTCTCGCTGCTGCGTGGGGTGCTGGATCCGGATCGGCACGGCCCGGTCGACCGGTACGTGGTCGCCGAACGGGCCAGCCTCGCGCTGGACGTCACGCACGTCGACCTCGACGTGCGGCTCTTCCAGGCCGAGGCGCTGCTCGGGCTGCGCCGGTTGGAGCGCGGGGAACGGGTCTCGGCGCAGGACGTACTCACGCTGGCCGAGCAGCGCTACCTGGGTGACTTCCTGGCCGACGACCCGTACGACGACTCGGCGCTGCCGGTCCGGGAGGAGATGCGCCGGCTCTACCTGCGGGTGGTTCGGGCCCTGGCCCTGCTGGCCCGGCACCGGGGCGACCCGGAGCAGGCGGCGTACCAGTTGCGGCGGGCCCTGGAGATCGACCCGTACGACGAGCGGACCCATGAGGAGCTGATCTCGGTGCTGAGCGCGGCGGGCCGGTACGGTGAGGCGGACGAGGCGTACCGGCGCTACCGGCGGGCGATGGCGGTGCTCGGCGTACCGGCCCGGCTGCCGCGCTGACCCGGCGGTTCAGAGGCCGAAGACGTCCTCCTCGGCGCCCTGTCGGACACCGTCCACGAAGCCCCGGAAAGCCGGGTCGTCCCGGTCGGCGGTCACGCTGGTCACCTGTTCACCGGTCGCCTCGGCGACCGCGTCCACCAGCGGGGGATAGCTGAGGTCGACGTCGGCCAGTTCGTCGTCGTCGGCCTCGGCGAGATTGATCACGTCCTGGAGCTCGTCGGTGTCGGTCTCCGGGTCACCGGCCCAGGCTTCACCCAGCTCGTAGCACTCGTCGTACAGCGCGCGCTGGTCCTCGGTCCAGTCGTCGTCGTAGTTCCTCACGCCGTACCCCCTTCCCCGCCCACCACCTGAGCATGCCCCGATAGGTGCGGGAGGGTCCCCTGTTATCGGTTTTTGCCCGCCGGACCGGGCCGGCGGCGGCCGGCGGGACTATCCGCGGTCGGTCCGGGTAACCGGGTCGGTCCGGGTAACCGGGTCGGTCCGGGTAACCGCCCGGGCGGCGCCGAGCGAGGCGACCGGGCCGGTCGACTCCCGGACGACCAGCCGGCAGGGCTGCCGGATCACTCCGGCGGCCCGTTCGCCGTCCAGCGCGGCGAAGAGCTGCTTGACCGCGGTCGCGCCGAGCTGTTGCAGGTTCAGGTCCACAGTGGTCAGTGGCGGCCGGCAGTCGGCGGCGAAGACCTCCCAGTTGTCGTACCCGACGATGGCCACGTCGTCCGGGATCCGCCGGCCGAGGTCGAGCAGGGTCTCGGCGACCCCGGTGGCGATCTGGTCGTTGCCGCAGAAGACCGCGTCGATCTCCGGATCGGCGGTGAGCAGCATCCGGCCGGCGTGCCGGCCCCAGCGCTGGGACCACTCGCCGTAGAGCGGGTCGCCGCCGGCCAGCGGCAGGCCCGCCTCGGCCAGCACCGCGTGCAGGCCGGTCACCCGGTCGCGGGCGGCGCGGTAGGTCTCCGGGCCGGTGATGTGCCCGATCCGGCGGCGGCCGAGGGCGACCAGGTGTTCCACGGCCAGCCGTGCCCCACCGGCGTCGTCGGCGAGCACGGAGAGGTCGTTCGGGTCGTCGGACTCGCCGTAGACGTAGACGACCGGGACCGGGATGTCCTGGGTCAGCGAGGGGCGGATGTCGTTCGAGTCGCCCAGGATGATGAAGCCGTCCACCTGGCGGGCCAGCAGCGTACGGATGTAGTGCCGGCGCCGGATGACGTCCCCCCGGGCGTCGCAGAGCAGTACGCACATCTGCTCGTTGCCGAGCGCGTTCTCGATGCCGAGCAGCACCGGGAAGGCGAACCGTTCGCCGAGCTCGTCGGTGAGCAACCCGATGGTCCGGGTGCGTCCCGAGATCAGTCCCTTGGCCAGGGCGTTGGGGTGGAAGGACAGTTCCTCGGCCGCCTCCAGGACCCGGCGGCGGGTGGCCGGGGCGACCTCGTCCCGCGCGTTCAGCGCCTTGGACGCGGTGGCCACCGAGACTCCGGCCCGCCGCGCCACGTCGGTCAGGGTCACTGATTGAGAGCGTTGTCTGACCACCGAAATCCTTTCGGACCGTCTTTCGAAAAGGCCGAGCAACCAGGATTGTAGTCTAGGTCCACTACACCGTGATTTGCCCCTTCGTGCCACGGGTTCGTAATCGGGGCGCCTGCTGGGTATCTTCCGAAAAGGTTTTCGTACCCGGCCTCGCCCGGCCCCGGCCACCCCGGCCGACCACCCGGGCGGACCCGCGTCCCGGTGCGCCCGACGGAGTCGACCGGACGGTCGGGCACGGCCCGAAGGCACGAGCCGGTGTTAGCCGGCTGAAAGGCCCGTGCGGTCTACTTGAGACGTGACATCGGGGGAGCGTTCAGCAGTCGCCGTGGTGGGAATGGCGTGTCGCTTTCCGGGAGCGGACGACGTCGACGGGTTCTGGGCGCTGGTCCGGGACGGTCGGGTAGCCACCGCGCGGGTGTCGCCCGGCCGCTGGCGGCACGAGTACCTGCATCGGCCCGACGATCCGCGGCACGCCGACTCGGCGTACACCGACGTGGTCGCCCACCTGTCCGACGTGCGGACCTTCGATGGCCAGCGGTACGGGTTGGCGCCCCGGCGGGTGGAGGTGACCGATCCGCAGCAGCGGCTGCTGGTCGCCCTGACCGACGCCGCGTTGCGGGACGCGGCCCTGCCGGAGCTGCCCGTCGAGCGGACCGGTGTCTACGTCGGCGCCTCGGTCAGCGAATACCGGGAACTGCTCACCAGCCGGCTCCGGGCCGGACAGATGGCGGCCGGTGACCTCGGTGAGCCGCTGGATCCGGCGCTGGCCGAGGCGGCGGTCCGCGGAGTCGTGCCGATGCGGGCGTTCACCATGGCCGGCTCGATGTTGAACATGGCGGCGGCCACGGTGAGTGCGGTCTTCGACCTGCGCGGGCCGAGCCTGGTGGTGGACGCCGCCTGTGCGTCGTCGCTGCTGGCGGTGCACGAGGCGGTCGGACACCTGCGCTCGGGCCGCTGCGACCTGGCCGTCGCCGGTGGGGTGTACCTGAACCTCGTCCCGGACAACCTGGTCGCGTTCTCCCGGATCGGCGCGCTGTCCCGCTCCGGCGTGTGCCGGCCGTTCGACCGGCGGGCGGACGGGTTCGTGCTCGGCGAGGGGGCGGCCGTGGTGCTGCTCAAGCGGCTCGACGACGCGCTGCGGGACGGCAACCGGGTGCACGGGGTGGTCCGGGGGGTGGGGTGCGCCAACGACGGTCGGGCCGACGGGCCGATGACGCCGCGCCTGGAGGGACAGGTGTCGGCCCTGCGTCGCGCATACGAGGACGCGGGGATCGAGCCGTCCGGGATCGGGTTCGTCGAGTGCCACGGCACGGCCACCCCGACCGGCGACGCGGTGGAGTTGGCCGCGCTGCGTACGGTGTTCGGCGAGGACGCCGACCCGTACGTGTCGTCGGTCAAGGCCAACATCGGGCACGCCATGTCGGCGTCCGGCATCGCCGGTCTGGTCAAGGCGCTGCTCGTGCTCGGGCACGGCGTCGTACCGCCGCAGGTCGGTTGCGAGGAGCCCGCCCCGGGACTCGGCGCGCTACGGCTGGTCGGCCGGCCCCACCCGTGGCCCGCCGCGCCGGACGCTCCCCGGCGGGCCGCGGTCAACTCGTTCGGCTTCGGCGGCACCAACGTGCACGTCGTACTCGAGCAGGGCCCGCCCGGTGCGGTGGCCGCCCGAGCGGCGCCCACCGGTGGGTCCGGGCGGACGCTGTGGGCGGTGACTCCGGGACCGGACCCGGGCCGGGGCCGGCCCACTCCGGCGGCGGGCGTGCCGGCCCCGGCCCTGCCGCCCGACGACCTGCTGGCGGCGATCGCCTCGGTCAGCAACCATCCGCGCGACTCGCTGCGCGCCGGGCAGTCCCTCGTCGGGGACCTCGGGTTCGACTCGCTGATGCTGGCGGAACTGGAGGAGAAGCTGGCGCAGCGGTACGACCTCGCCGCCGAACTGCCCGCGGAGGTGCTCGGCCGCGACACCACCATCGCCGACCTGCACGCCTCGCTGGCGGCCCGGGACCGCCCGCCGCCCGGCGCCGGCGCGCTGCCGGAGCTGGCCGCTCTCGCACACCACCGTGCCATGCTCGACGAACTCGGCCTGCCCAACCCGTACTTCGTCGCGCACGACGGCGCGCTCGGCGCGAGCACCACGGTCGACGGAGTCGAACTGGTCGACTTCTCCGGATACGACTACCTCGGCCTGGCCACCGACCCACGGGTGGTGGAGGCCGCACAGCGGGCCGTCGCGCGGTTCGGCACCTCGGTCTCGGCCAGTCGGGTCGCCTCCGGCGAACGGCCGCTGCACGGCGAACTCGAGACCGAGCTGGCCCGACTGCTCGGCACCGAGGACGCGCTGGCGATGGTGAGCGGCTACACCACGAACCTCAGCGTGCTCGGCCATCTGCTCGGCCCCGACGACCTGGCCGTGCACGACGCGCTCGCGCACGACAGCATCGTGCACGGCATCCGGCTCTCCGGCGCGACCCGCCGGCGCTTTCCGCACAACGACCTGGCCGCCCTGGGCCGGATCCTCGACGGCGACGCGGGCCGGTACCGGCGGGTCGTCGTGGCGGTGGAGGGCGTCTACAGCATGGACGGTGACCTCGCCGACCTGCCGGAACTGGTCCGGCTGCGCCGCCGGTACGGCTTCCTGCTCTATCTGGACGAGGCACACAGCATCGGCGTGCTCGGGCGTACCGGCCGGGGCGCCGGAGAGCACTGGCAGGTGGAGCCCACCGACGTCGACCTCTGGATGGGTACCCTGTCCAAGGCGCTGGCGAGCTGCGGAGGCTACGTGGCGGGCCGCGCGGAGCTGGTCGACTATCTCCGGTACACCACGCCCGGGTTCGTCTACAGCGTCGGGATCCCGCCCGCCGCCGCGGCCGCCGCGCTCGCCGCGGTGCGGGTGCTGACCACCGAACCCGGACCGGTCGCACGGCTGCACCGCAACGCCGCCCTCTTCCGGGCCCGGGCCGCCGCCCGAGGCGTCCGGACCGGCGGTGGCGGCAGCCCGATCGTCCCGGTCGTCACCGGCGGTTCGGCCCGGACCCTCCGGCTCGGCGCGCGGATGCGGGAGCGGCGGATCAACGTCCAACCGATCGTGTACCCGGCGGTCCCGGAAGCCGCCGGGCGGCTGCGGTTCTTCGTCAAGGCGGCACACACCGCGGACCAGATCGAGGCGGCCGTCGACGCCCTGGCCGCGGTGATCGGCGATGCCCAGTAGAGCTGCGGGACCGCGGCGGCCGGCATGCCGGCTCAGAGCACGTCTGAGCTCAGGCGGAGCCGGTCGCCTGCTGGTTCCACATCGTGATCACGACGCCGAGGACGAAGACCTGCACCGGCAACGGCAGTCCGGGCAGGTCGGCGGCGACGTCACCACGCCAGAAGCTGGTCTGCCGCACCGAGCCGACCCGGCGGCCGGCGGAGTGCAGTTCCTGCTCGCTGCCGAAGAGCGAGGCGCGCTGGAAGTGGTACGTCTGCCCGTCGGCCTCGGCCGTCCACCGCTTGCGGCCGACCCGGTCCGCCGAGGCAACCGTTCCGCCCGCCGGGTCGAGCAGGGTGTAGCGGTTTCCCCAGGCGTTGCCACGCACCTGGTAGCGCCGGCCGTCCAACTCGAAGTCGCCGCCGTTGCGCCAGAACGCGTTGTCCCAGGTCGTCACGACCCGGTCCGGGACGCTGATCTCGTATCGGCTGCGCCACGCGCTCACCCTGCGGGCCTTCAACACTTCGCCAGGCTAACCCGAGTGGGCGAGCCCCCACCGGCAGTGACAGCGGTGACCGTCAGCCTGGGCCGCGCCCCCGTTCGCCAGCAGGCCGTGGCGGCCGCGCAGAGCCGGCTGGCGGTGTGTTTCGCCAACTCCCGCGGGCGCTGCGGATCCTCGTCGTCGCCCACGATCTGGCCGCGCGTGAACAGGTACGTCCCGCCGCACGGCGATCACTCCCGCCAGGGTGGGGCTGCCGGCCGGTCCCCGGCGACGCACCTCGGGACTGCGCCGGGCCGAGGTCGCGATGCTCGCCGGAGTCAGCGTGGAATACCTCACTCGGCTCGAGCAGGGCCGGGACCGGCGCCCGTCGCCGCAGTTCCTCTCCGCCCTCGGCGAGGCGCTCCCAGGCGGCGTCGCGAATCTCCCGTTGGGCGATCATTTCGGTGCCGCCGTCGTAGTGGGCTGACCCCGAGCGAGCGGGTCCACCTCTTCCGGCTGAACAAGGCGTCCGGCGGCGGCTTCAGCTGCATGGGCGACGCCGTTCCCGGGCGTGACGTCCGCCCCACCGTGCGGGCACTGCTCGAACGCCTGGAGCCGACTCCGGCGATGCTGCTCAACCGGCTGAACGAGATCGTCGGCCGGACCGCCGGGTTCGAGCGGCTGGCAGGGCCTGTCGGCCTGCTGGACGGTGCGATGCCGAACTTTGCCGGCTACGTCTTTGCCGACGAACGGGCCCACGCCGCGTACCGGTACTGGGACCATGTGGCCGACGAGCAGGTGGCGATGCTCAAGCAGGGCCCGTTCCGGGCGGACCCGCACGTCGCGGGTCTCGCCGACGAGCTGACCCTGGCCGCTGGGGACGCGTTCACCCGCCGGACCGGGACGGTGCCCGGGCTGCCGAGGTCGAACGGCATCGTGCGGTGGGTGCATCCGGAGGTGGGCGAGCTGCGCCTGGCGCACGAGATGCTCGACCTCGCCGCCGAGGACGACCAGCGGCTGGTGGTCTACCTGCCCGCCGACGCGGCGAGCGGCGGCGCACTCGACCGGCTGTACCGTCGCCGGCCGCACGGCCTGCGGATCGTGTCCGGCTGGCCCTGCGCGTGCGGAGCGCCGAAGGCGCCGGCTGGAAGAATCCTCCCATGATCCGAATTCGACCCGCGGGTGTCGACGACGCGGTCGAGCTGGCCGAGGCGTACCTGGCCAACCGCAGCTTCCTGGCACCCTGGGAACCCGTCCGGCCGGAGAGCTTCTTCACCTCCGCCGGTCAGCGTGCCCGGCTCGAACAGGCGACGGCGGACCGGGAGATCGGTGGCGGCTACGGCTGCGTGATCGAGTACGACGGGCAGATCTGCGGCACGATCACGCTCTCCTCGATCCTGCGCGGGCCGGCACAGTCCGCGAACCTCGGCTACTGGGTGGCGAAGTCCGTCAACGGACGCGGAGTCGCGACCCGGGCGGTGGGTCTGATCCTCGACATCGCCTTCGGCGAACTGGACCTGCACCAGGTGATGGCCGGAACGCTGCTGCACAACACCGGGTCACAGCGGGTACTCGGACGCAACGGCTTCGACCGGATCGGCGTCGCCAGGGCACATGTCGAAATCGCGGGGGAGTGGCAGGACCACATCCTCTTCCAACGCCTGACCGGCCGCTGATCCGGCCGCACCCCAGGCCCGGCGGCTGGACCCTCCCCCGGTGGGAGGGTCCAGGATGGGGCGGTGACCAGGGAACTCCTGCCGATCGGCGCGTTCGCCCGGCTGTGCCGACTCAGCGTCAAGCAGTTGCGCCACTACGACGAACTGGGCCTGCTGCGGCCGGCGAGCGTCGACCCGGCCACCGGCTACCGCTACTACCGGCGCGACCAGGTGCGCGACGCGATGGTGATCGCCCTGCTCCGCGGCCTCGACGTCCCGCTCGCGGCGATCACCCGGGTACTCACCGGCGACGACGAGGCACGGGCCGCGGTGCTGCGCACCGAGCGGGCCCGGACGGCCGAGCGGATCGCCGCACAGCAACGGAGCTGGCAGCTCCTGGACCGGCTGCTCACCGGCGGCCTGCTCGCCGACGGGCTGCTCCGGCACGAGGTGATCCCGGCGCAGGAGCCCGCCCGCCGGCTGCTGGTCCACCACGCGGTCTGCGCACCAGAGGAGATCGGCCCGACGGTCGGCAGCGGGATCGGAGCTCTGATGGCCGGGGTGTCGGGCCTCGACTGGACGCCGCCGGTCTGGGGCCTGTTCCCGGTCGACCTGGGCAGCCAGCTCCGGATCGCCGTCGGCGTGCAGAGCGACGAGCCCGCCGAGGCCGTACCGGGGATCGCCGTCACGCACCTGCCGGCGGGTCCGGTCGTGGCGGCGGTGCACGTCGGCCCGTACGAACACCTGACGTTGACGTACCAGGCGGTCTTCGCCTGGATCCACGAACGCGGGCTGCGCCCGTGCGGCCAGGTGCGGGAGGCGTACCTGGCCGACCCGGGTACGACCGAGCCGGCCCACCTGGTGACCCGGGTGGTCGTGCCGATCGAGGACGAGGAGCTGAGCTGAGATGACGGCCATGCCGAGGACGGACCTCAAGAAGATCCATTCCCACCTGTACACGGCCGGCCCCGCCCCGGCGCTGGTGGACGTACCGGAGTTGCCGTACCTGACGATCGACGGCGTCGGAGATCCGGACGGGCCCGCGTACCAGGAGGCGGTGCGGGCGCTGTACGCGGTCGCGTACGGGCTGCGGTTCGGGCTGCGCCGGGCCGGCGTGCTGAACTACTCCGTCGCGCCGCTGGAGGGGCTGTGGTGGGGGTCTGCGGAGCAGGACCTGACCCGCCAGGACCGGTCGACCTGGAACTGGACGATGATGATCCTTCAGCCGTCGCAGGCGGGTGCCGAACTGGTCGCCGAGGTGGTGGCGGCGACCGCCCGGAAGAAGCCCGGCGTGCCGGTGGACCGGGTCGAACTGCGCCGGATGGCGGAGGGACCGAGCGCGCAGCTGCTGCACGTCGGGCCGTACAGCGAGGAGCGGGCGACGCGCGACCGGCTGGTGGAGTTTCTCGAGAGGTCCGGATACCGGATCTCGGGGCAGCACCACGAGATCTATCTGTCGGATCCGACCCGAACGGCCGCGGCGAAACTGAGGACGATCCTCCGCTATCCGGTGGCTCCTGCCACGACGTGACAGGTCCCGCCCGGAGCACGGGCGGCCGCCACCGTCCGTGCTCGGCGGAGAGGGTCAGGCCGCCGCCCGCGCATCGTGCAGCAGCCGGAGCTGGCCGAGCTCGGCGACGTTCTTCATCAGCTCCGCGTTGACCCAGGCGACCATGTGCGCGACGGTGTGCGCCGGGTCGCCCTGCCACGGGAACGGGGCTGTCTCGTCCAGGTCCGCCTCGCTGAGTCCGTCGAGCACCGACAGCCATTCGGCGCGGAGGGCGCGTACCCAGGCGACCGTCGACGCGGCGTCGCCGGGCCAGTCGACCTCGGTGCGGTCCGGCGGGGTCCGCCCCCGTGCGTGGTCGACGGTCACGCGCCACCACCAGCCGATGTGCCAACTGAGCCAGCCGACGGTGGGAACCGGGACCGGGTCCGGCTCGGTGTCCGACCAGTCCGGCAGCCATCGGCCGGCGCCGTCCGGACGTACCGTCCAAAAATGTGCGGCCGGCTGCCACAGCAGGTGGGCGGGCTCCAGCCGCTCCAGGTGGTATTCGAGCAGCGACCAGGTCAGGTCGAACTGCCAGCGCAGCAGCTCACAGCGGGATGTCGACACCCGCGCGATCCTCGCATCGCGGCGACGGCGGGGCGAGCGGTTATCCGCCGGTACACCCTTCGGTGCCGGCGGGTGCCGGGCGAGTTCCACCCGCTGCCGGGTGTCCCGGTACGTGACGCCGGCCCGGCTCAGTGCCGTCGACACCGGGCCGGGCAGGCGGTCGTGGCGGAGCAGCGCCAGCAGCAGATGTCCGGAACCGATCTCCCGATGCCGCAGGGCGATCGCCTCGCGCAGGCACAGTTCGACGACCTTCCTGGCTCCCGCGTCGAGCGGCCCGGCGAGCCAGCCGCGCCGGCGCGGTCGCTCCGGCGGTCCCGGCCGGTCGAGCGGCCCGGCGGAGCCGAACTCCTGCTCGATGCGCCGGAACACCTCCTCGGCGTCGGCGCCGACGGCGCGGAGAGCGCAGATCTCGTCGTCGGTGAGCCGTCTCCGGCCGGCCGGTCGGGTCACCGCCGCCCGGAGCACGGTGGTGGTGAGGCCGTGCTCCGCCAGGATCCGCGCACCGGTGCCCTGGTCGTCGGCGGCGAGGCCGAGCAGGAGGTGTTCGGGACCGGCCCTGGCCGCCCCGGTCTCGGCCGCGATTTCTACGGCGGCGGAGAGGGTACGGCGGGCGTTCACGGTGAACCGTTCGAACATGTTCCGCTCCCACGGGTTGGCCGGTCCGGGTGTTCCAGGTCTCTCGGACGGAGGCCCGACAGGTGATGCCGGAGGCGCCGGCCGCGACCGCCGGCGGTCGCGGCCGGTCGGGCGCCGCGGGTCCAGCGGCACCCGGGCAACGCTGTCAACCTAGATTGACAGCATCGTTTCTGTCAACCGGGGTTGACGGAACGGGTGCAGGGAAGGGGCATACCGGCCCCGGTGGGCCTCGCGACCGCCGTGGCGGCCCTGGATCCGCTCCCGCCGACAGCGGTCAGTCGCGGGCGGAGGTAGAGCTAGGACCACCCCGCTCCGGGTGGCAGGACGTGTGACCGGCCGGGCCCGTCGGCGCGACGATTCCAGGCATGACAACGAAGCTTTCCCGCCGGAACGTGCTCGTCGCCGGTCTCGCCGTCGGTGCCACCGCCGGTACCTCGCTGGCCGCCGGCACGGCGACCGCAGGCCCGGACCGGGAGTCCGGCCACTCCGGATCCGCCGCACCGGACGCGGGGATCGCGCTCACCGCCGCCACCGTGATCGACCCGGCGTCCGGCCGGGTCCGACCCGACACGACCGTGCTGGTACGCGGCGACAGCATCACCGAGGTCGGCCGGACCGGCCAGGTCCGGGTGCCGCACGGCGCCGTCGTGGTCGACCTGCGCGGCAGGTTCCTGATCCCCGGCCTGGCCGACATGCACACCCACGGGTACGCCGAACAGATCGATCCGGCACTCTGCGTGGCCAACGGGGTGACCACGGTACGGGAGATGTCCGGCACCGCCGCCGTGCACGATTGGCGGCGCAGGATCGAGGCGGGCACCCTGCTCGGCCCGCGCTACACGATCGGCAGCCGGATCATCGACGGTGCGCCGACGATCTGGGATCCGATGATGCTCAGCGTGCTCTCGGTGGCCGACGCCGAGCAGGCCCGGCGGGCGGTCCGCCAGGTGGTGGCGGAGGGGGCAGATTTCGTGAAGGTCTACTCCCGGCTGTCGCCGCCGGCGTACCGTGCGATCGCCGCCGAGTGCCGTCGGCTCGGTGTCGAGTTCGCCGGCCACTGTCCGGACGAGCTGCCGATCACCGAGGCGGCCACGCTGGGGCAGGCGAGCGTCGAGCACGTGTTCTGGGCCGCCATCGACACGTCGAGTGTGGAGGAGCAGCTCCGGGCCCAGATCGGACGGATCCGGCTGGAGACCGGCGACTACAGCGGCTGGTTCGCCGCGATCCACCCGGTGGAATGGCTCGCCGCGCACACGTACAGCCCGGCCAAGGCGCGCCGGGTGTTCGAGCGGCTGGCTGGCCGTCGTACCCGCCAGGTGCCGACCCTCGCCATGCACCACGGCCTGGACAACGCGCGCACCCTCGACCTGTACGCCGACCCGCGCGTCCGCTACCTGCCCGCGCCGATGCTCGCCGGCCAGCAGTACGCCCTCGACGAGCTGTACCTCAAGGACCGCTCTCCGGCGGAGGACGCGGAGTGGGCGGCGATGTTCACGCACCGGCTCCGGATGGTCGGCGAGCTGCACCGGGCCGGGGTACCGCTGATGGTCGGCACCGACGTCGGCACCTGCGGATTGTTCCCGGGCTTCTCGGTCCACGACGAGCTGCGCTTCCTGGTCGGGGCCGGATTGAGCCCGATGGCCGCGCTGCACGCCGCGACCGCCGAACCGGCGAGCTTCCTCGGCGCCCGCACCGGCCGGATCGCCCGGCACGCCGCCGCCGACCTGGTGGTGCTGGATGCGAATCCGCTCACCGAGATCGGCAACACCCGGCGGATCGACGGGGTGGTGGTGCGGGGCCGCTACCTCGACCGGGCGGCGCTGGACGGTCTGCTGCGCGGGGTCGAGGAGGCAGCCGCCGCGATGTCCGAGGAGGCGCCGGGGGGCGCGGTCGCGGCTGTCGGCTGCCCCTGCCACGGCGCTGCCGTGACCGGGGCGCGGACCCGGGCGGCGTAACCCCCGATGCCGTCGGCCCGGCCGGGGCGACCGCCCGCCCGGTCGGGCCGCCGGGCACGGTCAGCGCAGCCGGGGTCGGTGCGCTGCCCTCCGGCCCGGTCGGGCTCGCCCGGTCAACTCCGGCCGGCCGGCGGCGCGGCGGTGCTCTGCCGGATCACCAGGGTCGGCTCGATCGGCGTGGCGCTGTGCAGCACGGGGACCGGCCCGCCGGTCCGGCCGGTGGCGTCGAGCAGTTGCAGCAGGGTCGCCATGCCGCGCCGACCCACCTCGTCGAAGTCCTGCCGGACGGTGGTCAGCGGCGGCAGCATGAACTCCGCCTCCGGGATGTCGTCGAAGGCCACCACGCTGATGTCGGCCGGTACCCGGACGCCCCGCTCGTGCAGGGCGCGCAGCAGACCGAGCGCCATCTGGTCGTTGGCGACGAAGACCGCGGTGACGTCCGGGTTGCCGGCCAGCGCGGTACCGGCCGCGTACCCGGACCGGGCGCTCCAGTCCCCGGAGATGATCGGCGGTACGGCGGCGCCGGCCTCCTCCAGGGTCTGCCGCCAGCCGACGATCCGGTCACCCGCCTCCAGCCAGTCGCTCGGGCCGGAGACGTGCCACACGGTGCGGTGTCCGAGTTCGAGCAGGTGCCGGACGGCGAGTCGGGCCCCGGCGACCTGGTCCACCGAGACGGACGGCAGTCCGCTGTCCTGGCCGGCCTCGACGGCCACCGCCGCCATGCCCTTGGGCAGGCTGTGCAGCGCGGCGGCGGCCGCCATCTGCGGAGCGATGATGATGACCCCGTCCACACCCTGACCGTCCAACGCCTCGACCGCGCTGAGTACGCCCCGGCGGTCGACCTTCTCCAGCGTGACGATGCTGACCCCGTAACCGGCGGCCCGGGCGGCACGCTCGATGCCGAGCAGTGTGGAGGCCGGGCCGAACAGGATGGTGTCGAAACTCACCACTCCCAGCACCCGGGAGCGGCGGCTGGCCAGGGCCCGGGCCATCGCGTTCGGCCGGTAGCTCAGCTCGGCCATCGCCCGGACCACCCGGTCCCGGGTCTCCGGCCGGACCCGTGGATGACCGTTGATCACCCGGGAGACCGTCTGGTGCGACACTCCGGCGAGCCGGGCCACGTCGGTCATCACCGCCGGGCGCCCGGTCCGCGACGGCGTGGTCACGTGGTTCTCCTCCGCCAGCCCAATTCCGCTACCACCTTCCACCCCCGCCGGCGACGCCGGACGTCCGATCCAGGTTAGCCCTATCACCCTGGTCGACGTTCGCGACGGCGCGTCTTCGGCCAGGTTACGTTTCGGGTCCACCGGCCGATGTCGATCTCCGATCCGTCGCGCCGTCGGCGCCGCTGATCCCTGCCGCCCGCCCGCCGACCCCCGCCCCCGAGCGGTCGGCAGCACCAGATCGGCCCGCCGGACCGCACCACGCCCGCGCTCGCCCCGGGCGCTCGAAGTTTCTTCCCCCGGTCGCCACAGCGGCGCCTGGCATGCCGGTGCTCCCCGGCTGCCCGGCTGCCCGGTATGAGGCAACTGCTATGCGCCGGCCGGCGGGTCGGGGACTTAAATTAATGAGCATC
This sequence comes from Plantactinospora sp. KLBMP9567, assembly GCF_033446045.1. NCBI lineage: Bacteria > Bacillati > Actinomycetota > Actinomycetes > Micromonosporales > Micromonosporaceae > Plantactinospora > Plantactinospora sp. KLBMP9567. Next base: position 79,203 of record NZ_JAWQRR010000059.1, on the reverse strand, counting down.
GATCGAGGGCGTCGGATCCTCATCTTCCCCGCTCCCATAAGGAGTCGTCATGCTCAGACGCCATCTCCTCCGGGCCACGCTCGGCCTGCTGACCCTGGCCACCTCGCTGGTCGGGGTCCAGGTCGCCGCCGCGCCGGCCACCGCCGCGCCGGTGCGCACGGTCTACTACGACGCGAGCCGGGCCGGGGAGTTCACCACCAACTTCACCCAGGCCGCCCAGATCTGGAACAGCAGCGTCAGCAACGTGCGGCTGGTCGCCGGCACGCCCGCGACGGTGACGATCTACGTCGACAGCGGCTGGCCGCGGGCGTACGTCACCGGGCTCGGTTCCGGACGGGTCTACATGGGTTGGCAGGCCGTGAACCAGGGGTACGACCGGACGCGGATCGCGACCCACGAACTCGGGCACATCCTCGGGCTGCCCGATCGGCGTACCGGACTCTGTTCGGATCTGATGTCCGGCAGCAGCGCCCCGGTCTCCTGCCGCAACGCGTACCCCAGCGCGGCCGAGGCGGCCCGGGTCGACGCGCTGTTCGCCGGCGGCCTCGTCCCCGGGTACGCCGGCGGCGCGGCGGCGATCGTCGCCGGGACGTACGTCTGGACCACCGGCTGACCGCCGGGCGGGCACCTGGACCGGTCCTGGCGGGGCCCTGGCCGCCGGGTCTCCCGGAGTGGCGCGACGGGAGTTCCGGACCCGAACGACTGGCTACAGTGGACCGCGCACGGGGTGGTCGTCGGGGGCGGCCGGTAGGGTCGCCGACACCCGGCGGGCCGCCCCCCACCGGTTGAGCCGATTGGTTACCTTGAAGCCGGTCGTTCAAGATCTGACCGTCTGGGCCACGTCCGGTCGGCTGGTTCCCGGTGCGGTGTTGGGGAGGTTTCGGGTGGGTTCGCACGGGTCGGCGGTGGCTGCCCCGCCAGGCCGGTTGGCCGTTCCGCCGCAACCCCGCCCGCCGGACATGCTGCGCCGGATCACCACGCCGTTTCGCCGCACGCCCGGCCGGTTCACCGCGATCCTGGCCGGGGTCGTCGTGCTGGGCCTGCTCACCGGCGTGGTCGCGTTCGTCGGCGTACGGCAGCGCGCGGAACTGGTCCGCGGCGTCACCGCCCGCAGCGGCGAGCTGGCGGTGGCGGCACAGAGCCTCTACCGCGCGCTGTCCGACGCCGACGCCACCGCCGCGAGCGCCTTCCTCTCCAACGGTCTCGAACCGCCCGCGCTGCGCGACCGCTACCAGCGTGACCTGGCCGACGCCGCCGCGGCGCTGACCATCGTCTCGGCCGCGGTCTCGGACGAGAGCCGGGGTGCTGCGGCGGTCGCCCGGATCACGGCCCGGCTTCCGGTCTACGGCGGGCTGGTGGAAACCGCCCGCACCTACAACCGGCAGGGCCTGCCGCTGGGCGTCGCCTATCTGCAGGAAGCCTCCGGCCTGATGCGCGACGAGCTGCTGCCCGCCGCCCAGGAGCTCTACGCGACCGCCTCGACCGAGCTGGACGAGGCGCGGGACCGGGCGGCCGGCTTCCCCTGGGTGGCGGTGCTGCTCGCCCTGCTCACCCTGGCGGCACTGGTGCTGACGCAGATCCACCTGACCCGGCGTACCAACCGGCTGCTCAACGTGGGGCTGCTGGTCGGCACCGGTGCCACGATACTGCTGGTGGCCTGGCTGACCGGGTCGGCGCTGGTCGCGGCCGGAAACCTGCGGGACAGTCGGGACTCCGGTTCGGCCCAGGTCAACCTGCTCGCCGAGGCCCGGATCGCCGGATTGCAGGCCCGTGCCGACGAGGCGCTGACCCTGGTCGCCCGAGGCAACGGCGCGGCGTTCGAGGAGAACTACGGTGTCGTGATGGAGCGACTCGCCGGCGCCGACGGCTCGGGCGGACTGCTGGCGCAGGCCCGGGCGGCCGCTCCGGACGACACCACCCGGCAGGCGGTCGAGGCCGCCATCGCCCGGAGCAAGGAGTGGTCGGCGGCGCACCGCAACGTGCGGACCCTCGACGACAGCGGCGAGTACGCCAAGGCGGTGGCCGCCACGGTGGGCGCCGGCGAGCAGACCACGGCCGCCATCTTCAACCAGTTCGACGAGGCGCTCGCCCTGGCCATCACCCACAACGGAGACCGGTTCGAACGCGAGGCGGTCAGCGCCGGCCGGGCCCTGACCGGGGTCGACATCGGTATCGTCGGACTGAGCCTCGTTCTGCTGATCGGGGCCGCGGTGGGCATGCAGCAGCGGATTGTGGAGTATCGATGAGAGACCGGCATCTCGCCGGCCGGCTCCTTGCCGGCATCCTCGTGGTGGTGGCCACGGCGGGTCTCGCCGGATGCGGCACCGACGAGCCGACGCTCCCCGACAGCCAGATGCATGCCGACCCGCCCCGGCCGGTCGGCATGCAGGATCCGGCGGTCGTTCCGAGCGGTCCGGCGGCGTCGTCCGGCTCGTGCAACCCCCGGGCCAGCCTGCGGCCGTCCGGTACGCTGCCCCGTCCCCGGCAGATGCCGTCCGGCACCGCGATGGCCGAGATCGTCGAGCGTGGACGGTTGATCGTCGGCGTCGACCAGAACAACTACCAGTTCGGGTTCCGCGATCCGCGGAGCGGCCAACTCACCGGCTTCGACGTCGACATCGCCCGGGAGATCGCCCGGGGTCTCTTCGGCGACCCGGGCCGGATCCAGTTCCGGGCGATCAGTTCGGCCGACCGGATCAAGGTGGTCAAGGACGGCACCGTCGACATGGTGGTCCGGACCATGACGATGAACTGCGAACGGTGGCAGGACGTCAGCTTCTCCACGGAGTACTTCACCGCCGGCCAGCGCGTCCTGGTCAACCGTGGCTCTGGGGTGCGGACCATCGAGGACCTGCGCGGCAAGAAGGTCTGCGCGGCGGCCGGCAGCACCTCGATCCGGAACATCGCGGAGAAGGGCACGGTGCCGGTCTCGGTGGTCAACTGGACGGACTGCCTCGTGCTGCTCCAGCAGAACCAGGTCGTCGCGGTCTCGACCGACGACAGCATCCTGGTCGGGCTCGCCGCGCAGGACCCGAACACCGAGGTCGTCGGCCCGCGGTTCAGCGACGAGCCGTACGGGGTGGCGATCTCCCGCGAGGCGCCGGAACTGGTCCGGTTCGTCAACGGCGTACTGGCCAGGATCCGCTCCGACGGGACCTGGACCCGGCTCTACACCCGATGGTTGACGTCGCTGGGTCCGGCGCCCGCGCCACCGGTCGCGCGTTACCGGGACTAGCGTGTCTCGTGGACCCTCCGGCGCAGTGGCGGGGCATCGGCGGTCACCCGTCGGCGCCGGCCGGCACCACGAGAAGCGGTTGGTCGCGCCGATGACCGTGCCGCCGCCGTCCCCGATGGGCCGTGCCGAGGTCGACCGGCTACTCGGCGCGCTCGGCGCGGCACACGAACGGGCCTCGGTCGTGATGTACGCCCTGGATGGCCGGCCCGGGCTCGCCCTGCTGCGGGACACCCGGCCGACCGGCGAGACCGCCCGGGTCGGCGCCGACGTGCTCGCCCGGACCGGCGCGCTCTGGTCCCAGTTCGCCGCCTTCGGCGCCCTGCTGGGCCAGGCCCGCGAGGTACGTGCCCGGCGGTCCCGGCCCGGTGACATCGAGTTGCGGGAACTCGGCGAGTTGCTCGGTGCCCCGCTGGTCGCGCTCGACGCCGACGGGACGGTGCTCGACGACCCGGCCGCCGCACCGGCACAACGGATCCGGTTGTCCGAACTCGCTCGCCGGATCGAGACCGAGGCGGCCGCGCTGGCCGGCACACTCGCCGGGCTGGAAGCCGCGCGGTCCCGGCTCGCCGGATGGTTCGGGCAGCTCACCGACGCGCTGCGGCGGCTGCGGGCCGACGCCGTCGCGCTGAGCGGGGCGGAGCGACCCGGCGATCCGGCGGACTCCGGCGGTCCGACCGCGTCCGGCGCCGCTTCGGCGGCCGGGTTCGGGCCCGCTTCGGCGGCCGGCTCCGGCGCCGCGCCCTTGTCGCGGGACGAACTCGACCGGCTCGACCGGGCGGTCGAGGAGGCGTACCTGGGTGCGCTCGCCGACCCGCTCGGCGCGACCGGGACCGGATCGACCGCGATCGCACTTCGGGACCGGTTGCGGCGGTTCGAGATCGAGGTCGCCGCCCTGACCGGTCGGCTCGCCGAGCTGACCGAGGTACGCGACGGCTACTCCGGACGGGTCGCGCGGTTGGCGACCGAACTGGACGAACTCGCCACGGCCGCCGCCGAGACGACCCGCGCGTACGCACTGGCGCAGGACAAGATCGCCAATTCGGCGCTGCCGGACCCGTCGCCGGATCCGACTCCGGCGTTGCGTGCCCAGTTCGCCCAGCTCGGCCAGGTGCACCGGGAGCACCGGTGGAGCCAGGTCGGCACGGAACTGGCCGCGCTCGAACGCGGCGTGGCGGCCGCCCGCCGCCGGATGGCCGAGTCGCACGAGGCGGCGGACGGGCTGCTGCGGCGGCGTGCCGAACTGCGGGGGCGGCTCGACGCGTACCGGGCCAAGGCGGGTCGACTCGGCCTGATCGAGCACCCCGAGCTTTCCGAGCAGTACCGGCGGGCCCGTGACCTGCTCTACACCAGCCCGTGCGATCTGTCGGCGGCGACCCGGGCCGTGGTCGCGTACCAGCGTCATCTCAACGATCTCGCCGAGCGCCGGGCGCCCGGTGCGAAGGGAGCCACACCATGAGCACCCGCTGCCTGCGGCCCGGTTGCCCAGGCTCCTACCTGCCCGACGGCTACTGCGACGAGTGCGGTCGGCGGGCACCGGCCGGGTCGATGGCCGCACCCGAGAACACCGGCCCGACGGCTACCGGTCAGGCCGGGACGGCTAGCGGCCAGGTGGCGGTGTCTGCCGGTACCGGCCGGTCCGTGTCGCCCACCGGGGCGGGCCGGGCGTCGGTGCCGACCGGAACCGGCCGGGCGGCGGTGCCAGCCGCCGCAGTGGGCGTCTCCCCGGGCGCCGGCCCGGGCCGGGCGCCGTCCGGGCGCGGCTCGGTGCCGGGGCAGGCCGGGGCGCCGCCCGGCCCGGCGCCGATCTCCACCGGCCCCCGGCCCGGCCCGGCGTCGACCGGGCAGGGACCGGCCTCGACCGGCAGCGGGCGGGGCCCGGCCTCGACCGGGAGCAGCACCATGCCGAGCCGGGGCACCTCGAATTCCGGCTCGCGGGGTTCCAGCCGGTCCCGGAGCGCGTCCCGGGGTGGCCTCGGCGCCGGCCTGGTCGACATCGCCCGGGTGCCGCTGCGCGACCCGGCGACAGCGGTGATGGCCGAGCCGAAGGTCGCCGAGTCGCGACGGTACTGCGTGAGCTGCGAGAAGCCGGTGGGACGGGGCCGGGACGACCGCCCCGGTCGGGCCGAGGGCTTCTGCCCGCACTGCGGCACCCAGTTCTCCTTCGTACCCCGGCTCGGCCCGGGCAACGTGATCAACCGGCGGTACGAGATCCTCGGCGCACTCGCGTACGGCGGGCTGGGCTGGATCTATCTCGCCCGGGACCGCAACGTCAGTGACACGGTCAGCGACCGCTGGGTGGTACTCAAGGGACTGATCAACACCTCGGACGAGGACGCGATGGCCTCGGCCGTCGCGGAGCGTCGCTTCCTGGTCGAGCTGGACCACCCCAACATCGTCAAGATCCACGACTTCGTGGAGCACCCCGACCCGCGCACCGGCACCCCGGTCGGCTACATCGTGATGGAGTACGTCGGCGGCCAGTCGCTGCGGGACATGCTGCTGGCCCGGCGCCGGGACACCGGCCAGCGCGCCCTGCCGTTGCCCGAGGTGATCGCGTACGGGATCGAGATCCTGCCGGCGCTCGACTACCTGCACGACCGCAACCTGCTCTTCTGCGACTTCAAGCCGGACAACGTCATCCACGCCGAGGAGCAGCTCAAACTCATCGACCTGGGCGCGGTACGGCACGTCGACGACAGCGCCAGCGCGATCTTCGGCACGCCCGGCTACCAGGCGCCGGAGGTCGGCACGCTCGGCCCCTCGGTCGCCTCCGACATCTACACCGTCGGCCGGGCGCTGGCCGTGCTCAGCCTCGACTTCCGAGGCTTCTCGACCACGTACGCCAACCGGCTGCCGGAGCCGGCCGACGCCCCGCTGTTCGCGGCCGAGGTGTCGTACCACCGGCTGCTGCGCCGGGCCACCCACCCTGACCCGGACCGGCGCTTCCAGAGCGCCGGGGAGATGAGCGAGCAACTGCTCGGCGTACTGCGCGAAGTGCTCTCCGCCGCCGACGGTGTGCCCCGGCCGGCGGTGTCCCGGCAGTTCACGCCCGAGCGGCGTGCCTTCGGCACCGAGGCCGGCGAGGTCGGACGGGCGGTGGCGGGCCGGGCCTGGGGCGCCGGAGGCGGTGTCCCGCCCGGTGCGATCGCCCCGGCGCCGCCGGTGGTCGCCGCCGCGCTGCCGCTGCCGCAGGTCGACGTGCTCGACCCGGGCGCCGGCTTCCTCGCCTCGCTCGGCGCGACCGACCCGGCGGAGCTGGTCCGGCAGCTCTCCGCGGCGCCGGTCCGCAGTGTGGAGGTGGCGCTGCGGCTGGCCCGGGCCCGGATCGAGGGCGGCGACCTGGCGGGGGCCGCCGCGGACCTGGACCGGCTGGCCGCGGCCGACCCGTTCGACTGGCGGGTGGACTGGTACCGGGGCCTGGCGGCCCTGACCGCGAACCGTCCGGCCGAGGCCCGGGTGGCCTTCGACGCGGTCTACGACGTCCTGCCGGGTGAGCCGGCGGCCCGGCTGGCGCTGGCGGTGAGCGCCGAATGCACCGGCGACCGGGAACTGGCGACCCGGCTGTACGACCGGGTGTGGCGGGTCGACCACGGCTACCTGAGCGCCGCGTTCGGGCTGGCCCGGATCCGGTTCCTGGTCGGCGACCGCGCGGGTGCGCTCGCCGTACTGGACCAGGTGCCGGACAGTTCGAGTCAGCACGTCGCCGCGCAGGTAGCCGCCGTCCGGGCCAGCCTGCCCGGTCTGGCGGCGGGCACCACCGGGCCGGCCGACCTGCTACGGGCATCCGCCCGGCTGGAGCGGCTCGGCCTGGACGTCGAGCGGCAGACCCGGCTCACCATCGAGGTGCTGGAGGTGGCCCTGGCCTGGGTACGCAGCCGGTCGGCGCCCACTCCCGGAGCCCGGGTACTCGGGCACGAGCTGTCCGAGCGCGGCCTGCGGTTCGGGCTGGAACGGGCGTACCGGACGCTGGCCCAGCTCTCCCGCGACCCGGAGCTGCGGATCGCGCTGGTCGACCACGCGAACGCGGTCCGACCGAGGACCCTGGTGTGACCGCCGTCGGAGCCGGCGCCGCCGGAAGCATGCCGAAACCCTGTCCCGAGCACGGCGCACCCGACGACCCGGCACACCGGTACTGCGAGGTCTGCGGCCGGGAGTTGGAGCGCGTACCGCTGGGGGAGGCGACCGGGTCGTCCGGCTGGGCCGCCCCGGCGACCGGCTCGTTCGCTCCGGCCGAGTCGCCCCGGTCGGCCGGACCGACCCCGACCGGCCGAATCGAGGCGTCCGGCTCGGTCGAGGTGCCGGAGTCGACCGAACTGCTCCGGCTGGCCGACCTCTCCGGGCCGACCGCACTGTCCCGGCTGGAGGCGCTGGCCGGGCCGACCGGATCGTCGAGGCCGAGCGGATCGAGTTCCACCGGATCGTCGAGTCCCACCGGCCCGTCCGCACCGTCGGGACTGCCCGCTGCCGCCGGGTGCGATGGGGCCCTGGCACCGGCTCCACCAACCGCCCCCGACTGGCGCGCCGATCCGGGCGGTCAGCCGGCGACGACGAGTTGGAGTGGCGCGTCCGGTGTCGCGGCGGTGCCGCCGGCGAGCCGGGGTGCGGCCACTCCGTCCGGTGCGCCGGGGTGGGGCGCGCCGACACCGTTCGGCGTCCAGAGCCAGCCGGGGGAGCGGGGTGGCTTCGTACCGCAAGCTGCGCACCCCGGTGCGGCCGGCCGGGCCGCACCCGCACAACCCGACGCACCGGTCGGACCGGAAAACCAGGCCGGCTACCCGCCGCCACCCGGGCCGCCGGGGTGGTCCGGGCCGCCGGTACCACCGGCCCCGCCCGGACGGACCGCGGTGCCGGCACCACCGGTCCCGTCCGGTTGGACCGGGGCGCGGGCACCGTCCGCCCCGTCCGGTTGGCCCGGGGTGCCCGCACCACCGGCCCCGTCCGGTTGGACCGGGGCGCCGGCACCGTCCGCCCCGTCCGGCTGGACCGGCCCGGCCGCACCGGCCGGTTCATCCGCGTGGACCGGTGCGGCGCCGTCGCCCGGCCCGGCCGCCGGCCTGCCGGCGGCTCCGGCCGACCCGGGCAGCCCGCCCGGCAGCTGGCTCTCGTCCCGTGCGGTCGGCCAACCATGTCCGGGCTGCGGTACCCCACCCTCCGGCGACTCCGGTCACTGCGACCACTGTGGACGGCGCTCGTCCGTGGGCCGGGACCGTGCCGACCTGGATCTGGGAGCGGTCGCCGCCGTCACCGACCGGGCCCGGCGGCGGCGCAACGAAGACGCGGTCACGGTCGGCCGGCTGGGCCAGACCATCGCGGCGGTGGTCTGTGACGGGGTGTCGACCTCGCTCCGCGCCGACCTCGCGGCGCACGCGGCGGCGGAGGTAGCTCTGGCCACGATGCTCTCCGCACTCGGCAACGGCGCTGCCGCGCCCGATGCCGTGCTGGCCTCCGGCCGGGCCGCGGCCACGGCTGCCCGGGCGACCGCACTGCACGACGACGGGCAGGTGCCGCCGAGCTGCACCTTCGTCGCCGCTGTCGTCACCGGCGGCTCGGTCACGGTCGGTTGGATCGGCGACAGCCGGGCCTACTGGCTCGGTCCGGACGGCGCGGTGCAGGAGGCGGTCTGCCTGACCGTGGACGACTCGGTGGTCGGCCAGATCCGGGCCGGGCGGCCGGTGCCGCCCGGCGCCGAGCAGGATCCGACCTCCAAGGCGCTGATCCGGTGGCTCGGCGCGGACTCCAGCGACGCCGAACCGCAGGTGGTGACGTTCCAACCGGGGCGGCCGGGACGGCTGGTGATCTGCTCGGACGGGCTCTCGCACTACCTGCCGAACGCGGCGGCGTTGGCGGCGCGGGTACCGGGACCGGGCGGTGCCACGCCGATCGCGATCGCCCAGGACCTGACCAGGTTCGCGGCGGAGGCAGGTGGACACGACAACATCGCCGTCGCGGTCCTGCCGTTCCCGCCCGCCGCAGTCTCGGGGGGAGCGGGCGGGTGAGCGGGGTACCGCAGTTCGTCGCCGAGGTGGACCACAACGAGTACCTGCCGGCCGGCGGCCAGGTGGTGGACGCGATCCTGACGGTGACCGCGTCCGGTCCGGACCTGCGCGATCCGGCGACCGTCCCGACGGCGGCGCAGGTAATCATGATCGACACCTCGGGCTCGATGGCGATGCCCCCGACGAAGCTCGCCGAGGCGAAGCGGGCCACGGCGGTCGCGATCGACACCCTGCGCGACGGTGTGGCCTTCGCGGTGGTCTCCGGGAGCGCGGTCGCCCGGATGGTCTACCCGGTGCAACCGGGGATGGCGCCGGCGAACGCGCAGACCAGGGCAGCGGCGAAGGCAGCGGTGGCCGGGCTGCGGGCCGACGGCGGAACCGCCATCGGCCGCTGGCTGGACCTGGCCAACTGGCTCTTCGCGAGCCGCCCCACCGAGGTACGACACGCGATTCTGCTCACCGACGGGCGCAACGAGCACGAGACGCCCGAAGACCTGGGCCGGATGCTGGCCGTCTGTGCGGGCCGGTTCGTCTGCGACAGCCGGGGCATCGGCAGCGGCTGGGTGGCCAGCGAGCTGCGTACCATCGCCTCGGCCCTGCTCGGCACGGCCGACGGGCTGGAGCACCCGGCGCAGTTGCCGGCCGCGTTCCAGGCGATGACGGCGGCCGCGATGGGCAAGCGGGTGGCGGACGTCGCGCTGCGGATCTGGAGTCCGGCCGGCTCCACCGTACGGACGGTGAAGCAGGTCTTCCCGCATGTGGAGGACCTCACCGCACGCCGCTTCGCGGTCAGCGCCCGGATCGGGGACTATCCGACCGGCGCGTGGGGGGCGGAGACGCGCGAATACCACATATCCGTGATCCTCGAACCCGACGCGGTCGGCGAGGAGGTGCTGGCCGCCCGGGTCAGCCTGGTCGCCGCCGGTCAGGTGCTGACCGAGCGGCTGATCCTGGCCAGGTGGACCGACGACACCGCGCTCTCCACCCGGATCAGCCCGCAGGTGGCGCACTACACCGGGCAGGCCGAACTCGCCGCCGCGATCCAGGCGGGACTGCGGGCCCGGGAGGCCGGCGACGTGGAAGCCGCGACCGCCCGGCTGGGACGGGCCGTGCAGTTGGCCGCCGAGTCGGGACACGACGAGACCGCGATGCTGCTCGGCCGAGTCGTCGACGTCATCGACGCGCCGACCGGCACCATCCGGCTCAAGCGGCAGGTGGCCGCGCTCGATGCCGAGCTGACCGACGTGCGGTCGGTGAAGACCGTGCGGGTGAAGAAGGAGCAGGGGTGAGCCGGTGACGGCGACCGCCTGCCCCCGGGGACACGAGTCGTCCACCGTGGACTACTGCGACGTCTGCGGCGTACCGATGTCCGGTGGCGGCGCCGGCCCGGCTCCGGACGGCGCCGCAGGACCGACTCCGGCGCCGGAGGTCGGCGTACCGGTGGGGCCGGCGGGCGGTGCAGCGGAAGCCGCGGGGGAGTCCACCCCGGCCGTGTCGTGCCCGGTCTGCGGTACCCGGCAGGTAGGGCGGTTCTGCGAGGAGGACGGCTACGACTTCCTGCTCGCCCCGCCGGTCGTCCCCGCCTCGACCGTTGCCGCACCGGAGGCCGGCAGCGAGGCGTCCGGGCCGGGCGCCGGCTGGCAACTGGTGGTGGAGGCCGACTCCGAATACTTCGACCTCGTCCGATCCTTCGGCGGTACGGACGCCGGACGCCTCACCTTTCCCCGCTTCGTCGTGCCTCGCCGGTTCACCCTGGAACCCCGGCAGTTGCTGGTCGGTCGCCGCAGCCGCTCCCGAGGCGTACACCCGGATATCGACCTGGTCGGCCCGCCCGAGGATCCCGGCGTCTCCCACCTGCACGCGCTGCTGCTCCCGCAGCCGGACGGTTGGGCCGTGGTGGACCTGGAGTCCGCCAACGGCACCTATCTCAACGATCCGTCGACGCCACCGATCGTCGCGAACACCCCGGTCCCGCTCGGTGCCGGCGACCGTGTCTACCTCGGTGCCTGGACCCGACTGACGATCCGGGCCGACCACTGAACCTTTCCCCTTGAACCGCGCGGGAGGTTCACTGACCGGCGGCCCCACCGATCGACGTATCCGGCTGAGCTATCTAGGATGAGCCGTCAATGTTCCCACCATCGGCAATCTCTTTTCCGTTAGTCAGCCGTTCTCGGTGCGGCCCCCGACCATTCCGACAACCCTGGAATGCGCCGCACCGTCCGACCCGGACGGTGCTCTGCTCCGGCGACGGCGACAACCGGTCCGCCGGGCCGGCAGCGCGGCGCCGGGCGCCAGCCCACGAGGACTGGTCGAGAGGAGCAACTCCATGCCATCAGCAGGTCCCGTGAGGATTCTCGGGGCGTATGCGGTCGGCCTGGCCCTGGTCGCGGCACCGGTACCGGCCCGCGCCGCCACGGCCGCGCCGCCGCCGGGCATCGTCGTGCAGGACGGCATGACCCAGCCGGTCTTCTCGTTCGAGGAGGCGATCGAGGAGCGGGTGTGGGTGGAGACCCCGCTCGACACCGATCACGACGGCCGTCGTGACCGGGTGGTGGCGGACATCTCCCGGCCCCGGGAGACCGACACCGAGGGCCTGCGGGTGCCGGTGATCCTGGAGCACTCGCCGTACCGGAAGGACACCTGGGGCGACGTCCCCTATCCGAGCGTCCTCGTCGACGACCTGCCGCAGAGCTCGTCGGCCGGCGCGTCGGCCCGGCGGGCCGAGCAACCGGGCGCGCTGCGGGCCAAGGCGAACCTGCCGGGCCAGCTCGACGACTACTACGTGCCGCGTGGCTACGCGGTGGTGCTGGGCCAGAGCGTCGGGACCGGTGACTCCGACGGTTGCCCGACCACCGGTGACTCGGCCGAGACGCTGGGCACAAAGGCGATCATCGACTGGCTGGGCGGTCGGGCCAGGGCGTACGACGCCAGCGGCGCACCGGTGCGGGCCGGCTGGACCACCGGCGCGGTCGGGATGACCGGGGTCTCCTACAACGGAACCCTGCCGAACATGGTGGCGACCACCGGCGTCGAGGGGCTCAGGACCATCATCCCGGTCGCCGCGATCAGCAACTGGTACGACTACTACCGGGCCAACGGCCTGGTGGTGGCCCCCGGCGGATACCAGGGCGAGGACGCCGACATCCTCACCATGTACACCGCCGGGCGGGCCCGCTCCGAGGGGACCTGTGCCGACGAGATCGCCGAGATCACCGAGGAACAGGACCGGGTCACCGGCGACTACAGCAGGTTCTGGCGGGAGCGTGACTACCTGCCCGGGGCGCGCAAGGTCCGGGCCAGCGTCTTCGTCGTACACGGGCTCAACGACTGGAACGTGAAGACCGGGCAGTTCGCCGACTGGTGGGACCAGCTCGACCGGTACGGCGTGCCGCGCAAGCTGTGGCTGCACCAGGGCGGCCACGGTGGACCGGGCAGTGCCGCCACGGTGACCCTGCCGGACGGGCGCTCGTGGACCTACAAGCAGACCGAGAACCGCTGGTTCGACTACTGGCTGTGGGGCGTCGACAACGACGTCATGGCCGAGCCGAGGGCCGTGGTGCAGCGCGAGGACCGGGTCTACGCCACGTACCGGGACTGGCCGGACCCGGCTACCCGGGAGGTGTCGTTGGGGCTCTCGGCGAGCGACGCGACCGCACCGGGCCGGCTGGTCGGGCACGGTGGGCGGGGCCGGGCCGCGCAGAGCCTGGTCGACTCGGGACGGACCGTCACCCCGGCCGAACTGGTGGCCGGACCGGACACCGCCAACCCGAACCGGCTGGTCTACACCTCCCCGGCGCTGGGCCGGGACGTACGGATCTCGGGCCGGCCGGAGCTGCGGGTACGGCTCTCCGTCGACAACCGGACGGCCGCGAACCTGACCGGCTACCTGGTCGACTACGGCCCGGTCGGCTCCACCGAGGCGCCGGTGGTGGTGAGCCGGGGCTGGCTGGACCCGCAGAACCGGACCGGTGAGGCGCACAGCCAGCCGCTGCGTCCGGGGCGCCTCGCCGACTACCGCTGGACGATGGAGCCGAAGGACTACGTGTTCCACTCGGGACACCGGCTCGGTCTGGTGATCTTCTCCAGTGACCAGGAGTACACCCTGCTGCCGCTGCCCGGCACCCGGCTGACGGTGCTGCCGAAGTCGAGCACCCTCACCCTGCCGGTAGTGGGCGGCCGGACCGCGCTCGGCTTCTGAGCGCGAACCTGGCCGATCAGGTCACCGGCCCCGGAAGCCGACGGCGTCCGGGGCCGGTCTGCCGGGCGGACGTACCCCGGCCGGGTCGGAACGGGTCAGAACTCGGGGATCAGAACTTCACGTCGACCAGGTCGACCACGAAGACGAGGGTGGCACCCGGCTTGATCCGGTTGCCGACACCCTGGTTGCCGTAGCCGAGCTGCGGCGGGATCACCAGCTTGCGCCGCCCGCCGACCCGCATCCCGAGTACGCCGCGGTCCCAACCCTCGATGACCTTGCCGCCACCCACGGGGAAGCTGAACGGCGAGCCGCGGTTCCACGACGAGTCGAACTCGTCGCCGGTGTCGAACGAGACCCCGACGTAGTGCACCACGGCCCATTGGCCCGGCTGGACCTCCTGGCCCGTGCCGATCGTTATGTCCTCGATGACGAGGTCGGCCGGCGGCGGACCGTCGACCAGACCCACGGTGGGCTTTTCCATCCGGGTACCTTAACGCCGGACCGGGACCGTGATCACTTTGCCCGGTGGAGTGTCGCGGCAGGTGAGCGCCGCAACCACTGTCGGGGCACGGATCGTCGGCGCCGTGGCCGGGCCCGAACGTGGCGTGTCTCGATGTCCGTGGGTTCGCCAACCGGTCCGCGATCGGTACGCTGTCGGCTCGGGAAACCGGCGCGGACACCAGGCTGGCCAGTACGGGTGGCCGGGGTCGGGCCGGGACGGCGAACACGGAGCTGGCGGAGTGTGACGGTGACACAACCGGACTGGGCGCCCGACGACATCGATATCGACCGCCCCAGTGCCTCGCGGATCTACGACGTGTGGCTCGGCGGATCGCACAACTTCGAGGTCGACCGGGAGATAGCCCGGAAGACCGAACTGGCCTGGCCCGACGCCGTCCGGTACGCCCGGGCCAACCGGGCCTTCCTGGGCCGGGCGGTCCGGTTACTCGCGGCGCAGGGCATCCGGCAGTTCCTGGACATCGGTTCCGGCATCCCGACCGCCAACAACGTGCACGAGGTCGCCCGGCAGTTCGACCCGGAGGCCCGGGTGGTCTACGTGGACATCGATCCGGTCGCGGTGGCGCACAGCCGGGCGATCCTGGCCGGCGACGACCGCACCGCCGTACTCCAGGCGGACCTGCGGCGGCCGCAGGACATCCTCGACCAGGTCCGCGACGGCGGCCTGCTCGATCTGACCCAACCGACCGCGCTGCTGCTGGTCGCGCTGCTGCACTTCGTGCCCGACTCCGACGACCCGCACGGGGCGATCGCCCGGTTGACCGAAGGGCTGCCGTCGGGCAGCTATCTCGTGGTCACCCAGGGCGCGCACGGGGCCAGCGAGGAGTCGGACGAGGAGATCAGAGAGCTGTACCGGCGTACCCCGACGCCGTTGACCGCCCGGGACAGGGCCGAGACCGAGCGGTTCTTCACCGGCTTCGAACTGGTCGAGCCAGGGTTGGTGAACCTGCCGGACTGGCGTCCGGACCCGACCGAGACGGTCGACGACCGCTACCGGGGCGCCCTCATCTACGCCGGAGTGGGACGCAAGCGGTGACCCAGCCGGGCCAGGGGCCTTGGCCGGCGTCCGCCGCCCTCGACGAGTTCGCCCAGCACTGGGCCCGGGTGATGGCCCAGATCAGCTACGTCCCGGTGCGCCTGGACGAGCTGCGGCAGGTGCTGCTCGGCTACGCCGAACGGATGGCCGGCTCGCCCGACGGCACGGCCGCGGCCCGGGAGGTCGGTGCCGCGCTGGTCGCCGACGGGTACACCGACGTGGCCGCGTTGCACGCCACCGTCGCCGCCCTGGCCGCACACTTTCCACCCGACGAGGGCGCGGCCGACGCGCGTCACGATCCCGCGACGGCCCGGGCCGACGACGCCGCCGGCCGGACCGAGCTGCTGGGCGCGGTCGCCGCCGGGTACGCCCGGGCGCTGCGCGAGCGGACCCAACGCGAGCTGGAATCGATCATCAGGGCGGTGCTGACCGCCCGACGTACCGCCGAGCGGGCCTGGGCGGCCAGCGAGGCGCGGTTCGAGGCCCTCTTCGTCTCCTCGGCCAGCGGGATCTGCGTCGTCGACCCGGAGAACCGGATCGTGCAGGCGAATCCCGCCCTGGCCCGGATGCTGGACCGTCCGGTCGCCGAACTGGTCCGGCGGCGGCTGACCGGGCTCGTCCAGTCCGGTCACCGGGCGGCGGTCGGCCAGGCGCTCGACGAACTGCACGCCGGCCGCCGGGCGCACGCCGAACTCGACGCGGCCTTCGGCCGCCCGGACGGCGGCACCGTCTGGCTGCGGCTCTCGCTGGCCCCGGTGCCGCACGGCGAGGTGACCCACCTGGTCGTCACGGCGCAGGACGACACCGAGCGCTACCACCTACAGTCCGCGCTCTCCCATCAGGCGCTGCACGATCCGCTGACCAACCTGCCCAACCGGGCCCTGGTGCTGCGCCGGCTCGACGAGCTGATCGACGGGCTCGGCCCGGACGAGCACATCGGGATCTGCTACCTCGACCTCGACGGGTTCAAGACGATCAACGACTCGTTCGGGCACGCGGCCGGTGACGACGTGCTCCGTACCGTCGCGGCCCGGCTCGCCGGGTGCGTCGCCGACCCCGGCTGGCTGGCCGGCCGGCTCGGTGGCGACGAGTTCGTCATCGTCGCCGCCGACCCGGACCCGACCCGGCTGGTACGGGTCGCCGGGCGGGTGGTGTCGGCGGTCCGGCAGCCGATCCCGGCGGCCGGACACCAGCTCTCGGTCTCGGTGAGCATCGGGGTGACCGACGACCGGATCCCGCACAGCCAGCCGAGCGATCTGATGCGGGCCGCCGACATCGCGCTGTACTGGGCGAAGGCGGCCGGCGGCGACCGCTACGAAATCTACGACGCGAACCGGCACGACGCGCAGGCGCTCCGGTCGACGCTGGCGAGCGGGCTCCGCTCGGCCCTGCACCGGGACGACTTCACACTGCGGTACCAGCCCATCGTGCGGCTCACCGACGGGGTGCCGATCGGCGCCGAGGCGCTGCTGCGGTGGACCCATCCCGAGCACGGTCCGGTCGCCCCGGAATTCTTCATCGACCTCGCCGAGGAGATCGGCCTGATCGGGCAGTTGGGTCGCTGGGTGCTGACCCGCGGCTGCCAGCAGGCCGCCCGCTGGTACCGGGATCTCGGCGAGCGGGCGCCGTTCGTCAGCGTCAACCTCTCCGCCCGGCAACTGCACGACGTCGGCCTCGCCGACGAACTGCTGCGTACCCTCGACGAGGTCGGGCTGCCGGCCTCCCAGTTGCAGCTCGAACTGACCGAGAGCGCCCTGCTCGGGCCGGCTCAGGGCCCGGCCGACGCACTGAAGGCACTGGCCGCGCACGGCGTACGGGTCGCGGTGGACGACTTCGGCACCGGCTACTCGAACCTCGCCTACCTCCGTCGACTCCCGGTACGGGAGCTGAAGATCGCCGGCGCGTTCATCGAGGGCCTCACGCCCGGGCACCCCGGTACGCCCGCCGACCGGCAGATCGTGGCCAGCGTGATCGCGCTTGCGCACGGGCTCAACCTGACCGTCACCGCCGAGGGGGTGGAGACCCGGGAGCAGGCCCAACTGCTCCGCTCGATGGGCTGTGACCACGCCCAGGGCTGGTGGTTCGCCCGGCCCGGCGAACCGGACGTACTGCACCGGATGATCGTCGGGGAGGGCGGAAAACCGGTTGATCCGGTCCCCACGTACTGAGCTAGGGTGATGGGGTGTCCGGCACTTTCCACGCCCTGATCCGCGGGTCCCTGACCGGGACGTGCACCGCCGACGGGGCGCCCATGCTCCTGATCCGCCTTCGGGCCGGCCGCTCCGCCCTGGTCGGCTGAGCGCGGGAGCACCCAGGTTCGATCGCCGACGCCGCTGACGCGGCGCGGTCGAACGCCAGGCCCGTCCTTCCGGCGGCGCGCCGCGCCGTGGCCCGCCACCTGTCCGCCCGACGTACCGCGTCGTCGCGGCGGGTGCAGGTCACCCGCGTCGACATCCTGTGACGCCGTACGCGTCGATGACGCGTGACGCCGTTGCCGTCGAAGACGCGTGAGCGCGATGCGCCGGCATCTCCGCACGTCCAGGGTCACCCGAGTCCTGATCCATCCGGGACAGGTCGTGGCCGCTGCGCGCCCGCCTGTCTCACAGACCGGCCCGGAGTGACCGGGCGGGAGGACACGGCTGTGCCGCATCACCAACCCAATCGAGACAACCGTCCCGGCGCCCGCCGGGCGAACCCGCCGGCCCGCCGGCAACCCGACCGGCCCGCGGTGCCGCGTACCGGGCCGGACCGGTCGCGCCGGGTGCTCGGGCAGAACTTTCTGCGGGACGACCGGACCATCGCGCAGATCATCGCCTCGGCCCGCCCGGACCCGGCCGGGCTGATCCTTGAGGTCGGCGCGGGGCAGGGGGCGCTGACCAGGGAACTGGTCCGGCGGTGCCGGCGGGTCGTCGCGTACGAGATCGACCCGGCGCTGGTCGCCGGGCTCGGCGAGGAGTTCCGGTCCGAGCCGGGGCTCCGGCTCGTGCACGCCGACTTCGTCGCGGCCCGGCCGCCCACCGAACCGTTCGCGGTGGTCGGCAACATCCCGTACGCCTCGACCAGCCGGATCGTCGACTGGTGCCTGGACGCCCCCGGGCTGACCACCGCCACCCTCGTCACCCAGCTCGAGTACGCCCGGAAGCGCTGCGGCGACTACGGCCGGTGGACGCTGCGTACCGTGCAGACCTGGCCCTGGATGAACTGGCGGCTGGCCGGCCGGATCCCCCGGGAGCGGTTCCGGCCGATGCCCCGGGTGGACTCCGGCATCCTGCGCCTGGAGCGCCGGGCGGTGGAGCTGCTGCCGGCGCACCAACTCGCCGACTACGAGCGGTTCGTCGCGCTCGGCTTCAGCGGAGTGGGCGGCTCGTTGCGGGCCTCGTTGCACCGTGGCTATCCGGCGCGCCGGGTCGACGCCGCACTGCGGGCGAACCGGGTGCCGGCCGACATCCTGGTCGGGTACGTCTGGCCGGAGCAGTGGATCTCGTTGTTCCAGGCGGTCCATCCGGCCCGGCGCTGAGCCGGCGCCCGGCCGGGCCGATCACCCGGGTCGTGCCCCCGGATAGCCGAACTTGGCCGAGATCTGGTCGGCGTAGGCCTCGGCCTGCCCGGTGCCCCGGACCTGCTGCACGATCAGCAGGTCCGGGGCCGCGACACCCGCGGTACCCGTCCGGCTGCTGTCATCGACGAGCATCGAGGTGAGGTGGTCCGGGCCGGAGAGGCAGCGACGGGTGGAGGATCGTCGTCGGCTGCGTCGGGTCAGGTCCGGGAGCCGGGACGGCGCCATCGAGGCACGTGCACGATCGCCGCGCCGTGGACTCCACCGGATCGGATGCGGAAGAATGTCCGCGGAGTGGACGCATCGTCGCGGTAGTTGTGTGTGTGGGGGGCAGATGAGTTCGTTGCCGGATGACCAGGGGATCGGCCTCGCGGCCGCGCTCGGCGCGATCCGTCGGGAGTTGGCCGAGGCGATGAACGTCGCTGCGGCCGAGGGCGGACCGGTACGGCTCGGGGTCTCGGCACTCGAGCTTGAGCTGCAGACCACGCTCAGCCGCACCGGCGACGTGGACGGCGGCATCAAGGTCTACGTGATCTCCGCCGGTGCGAAGGTGTCGGAGAGCCGCAGCGACGTGCAGACCCTCCGGATCCAGCTCGATGCCCGGACACCCGACGGTGAACCGATACAGACGAGCGACAGGCTGCGGCGACCGCCGCGCTAGTCAGGATCGTCAGCGGTGCGACGACACGCCGAACCTCGACCGGCTCGGGTGACGGGCGTCTTCGCGTACCGTCCGGGATCCCCCGACCCCGACGCCGGCCTCGACCCCGCGCCTGACTTCGGTACCGGATACCGGATCTCGGACCGGCTGGTGCTCACCGCCGCGCATGTCCTCGAAAACCTGCCGCCCGACGGCATCGGCCCGGACGGTGGGCCCGCGCTCTTCGTGGACCTCGGCGGCGACGGTCTGGAGCGTCCGGCGACCTGTGTGTGGCGCGATCCGGACGGCAGGGACCTCGCCCTGTTGCGGCTCGCCGATCCGCCACCGGGGCACGTCCCGCCGGTACGGCTGGGCCGGATCGACCTCACGAGGGCGACGACGGTCAGCGTGCTGGCGATGGGATATCCGAGACACACCGAGATCTACCTTGAGCGCACCGGCGAGTACAGGCGCGGCCGTTCGCACATCAACGGCCGGATCCACACCGCGAGCGGGGGGCGCCCGGAAGCGCTGCGCCTCCATCCCGACGTCACCGTGCCCGAGGCCGCGCCGGGCGACAGTCCCTGGAAGGGGATGTCCGGCGCGGCGGTCTTCGCCGGCTCCTCCCATCTGCTGGTCGGGGTGTTCTGGGAGCAGCTCTCCGGGGCGGGGGCCGGCCAGCAGGAGATCACCAGGCTCGACGCGGTCACCGATCAGCGCTGGCGTGACCTGTTGGAGGCCGAGGATATCGACCCGGATCCGCGCCCCGTCTTCCCCGACGGGTGGAACCAGACCTGTCCCGGCCTGATCCCGCACGGGGACCACGTCGACAATCTGGTGGCCGAGGACTCCTTCCTCACCTCCGGTCGGTTGCGGTTCGTGGATCCGGGCGACCACCCGAGCGCGCCGAGCCAGGTCCTCGCCGCGCTGACCCGGATGGTCGAGGGTGCGGAGGATCGGCGGCTCGGGGTGATGCTGTCCGGGATACCCGGTGTCGGCAAGACCCGGCTCTGCCTGGAAACCGCCGCGCTCGCCGACGGCGCCGGTTGGCTCGTCGTCCACCTGCCGCGGTGGGACCAGCGCGCCTCGCTGGAGGACGCGTGGAAGTGCGCCGAGCCGCTCTCCTCGCCGGTGCTGCTGGTTGTCGAGGACCTCGAGTGGCTCGCCGAGACCACTGCGGAGACCGTCCGGCAGTTGCGGGCCGGCGCCCTCAACACGGGCGCGCGACTGGCCATCCTGGGCCCCGTACGGACGGCTGCGCTGGATCCGGACACGACCCGCTGGAAACTGGCGCCGACAAAACTCTTCGAGGAGATCGAGGTCCGCGCCGATCCGGGCTACCAGGCTGACATCCTGCGGCGGACCGTGCGGAGTCTGGCCGAACAGGCCGTGCAGCAGGCGGGCGAGGAACACCTGATGACGATCTGTCGGGGCATTCCGGCTATCGCGGTGCTGCTCGCCAACTACTACAACGGCGAGGTCGCCGCCGGGCGCGACGTCAGCACGGCGAGGCCACTCGGCGACCAGGACATCGCCGGCTGGCTGCGCGAGGTGCTGGACCGGGAGGAGCTGGGGCTGCCGTCGGTACGCCGCTCGGAGCCGGCCGCCAGGCCGGACGGGCGGCTCACCGCCGCCGCCTGGATCGCCGCGGCCACCCCGCTCTCCGCCGAGGCACTGAAGGCGGCACTCGGGAGGCGCGGCGAGATACTCAGCCCGCTCGGCACCCCGTGGCCGCCGGCGGAGCTTCTCGACTCGCTGTGCGGGGCCGGAATCCTGGCCCGACGTGGCGACACCATCCAGACGGTGCACCACCTGTACGCCGACCGCCTGCTCACCGAGGTTCTGCTCGAACGCCGCTCGGGGGGGATCCGTGCCGACGTCCTCCACCGGACCCTCGAACCAGGCCTCGCCGATCAGCGGGTGCTGTGCCACGTGGCCGAGGCGGTGCACCGACTGCGCGAGGCGATCGAGGACGAGTCGGGGCAGCCGCTCGGCGCCGCCGTCGAGCAGTGGTGCCTGGACAACGCCGGAGAGCTGACGGCACTGCTCGACCGGGACCCGGACGGCCGGATCCTGCACACCCTGCTGCGCCTGCCGACCTGGCGACCCGCCGCGCGTCGGCTGGTCGAGCCGATCGCCGAGACCTGGTTGCGGCGGCGCTTCCGCGACCCGAAGGCCCGGGACGGGGTACTCTCCGTCGCGTCCTGTCTGGACCCCCAGGTCGGGTACCCCTACGTGATCGCCTGGATCAGCCACAACGTCGCCAACCCGAGGGCGGCGTACGCCTTCCACAAGCTGTCCCCGCCGGAGGGCGTCGACTCGGCGTACGGCGAATGGACCGTCGAGCGGGCCTTCAAGTGGCTGGCCCAGCACGCCCCGCATCCGAACGCCTCGTTCGTGCTCGCCAGCCTGCTCGACCACGGCAAGCAGCTCGGCCTGCCACCCGGCCATCCGCACGGCGCCCGCCTCGTCGCCTGGGCCCTCGGCTGGCTGCGGCGCAACGGCCACCACCGCAATGCGGCGTTCGTCGCCCGGCCGCTCGTGCAGCGCCCGGAGCTGGCTGGCGCGGACCTGGAGGCGACCGCGTCGTTCCTGCTCGACCGGGTCGCGCCCCGGGAACCGCACAACGCCAGTTTCGCCCTGGAGGCCGTGTTCCGCCGGCACCGCCTCGGTCGGGACCTGCCCGACCCGGTGTTCAAGCAGGCGGTGAAGGACTCCCTGCGCTGGCTGGAAGACCGCCGGGGCTACGGTCGGCGCCCCGCCGCCGTGTACGTGCTGGAGAACCTGATCTCTCCCGACCTGCGCGGCCGGGACGACCTCTCCCGCGCCGTACGCCTTGCCTGGGACTGGCTCGACGCGAACGGGGACGTGAAGGAAGCCGGCCGGCTTCTCGAACGCCTGCTGCACCTCGCCCGCCGGGAGACCGACCCGTGGGCCCGGCTCACCGAGGAGGAGTCGGCGGAGCTGAGCCGGCGTACCCTGAGCTGGCTCTCCGCCCCCGAGGCGACCCGGACCAATCGGATCAGCGTGCTGGGCGCGCTGCTGCGTACCCGGCTGCTCGACGACGATGCCGACGAACTGCGCGGGCGCGTCGGCGAGGCGCTGGCGCTGTGCCGGCGGACGCCGAGCCCCACGGTGGCGCGGGACCTGCTTCCGCCGCTGCTCGCCAAGCCGGCACTGCCGGCGGACCTCCGGGCCGAACTGCTGGACCTCACTTTCGACCAGCTGCGTCGCCACCCCCGCGACCGGCACACCAGTCACCCACTGACCTCGCTGCTGCGCCGCCCCGACATCACCGCCGAGGAGTACTCGACGGCGATGACCGCGACGCTGGACTGGCTCGGCGCCCACCCGTTCGACGACAGCGCGATACCGCTGCTGGTCAGCGCGCTGAGGAACCGCCGGGCGAACCGGGACGACCGGGGGAAGCTGGCCGACCGGGCCGTCCGGATCCTGTCCCGGCCGTTGCTGCTGAGCCGGCCGGGCCGCGAGCTGGTCGGCGTCCTGCTGGCGCAACGCACCGAGACGACGCCCGAGTGGAACCGGTTCGTCGGGCGGGCGTGCGGCCAGGTCGCCGTCGACGGCATGCCGGGCTGGGCCGCGCGGGTGCTGGGAGTCCTGCTCTCCGGCGCCGACGTGCTCGACGGCCCGGTGCGGGACGAACTGCACGCGACCTGCATCGGCTGGTGCGCGGCCAACCCCCGCTCCGCCCAGATCTTCCAGCTACTACCCACGGTGCTCGGCGACCGTGCCCTGTCGCCGTCGGCGCGGCGCCACGCCTGGCAGGTCGGTTCCGCTCGGGTGGATTCGGATGTCTCGCGCGTCTCCGGTGCCGGCCGACTGCTCGCCGCGCTGCTGCGGGACGGGGGTCTCGGTGACGCCACGGAGGCTGACCGGGTGCTGGCGGTCGCGATCGACTGGCTCGAGGTGCGGGTGGACGACGGCACGGCCTTCGAGCTGCTACCGCAGGTGGCACACCGATTGCGGCAGGATGCCGGTGCGGGTCGGGCGGCGGCGGACGTCGTGCGCCGTGCGGTCGGGCAGCTCGATGCCTGGCTGGACCGGCACCCGGCGGCGTCGGCCGAACGGCGGGCGAGCATCGACGCACACCGGGACGTGCTCGCCCGCCTCGCCCCCGATTGAGCCCTGCCGCCGGTCGAGGTACGCGTCGATCACCGGCCGGTCCCCGGCCCGGAGGTGCCGGCCGGGCTCAGGCCGAGCCCGTCGAGTGCGTGGGCGAGGCGATCGTTCTCGGCCCGGAGGAAGTCGCCGAACCCGGCACCGTCCAGGTACGCGTCGGTCCAGCCGTACTTGGCCAGCACCGCCCGCCACTGCGCCGAGCCGTGCAACCGGGCGACCATCTCCCGCATCGCCGCGACGTCGTCCCCGTCCAGTCCGGGCGGTGCGACGATGCCCCGCCAGTTGGTGAAGACGACGTCGACCCCGCGCTCCCGCAGGGTCGGCGCGGCGGTGCCGGTGACCCGGAACTTGCTGGTCACGGCGAGTACCCGGAGCTGGCCGGAGGCGATCTGGTCGGCGTACTCGCTGCGGCCGGAGACGCCGAAGTCGACCTGGTGGTCGAGGATCGCGGCGAGCAGGTCGCCACCGCCGTCGAACTGCCGGTAGCTCACCTGCCGGGGCGGGATGCCGACCGCGTCCGCGATCAGCATCGGGGCGAGGTGGTCCGGTCCGCCGGCGGAGGAGCCGCCACCCACCGGCACCCCCGCCGGATCGGCCCGCCAGGCCGCGATCAGCCCGCCGATGTCCCGGTACGGCGAGTCCCGGGTCACCACCACGATGGCCGGTTCCTCGATCAGCCGGGCGATCGGGGTGGTGTCCTGGAGCGTGAACCGGGCCCCGGAGGCGTACTGGCTGCCCACCACGCCGAGCCCCATCAGCATCATCAGGTCCGGGTTTCCCCGCTCGTAGCCGAGCCGTCGCAGCCCGACGACGCCACCGCCACCGGGCAGGTTGAAGACCTCCACGGCCCGGGCGATCCCGGCGTCCGCCAGTGCCTTGGCGGCGGTGCGTGCGGTCACGTCGTAGCCGCTGCCGGGCGCGTTGGGGACGAGCAGCCGCAGTTCGGTAGTTCCGTCGGCGAGGCGTCCGGCGCAGCCCGACACGGCGACCAGCACCACGGCGAGGCCGGCGGCGACCGCACCGGCCAGCCTTCTCGTCGTCGGATATCTGGTGCGGGCCATCCGCCGATCCTGGCCGGCCGGCGCCCGGTTGTCACCACCCGTGACCGGACCAGTTTGCCGGTTGACGTCGGGACTGGTCAGGTGAGAGCTTCCCGGTTGCCCGGCCGGGCGCCGTGGCGGGGCCGGCGAGAGCGTCGGAACCAGCCCCGGCGAACGAACCGGACGAGGAGGAGCGATGCGGCAGCGGATGTCCCTGGCCGGTCAGTTCCTGCTGCTGCAACTCGGCATCGTCCTGCTCGTCGTCTGCACGGTGGCGGCCGTCTCGATCGCCGAGTCCGACGCGGCGTTCCGCCGGAACGAGGGCTCCCGGCTGCGCTCCGTCGGGGAGAACGCGGCGATCAACCGGACCGTACGGATGGGCATCGGCGACCCGCACGGTCAGGAGGCGCTGGCGGCGGTGGCGGAGAGCGCCCGGGCGGTCTCCGGCGCGACGTTCGTGCTGATCGCCGACGCCACCGGCAAACTGGTCACCGGCCCGGACGCGGGATCGTCGATGGTGCTCGGCAGCAGTGACGGCCTCGCCGGCCGGTCCTGGGTCGGTGTGGTCGACGACGGCTCCAAGGCGCTGGTCGCGCACGTGCCCGTGCTCGACGAACAGGACGGCCGATTCCTCGGCCTGATCGTGGTCGGCCAGACCTATCCGACGCTGCCCGAGCAGCTCGCGGCCGGCCTCACCAACCTGCTCACCTACCTGCTGCTCGGCGGGGTGCTCGGGGTGGCCGGGTCACTGCTGCTGGCCCGGCGGGTGAAGCGGCAGACGCTGGGGCTGGAGCCGCGCGAGATCACCGGCCTGGTCGAGCACCGTGAGGCGATGCTGCACGGCATCAAGGAGGGCGTGCTCGGCACCGACACCGCCGACCGGGTGACCCTGGTCAACGACGAGGCGGTCCGGCTGCTCGGGCTGGCGGCCCTGCCGGTGGGCCGATCGCTGCACGCCGAGCCGATGGAGCCCCGGCTCCGGGACGTACTCACCGGCAAGGTCACCGGGGTGGACCAGATCGTCCTGAGCGACGACCGGGTACTGGTGCTCAATCGCCGGCCGGTGCTGGTCCGGGGCCGTCGGGTCGGCTCGGTGACCACCTTGCGGGACCGGACCGAACTGACCGCGCTCCGCCGCGAGCTGGACGCCAGCCGGCACACCACCGAGGCTCTGCGGGCCCAGGCGCACGAGTTCTCCAACCGGCTGCACACCATCGCCGGACTCATCGAACTCGGCGAACACGACGAGGTGATCCGGTACGTCACCCGGGCCAGCCAGGTGCACGAGAAGCTGAACCGGGACGTCACCGAGCTGGTCCGCGACCCGGCACTGGCCGCGTTGCTGATCGCCAAGGCAAGCCTCGCCGCCGAGCAGGGTGTCCGGCTCGCGGTCTCCCCGGAGTCGGACCTGCCCGCGGTCGACGAGCAGCTCGCCGCCGACCTGGTCACGGTGGTCGGCAACCTGGTCGACAACGCGCTGGACGCGGCCGGCTCCGGTGGTTGGGTGGAGGTCGCGCTCGCCCGGGTCGACGCGGAGGTCGTGGTCCGGGTCGGCGACTCCGGTCCGGGGGTGCCCCCGGAACTGGTCGAGGCGGTGTTCCGGCAGGGCTACAGCAGCAAGGATCCGGCCCGGGGCCACCACGGACTGGGGCTGGCGCTGGTCCGGCTGATCTGCCAGCGCCGGGGCGGCAGCGTCGAGGTCGACGGCGCGTCGTTCCGGGCCCGGCTGCCGCTGCCCGCCACGGACCCGGCCTGGGAGGCCGCGCCGCCCGTTGACGACCGGGCCCGGCAGGCGGCGCCGTCCGGCCGCGACCCGGCCCGGGATGCTCCGCTGCCCGGCACGGGGCCGGCATGATCCGGGTACTGGTGGTCGACGACGACTTCATGGTGGCTCGGGTCCAGCAGGGCTTCGTCGAGCGGACGCCCGGCTTCACCGTCGTCGGGGTGGCGCACACCGGCGCGGAGGCGCTCGACGCGGTGCACCGGCTGCGCCCCGATCTGGTACTGCTCGACATCTACCTGCCGGACCTCTCCGGGCTGGAGGTACTGCGCCGGCTGCGCGAGGGCGAGGCGGTGGTGGACGTCCTCGCGGTGACGGCGGCCCGGGACGTCGACACGATCCGGACCGCCCTGCGGGGCGGGGTGGTGCACTACCTGATCAAGCCGTTCACCTCGGACGCCCTGCGCGATCGGCTGGAGCGGTACGCCGCCGCCCAGCAGCGGCTGGCCGGCTCGGGAGAGGTGGCCCAGGAGGACGTCGACCGGCTCTTCGTCGCGCTCCGGCCGGCCCCGATCGAACTGCCGAAGGGGCTCACCCAGCCGACCGCCGACCTGGTTGCCACGGCACTGCGGTCGACCGACGGCGATCTGTCGGCGACCGAGTGCGCCGACCGGGTCGGGCTGTCGAGAGTCAGCACCCGGCGCTACCTGGAGCACTTCGTCGGAGCCGGCAAGGCCGGGGTGAGCCTGCGGTACGGCTCCGCCGGCCGACCGGAGCGACGCTACCGGTGGACCGGCGGAGCGTGACCCTGCGACCCGGTGGCCGGACGAGGTGCGTGGGCGCCGCACGACTCAGGTGGAAGGTCACTGCTCAACCAGCACCACCGTCTGATTGTCAGACGCTGTCCCTCACTCCTGCTCGCCCGGTCCCTTCCAGTGCCACCCATCTGCCAGTTTGAATCCGATTTCCCGGTTGTGTCGCACGATGGTGCTGTGGACGCGGTTGTCGGGCAGGTCCAGCCACAGCTGGTTGGTGTCTTAGCTGGTAGTGGGCTTGTCTGGCGTGGTGCTGGTGTCGGCGGCGCCGGGTGGGTCTGCTGTACCCAGGTTGGCTCTGCCTAGGTAGAGCCGGGCCAGTTCGAGGGCCTCGTGCACCCGTCCGGGGTGGTTGTGTTGGCCGGGACGGAG
This sequence comes from Plantactinospora sp. KLBMP9567, assembly GCF_033446045.1. Lineage (NCBI taxonomy): Bacteria > Bacillati > Actinomycetota > Actinomycetes > Micromonosporales > Micromonosporaceae > Plantactinospora > Plantactinospora sp. KLBMP9567. The sequence continues at coordinate 51,933 of NZ_JAWQRR010000059.1, read as the reverse complement.
GCGGCTTCCGGCCTGAACCCCAAGTCCCGGGAGCCGCTCAATCAGCGAACCTGTTCAACCTCCCCTTGCGGTCCGTCGTGGCCGGAGGGGGAAGTCGGGGCGGACGCGCCGCGCGGTTCAGGTTGAGAAGGGTTCAGTGAAGCGCCGCCACCACCTGCGGCGGGGCAAACAGGCATCAAGCTGAGGCACCAGGAGGATCGATCATGTCACAGATGAAGGCGGCAGTCATCGCAGAGGCGAACGCTGCGTGGGTGCTGGAAGATCGGCCTGTTCCGGAGGTGGGACCGAACGACGTGCTGGTGCGGATTCGCGCGTGCGGGATCTGTGGCACAGATGTGTGGATGGCCAATGGCACCCTGTCGTTCCACGAGTTTCCGCTGATCCTCGGGCACGAGGGTGTCGGGGAGGTCGTCGCCGTGGGCGAGGGCGTGACCAAGCGCAGGGTCGGCGACCGGGTCGGTATCCCGATGGCCCAGCGGACCTGTGGTGTGTGCGATTTCTGCCGCGAGGAGCACCCGGTCAGCTTTGTCAGCGGTGTCAACTGCGCCAACCCGACGTTGACCGGCGTCACGGTTGACGGCGCTTTCGCCGAGTACATCGCTGCTGATGCCGACGGTACCGTGCTGCTGCCTGACGGCATCTCCTACGAGGACGCGGCTCCGACTCTGTGCGCCGGCTACACGGTGTGGGCCGCGCTGCGCAAGGTTGACCCCAAGCCTGGCGCGAAGGTTGCTGTCGTGGGGGTCGGCGGCCTCGGCCATTTCGCCATCCAGTACGCGAAGGCTGCCGGCTACCACGTCACTGCCGTGACCCGTACTGGTGACAAGCAGGAGCTCGCGCGGCGGCTCGGCGCCGATAATGTCGTCGCCGACGGTGCGGCACTGAAGGAGGCCGGCGGGGCTGATGTCCTCATGCACACCAGCAGCTCGCACGCCGCTATCGTGGACGCCATGAACGGCCTCAAGCCCTGGGGGAAGGTCGTGATGATGGGCGTCGCCACCGACGAGCTGCCGCTGCCGGCCGGACCGCTGACCTTTCAGGGTTATGAGGTGATCGGATCCGCGCACAATGGCATGGAGTACCTGGTTGAGGCCCTCGACTTCGTGGCCCGAGGAGCAGTCAAGCCGATGGTCGAGGTCTTCTCGAAGGAGCGTGTCGGCGAAGCGTACGAGGCTGCCAGCAGTGGCAAGGTCCGTTTCAAGGCCGTGGTGACGTTCTGACCTGACGCCTGAGCCGCATATCACGCAACGCCATCACCGATCGGGCACTCCGGTAGCGCCGGTACGCTCGATCGGTGATGGCCTACGCCGGCCTCAGCGCAGGTGGACACCTCACGGGGACCCGGTCAGCCCGGCCTCGGCACGTTCTCACCCCATTCGGTCACGCGTTCCACTCGGTCAACGCTCGGCCTGCTCATCGGCGCCAGCCTCGTCCAAGTCGATCTCCGCGTCCCCGTCGAGCAGTGGCTCCAGCCACCAGCCGTATCGCCGGCCCAGCACATTTCAGGCGGCCGGCGACCAGCACAACCTGAGTTCGTTCTCGTCCACGCCTGGGCGGCCGGGGAGCGTGCCGCATTTCGACAAGTTCGAGACGGGCGCGCTTGGCGATGCATGGTCGCAACTACCGTGGGGATTCGTCGAGGGTGAGTCAGCTGCGGGGGCGTAGTGCAGTAGCCCAGAATGAGCGGAGAACCCCATGACAACAAGTATCCTGTTCGTGCTCTCTGGGGCGGATCACTGGACCCAGAGCGACGGCAGCACCAGGGTGGCGGGGTTCATTCCCGAAGAGTTGGGAGCGCCCCACGAGGTGTTCGTGCGAAGTGGGGCGGACGTCGGCTTCGCATCCCCCGAGGGTCGGCGACCAAACCTGGATCCCGTCGGCCGGGAGTCGAGCCCGGCGAGCCCGAATGGCAGATACTACGGGCAGTACTGCGACTCCATCGCGCAGGAGTGGCAGTCGCCGCAGAAGCTGGATGCGGTGAATGCTGCCGACTACGACGCGATCATGATTCCCGGCGGGCACGCGCCGATGGAGGACCTGTACCAGGACCCGGCGATGGGCCGTCTGCTCTCTGCGGCGATGGAGTCCGGGACGGTCATCGCCGCGGTCTGTCATGGCCCCGCTGCTTTGCTCAGCGCGACCGGCCCAGACGGGGGATGGCTGTTCGCCGGCCGCCGGGTCACCGCTCTCGACAACGAGGAGGAGAAGCTGTACGGCACGATGGAGAAGGCCCCGTTCCTACTGGAGTCGCGGCTCGTCGAGCTGGGCGCGCGGTTCGAACACGGTCCGCCGTGGCTGCCGTACGTGGTCGCGGACGAACGGTTGATCACCGGTCAGAACCCGGCTTCGGCCGGCGCGGTGGCCAACGCCATCCTCACGATGTGCGACGGGCACGGCAGGTGACCGTGGCTGGGTACCGACAAGGTCGCGCCGACCATCTGGATGCTGCCGGTCACCAGACCATCGGTCTCGGCCGGACGTCGAGCTCGGGGCCACCGGTGATCACAGTCGCCATGCGGAAAGACCGCCCTGCGACCGACGGCCTGCGCGGCAGAACGGTCGTCCAGGTGCGCTGAACGCGTTGGGGGCTCGGTGACTGTATCGTCGGCCCTCAGGAGATGAGCTGCCCGGCTGGCCCGCGTGGTCCGGCGTGTCGATCACCGTTTGTCACTTCCCCCGGGGCCTCGAAGTGGAACAAGAGTACGTCCAGTAAGCGCTTGTTTACATCCGCACCAAGCGACTGCGTGGTACGACTACTTCGATGCCGAGGCGAAGCGAACGGAACAGGCAAACGAATGGCAGGCGAGGCGCGCGAACTCCTGCGGAGACCCGGCGAGCCGCAGCGGACGACTTTCCTGGAGCTTTTTTTTGACCTGGCGTTCGTCGTCACGCTTATCCAACTCTCGCACGTGCTAGCGAATGATCTCAGTTGGCGTGGTGCCTTCCGAACGCTGGTGCTGCTGTTCGCCATGGGTTGGATCTGGTATATCACGGTGGCAATAACCGACCGGTACAACCCGCACCGGCCGGTGATCCAGGTACTGGTCATCGCGACCTTGGTCGGCACTCTCGTTCTGGTCGCCGCAGTGCCCGCGGCCTTCGGCGAGCGGGGCCTGGTCTTCGCGGGGGCATACGTCGCCATCCAGATCGGTCGCCCCCTGTTCACCCTTTTCGCGCTACGGGAGCGCAAGCTGAGGCGCCGGCCGGCGCGGGCGCTGTGCTGGTTCAGTGTGTCGGCCGTGCCTTGGCTTGTCGGGGCAGGCGCGGACGGCGCGACGCGCGACGTGCTGTGGACGCTGGCGGTGGCCGTGGACTACGTGGCATTCGCCCTCGGCCGGCCCACGCCCGGCTTGGGCCGCTCATCCAGTTCGGAGTGGAGGATCGTGGCCGAGCACTTGGCCGAACGCTATCGCCTGTTCTTCATCATCGCACTCGGTGAATTGATCCTGGTCACCTCGTTGACCTTCAGCGGTAACGACATGGCGGTGGACAAGAGTGCCGCCTTCCTGACATCGATCGCCATCACTGTGCTTCTCTGGCGGATCTACATCTATCGGGCTGGGGAGGTACTGGCCACGGCTATCGAAGCATCCCCTGACCCGCTCCGCCTGGCTATCTCGACGCTCTCCGCGCACATGGTCATGATGGCCGGAATCGTCGTGACCGCCGTCGGCGTCGAGCTCGTCATCGCACATCCACTCGGACACACCCCACCTGACTGGACGGCCGTCATCCTCGGCGGACCCGCGCTCTTCCTGGTCGGGCGCGCGCAATTCGAACATGCCGTGCTCAGGCGGGTCTCTCGAGACCGGCCGGTGGGGCTGCTCGTGCTGGCCGTCATCGTACCGGGGGCACTGCGCGTACCGCCGCTGGTGGTCGCCTTGGCCGCAACGGTGGTCCTCACCGGAATTGCGATCACCGACACGGTCCGCACCCGGCAGAGCGCGTCCGAAAAGCCCTCGCCGCCCGGTGGGCCGTTGTGACAATTGCCCGTTCCGCTGACGATGCGCCAGCGGCGGCGTCGACGATGGTGGGACAGTGAACCTTTTTCGACCTGGACAGCGCGGTGCGTTGCCCCGACTCGCACCTGCGGCCACGACGAACCGCAGGGGGAGGTCGAAAAGGTTCAGTACTGCGCGGCGTCCGGACCAGGCGGCTGGGTCCGCGGAGCCGCCTCCACCCGGGCCGACCTGCTGGCCGCCATCACCCTGCCGGCAGCGGCGGCGACACCCGCCGCCGCACCCAACACCGTCCCTCTAGAGGCGGCGAGCTAGCGCCGTTCAATGCCGTTCGCGGGCTAGTTCGCTAATGGCGATGTCGTGGACCTTCAGGGCGGGCGTCTGCTGCCAGGCGTTCACCGTGCGGGCGCAGTTCTGAACGGCCTGGCCGAGGTAGTCGTCGGCCGTGATGAGTGGATCGGGTACCAGGTGCAGCACGTTCTGCTCCTCGGCGACCTCACGCAGGCTGTGCGTCAGCGCGATGCCGCGTTGACGGGTCCGCGCAGCAGCTTCGTACACCAGCGCGTGCGCCCGATCGTGACCCATGGTCTCGGCGAGCCGCATCATCTGGGCCTCGGCCATGATGGTGCCGCCGCCCAGGAGCAGGTTCGTACGCATGCGGTCGGGGTCGACGCGGAGACCACGCACCAGCGTCAACGCCTCACCGAGCGCGCTGCCGGCCAGGACGGCCAGCTGCGGGATGACGTGCCATTCGATCTGCCACTCGCCGGCCGCGCGTTCGTGGCCGGCTTCCTGCAGGCGTAGCAGCGACGAGCTCAGCGCCCCTGCCGCCCCGGACAGGCCGATGATGGCCTCGGAGGAAATTGGGTTCACCTTCTGCGGCATGGTCGAGGACGCGCCTCGGTGGGAGACATACGGCTCCGACACCTCGCCGATCTCGGTACGGGACAGGTCGACGACGTTGCGGGCCAGCTTGGCGCACGCCGCCGTGATCGTCGCGCACAGCCAGCCGAACTCGGCGACACCGTCCCGATCGGCATGCCACGGCATCTCGGTGTCGTACAGATTCAGGCGTTCCGCCATGTCGGCGCGGATCTGGCCAGCGCGCTCGCCCAGGGCCGCCGAGGTCCCGCCCGCGCCGAAGAGCGAGACGACGGCGATGCGCGGATGTGCCTGCGCCAGCCGTCGGCGATGCCGGGCGAACTGCGCAAGCAGCGTCGCCAAGGTGGCGCCGAAGGTGGTGGGCACAGCCTGCTGCGCGTGGGTCCGGGCGGCCATGACGGTGTGCGCGTACCGGCGCGTCTGCTCCGCGATGGCATCGCCGAGATCACCCAGCCGCCGATCCAGGGCCGAGAGCGAGCGAGACAGCTGCAGAGCGAGCCCGGTATCCATGATGTCCTGTGTGGTGGCGCCGAAATGCACACGTCCAACCAAACTGTCCGACAGATTGCGCTCGATCTCCCGTACGAGTCCGACGATTGGGTATCCGACGGTCCGAGCCTTCGCCCACAGACGGTCGTGATCGATGTTGCCGGCGCATGCGGCGGCAACGATCGCCTCGGCGTCGGCGACCTCGATGACTCCGCTGGCGGCCTGACCGAGCGCCAGAGCCCGCTCGGCTGCCAGCCAGCTCTCCAGACAGCCGTCCGGCGCGAAGATGCCGAGCTGTTCTTGATCGCCCACGAGCTGGGTCAGCAGCGAGAACGGCGACCGAAACGGAGCTGTCACCCCTTCATGATTGCCGTACTCCGGGAGTTTTGCCCACGGTTAGGTGGAGCTGTCGTCCCCACGTAGCGCTGCGCTTGGTGGATTTTCGGTATCTGCTCTGCGACGGCGTGGAATGCCTGCCGTGTAGGGACGGAAGCCGGGTAAGCTGTCAAGGGGTTGTTTTACGCCATATCCGCCTCCGGGCCCGCCAGCTTCGGTATCAAGGTCAACCTGGTGGAGCCCGGCTACACCCGTACGGACTTCCTGCGTACACACTCGCTCGGCTTGCCAGCCACGACCGTAGAGGGCTACGAGGCGGTCCGGGAGATGACCGAGGCGCATCTGGCGATGCCTGGCACCCAGCTCGGCGACCCGGTCATGGCAGCCGCCGAGATCATCCGGGTCGCGGTGTCCGGCAACGCGCCCCTGCACCAGATCCTCGGCTCCGACTCCTACGGGCTGGCCAAGTCGCGGATCGAGGCGCTCACGAACGACATCGAGGCCGGCCGCGAGCTGGCCGCCACCACCGACATCGCTGCCGAGTGAACCCGGGACGAGCTGCTGGCCCTGTCGCGGGAGCAGCAGCAGGCCGGTCGTGGACTGTGTCCCGGTGTTGCAAGCTCAACTGCCTCCGCGGAGGACGGCGCTACCTGGGAATGACATGCCCACCCCGACCGTGGGCATCACACGACCAGTACGGCGATTATTGATGGCATGGCGGGACGTACAGATCTGGGTGACTTCTTGCGGAAGTGCCGGGCGGACACGACACCGGAAATGGCGGGCATTCCTGGCTATCCCGGCCAGACCGGACGTCGGGTGCGTGGTCTACGTCGAGAGGAGGTGGCCCAACTCGCCGGGGTCAGCGTCGACTACTACACCCGATTGGAGCAGGGCCGGCACAGCAGCCCCTCCGAAGGAGTGCTCGACGCCCTGGGACGGGTCTTCCGGCTCGACGCCGCAGCCCGCGCCCACCTCGCCGACCTGGCCCGACCGGTCCGGCGTCACGCGACGCCGATGCCGCCCCAGCGGGTCCGGCCCGCGATGCACCAGATGATCGCCTCGATGGACCTGCCAGCCTTCGTCGTCGGTCGCCGTACGGACGTCCTCGCATCGAACACGCTGGCGCGTGCGTTGCTCACCGACTGGACCCGCCTGCCGCCCCGGCATCGGAACTACACGCGTTGGGTGTTCCTCGACCCGACCGCTCGGGAGGCATTCCTCAACTGGCCGACCGTGGCGGCCGAGGTGGTCGGCACGCTGCGGCTCTACGCCGGGCGGTTCCCCGACGACCCCCTGCTCAACGAGCTGGTCGGAGAGTTGACGATCAAGAGCCGGGAGTTCCGTACCTGGTGGAACGGTCACCAGGTGTACGAGCGTACGCACGGCACCAAGCACATGGTGCACCCCGCCGTCGGGCCGATCACCATCCAGTACGAGGCACTGGCCCTGCCCGGTGACGAGGAGCAGACGCTGTTCATCTACACCACCGCCCCCGGCAGCACCTCGCATGACAACCTACGCCTACTCGCCCTCTGGGCGAACCAGCAGCAGACGAACACCACACCGTCCGGCCACACCCCGGCACCCGGGACGCCCGACCGTGCTTCACTCAACACCGGCAACATGACCGACCCCGCCTGACGGGCTTCACGGAGGCACACATGGAACAGCGCACGGTCACCCTGCTCGGCGCGGGCAAGATGGGCGCCGCCATGGTCACTCGCTGGACCGCTGCCGGCCGCGAAGTCGTCGTATGGAGCCGCACAGTCGCGGGCGCGCGTGCGCTGAGCGGCCCGGCCGTACGCGCTCAGACCGACGTCACGGCCGCAGTGACGGGCGCACCGGTAGTGGTGACGAGCCTGACCGACGGTGCCGCGGTACGGTCGGTACTGCTCGACCGCGGCGCGCTCGCGGCCATGGAACCCGGATCCACGATCGTGGACCTGTCCACCATCGACGTCGAGTCCTCCCGTGCCGTGGCCGAGGCCGCGCAGGCAAAGCGTGTCCGGTACGTGCGCGGCGCGGTCAGCGGCACCCCCGCCGTCGTCTCCGCCGGCAACGCCTCCCTGCTGCTGTCCGGCCCGCGGGACGCGCTGGACGCTGCCCGCGACGTGCTGGCCGACATCACCGCCAAGCAGACCGTTGTCGGCGCGGCCGAGGAGGCTCGGGTGGTGAAACTGGCCACCAACCTGATGCTCGCTGGCACCCTGCAGGCACTCGCCGAGGCCACGGTCATGGCCGAGGCGCGAAGGAACTCCTCGACACCGACACCGCGTCGTGTCCAACCGACCGGCGGTTGAAGAGGCGGTCCTGTTCCGTGTTCCTCCGGGTCGAAATCCGTTACCCAATCAGATCATGACAAAGTCCTACTAGTCGTCCTCGCCGAAGGCGAGCCGCTGCGCGGTGGCCGGCCGGCCACGCAGCCGGGCGACGATCCGGGGCAGGAACGGCACCAGCACCGCCACCACGACCAGCCCGAGCAGTACGGCGGTGAGCGGCCGGGTGACGAAGACGCTCAGGTCCCCGTTGGAGAGCACCAGCGTGCGGCGGAACTGGAGTTCCATCATCGGGCCGAGGATGGCGCCGAGGATGACCGGTGCGATCGGGAACTCGAAGTGCCGCATGAAGAACCCGACCACCCCGATCCCGTACGCGATCAGCACCTGGGTCACGCTGGTGGTGGCCGCGTAGACGCCGAGGGTGGCGAAGACCAGGATGCCGGCGTAGAGGATCGGCCGGGGGATCTGGAGTACCTTCACCCAGAGCCGGATCAGCGGCAGGTTCAGCAGGAGCAGCAGTACGTTGCCGACGTAGAGCGAGGCGATCAGCGCCCAGACCAGCTCCGGGGACTTGTCGAAGAGCTGCGGCCCCGGCTGCACGTTGAAGATCTGGAACGCCGCCAGCATCACCGCCGCGGTCGCCGAGGTGGGGATGCCGAGAGTGAGCAACGGCACGAGTACCCCGGAGAAGGCCGCGTTGTTCGCCGCCTCCGGCCCGGCGACTCCCTCGATCGCCCCCTTGCCGAACTCGGCCCGGTTCTTCGCCCGGTGCCGCTCGTAGGTGTACGACAGAAAGGTCGGGATGTCGGCGCCGCCGGACGGCAGCGCGCCGAACGGGAAGCCGACGGCGGTGCCGCGCAGCCACGGCCGCCACGACCGCGCCCAGTCCTGTCGGCTCAGCCAGCCGAAGCCACCCCGGGCCGGTTCGAGCGTGCTGACCCGGTCGGGCAACTGTCCGAGCCGGCTCGCGACGTAGAGCGTCTCGCCGATGGCGAAGAGCCCGACGATGATCACCACAACGTCGATGCCGTCGAGCAGTTCCAGGGTGCCGAAACTGAACCGGGCCTGCCCGGTCAGCTCGTCGAGCCCGACCAGGCCGAGCAGGAGGCCGAGGCAGAGCGAGATCAGGCCACGGACCAGCGAGCGGCCGACCAGGGCGGTGACCGCCACCATCGCCAGCAGGGCCAGTGCGAAGTAGTCCGCCGCGCGGAACTCGACCGCGAGCGCGGCCACCGGCTTGGCGAAGAGGGTCAGCAGCAGCGTCGAGATGGTGCCGGCGACGAACGAGCCGATCGCCGCCGTCGCCAGCGCCGCCCTGGCCCGGCCGCGCCGGGCCATCTGGTACCCCTCGATCGCGGTCGCCACAGAAGCGGACTCGCCTGGGGTGTTCAGCAGGATCGAGGTGGTGGAGCCGCCGTACATGGCGCCGTAGTAGATGCCGGCGAACATGATGAACGTGCCGATCGGGTCGTCCAGGTTGAAGGTGACCGGCAGCAGCAGGGCGATGGTCAGCGCCGGGCCGATCCCGGGCAGCACCCCGACGAAGGTGCCCAGGGTGACGCCGATCGCCGCGTAGAGCAGGTACTGCGGCTCCAGGACGGTGCCGAAGCCGCCGAGCAGGTCGCCGAAGACGCTCACAGCGGCAACACCCCGGCCGGCAGCGTGATGTCGAGTCCCCGGGTGAAGCCGTAGTAGACGCCGACCGCGAGTGGCACACCGACCACGACGTCCCGGAGCCAGTGCCGGCTGCCGAGGATCCGGGCACACGCCACGAAGAAGAGCGCCGAGGCGAGCACGAAGCCGGCCGGGCCGAGCAGCAGCACGTAGCCGAGCAGCGCCGCGCCGAGCAGCACCGGCGGAAGCCAGCGTACGGCCGCCGCCGGCTCGGCGTTCCGCTCGGCTGTGCCGGTGTGCTCGGCTTCGGCGTTCTGCTCGGCTGTGCCGGTCTGTCCCGCCGGGGCGTCCTGGTCGGCGGTGGGTTCGTCGAGGGTGCCGGGGGAGCGGTCCGGGACCCCGGCACCGGTCGGCTCGACCCGGGCCGGTATGCGGAACTGGGTGAGCAGATACCACCCGGCCAGCACCACCCAGCCGGTCGTCACCACCAGCGGGGCCAGCCACGGCCCGGAGACCGAGTAGTCCCCGCCGGCGGCCCGGTACGCCGTCCAGAACAGGAACAGCCCGCCCGCCAGCAGTACGGCCCCGAGGACCCGGGCTCCCCGGGGCGCCGGGACGGGACCGGCCGGCTCGACCGCCCCTGCCCCGGTCTGCGACTCCGACGGCATCAGCCGGCCAGTCCGATCTCGGTCAGGACCTCGGTGATCCGCTTGCTCTCCTGCGCGAAGTACGCCGCCGCCTCGTCGCCGCTGCGGTAGAAGTCGTCCCACTTCTGCGCGGCGAGGGTCTGCTTCCACTGCTCCGAGGCGTGCAGCTTGTCGACCAGTTCGATGATGGCGGCCCGCTCGCCGTCGGAGACGTCGGGTGCGGCGACCAGGCCGCGCCAGTTCATCAGCTCGACGTCGTACCCGGACTCCTTGATCGTGGGTGCGGGCTTGCCGGCACCGACGTCGATGCCGGCGGCGCCGGAGACCGCGAGGGCCCGGACCTGGCCACCGGCGACCAGGTCGGCGTACTCGCTCGCGCCGGAGACCGCCGCGGTGAGATCACCGGAGAGCAGCGCGGCCTTCGACTCGCCGCCGCCGGAGTAGGCGACGTACTTCATCGCCTTCGGATCGGCGCCGGCCGCCTTGGCGAGCAGTCCGACCAGGATCTGGTCGGTGCCACCGGCGGAGCCGCCGCCCCAGTTGATCGATGTCGGGTTGGCCGTGGCGTCGGCCATCAACTGTTGCAGGGTGGTGTACTTCGAGTTCGCCGGTACGACGATGACCTCCTGCTCGGCAGTGAGCGTCGCGATCGGGGTGGTCTGCCCGAGGTTGACCGGGGACTTGTTGGTCAGCACGCCGCCGATCATCACCAGGCCGGTCACCATCAGGTGGTGTGCGTCGCCCCGGTTCTTCGTCACCAGTTGGGACAGGCCGAGGGTGCCGCCCGCACCGGTCACATTGGTCACCTCGACCGACTCGGTGACCAGCTTGCCGTCGGTCAGCGTCTTCTGTAGTGCCCGGGCGGTGCTGTCCCAGCCGCCGCCGGGTGCGGCCGGCGCCATCAACTGGATCGTCCGGGTCGGATACTTCACGGCCGCGGCATCGTCGCCCCCGCCGCCGTTGCGGCCACAGCCGACCGCGGCGAGCGCGATCAGCGGTACGCAGGCGAGCGCCGTGACCCGCCGCCGGCCACCCGTACCCCACCCGGGGGCGCCCGGCGGGCGGGAGCCGCCCCGGAGCCGGCCCCGCGTGTTCCGAAGGTCTGTCATCGGTCTCTCCTCGACATGCGCCGCCGTTGCCGCAGCGTTACCGCTGGGTTGCGTAGATGCTTCCGGTCGAGGTGACGGCCGTCACTGTTACGGTCATGGAGTTCGTTGTGGTCTTTGTGGTCCCGCGTCGCGCACCGGCCCCTCGCCTGTGCCTCCCTCCACCGCGGGGGGCTTCGGAGCCGGGACAACGGCGCCATGTCCAGAACCCGGAACACAGCTCCGGTCGGCCTCGGTCGCCTGCGCCAGTCCGGGGCGGCAGTTGCTGTCCGGGTGGCCTGGACCGGTGTCCGCGTCGCCGTCGGCAGCCCGTGAGGCCAGCGCACCGCATAAACGCCACCGAACCCAACAAAGCACTACTAGCGGTCGCCGTCGATGTCTGGTAAGAATTTTCCAACCATCGAGGCTTCGGGTAAGGATTTCTCCAGGAGGTTCGGATGAAGAGAACCATGGCGGGCCTGACCGGCCTCGCCGCCCTGGTCGCCGGCTCGACGATGGCGGTCATGCCGGCCCGGGCCGGCCTCGTCGAGGGCCCGATCGCGCCCGAGGGCAGCCGGACGGTGAGCTACCAGGGCTACCGGGTCGCCGTGCCGGAGAGCTGGCAGGTCGTCGACCTCGCCGCCCGACCGCACGCCTGTGTCCGGTTCGACCGCCCCGCCGTCTACCTCGGCCATCCGGGCGACCAGTCCGAGTGTTCCGCCCGGCTCGTCGGGCGGACCGCAGGGCTGATCCTCGAACCGATCGACGCCCGCTCGGCGGACCGGCTGCCGGCCGCCGCCACCACGGCGGCCGGCGCGGCGACCGTGGCCGCACCGCCGTCCCGGGACGACGCGATCCAGGTCGCGGTCCGGGACGCGGGCGTGCTCGTCACCGCCGTGCACACGCCGCTGACCGAGGGCCTCGTCCGACGGATCCTCGCCGCCGCGACCCTCGGACCGGACGCGGTGCCGCTGACATCCTCCGCCCTCGGGTCGCTGACCCGACCCGCCGCTGCGGTCGCGCCGCTGGCGGCGGCCGGCCCGCAACCCGGCACCTTCCTGGGCCGGGGCTTCGACACCTGCGCCGCCCCGTCCCAGTCCACCATGAACGCCTGGCGGGCCAGTTCGCCGTACCGGGCCGTCGGGATCTACATCAGCGGTGCCAGCCGCTCGTGCTCGCAACCCAACCTGACCGCGACCTGGGTGACCAACCAGACCAACAACGGTTGGCGCCTGATCCCCATCGAACTCGACCGGCAGGCCCCCTGCGGCACCCGGACGCCGAAGATGTCCAGCGACCCGGCCACGGCGCGATCCCAGGGCGCCAGCCGGGCGACCAGCGCGGTGAACGCCGCACAGGCCCTCGGCATCCTCGCCGGCAGCACGATCTACAACGACATCGAGCACTACCCGTCGAACGCGTCATGCAAGGCCGCCGTGCTGTCGTACCTGTCCGGCTGGACGGAGCGGCTGCACGCGCTCGGCTACCTCTCGGGGATGTACTCCAGCGGCTCGTCCGGGGTCGCAGACCTGTGCGGCGCGTACAACGACCCGGCCTACACCCGAGTGGACCAGCTCTGGTTCGCCTGGTGGAACGGCGCGGCGAACCTCGACGCCGGCCCGTACTGCCCGGCGGAGTACTACGCCGACCACCAACGGCTGCACCAGTACGCCGGTGACGTCTACGAGACCTGGGGCGGGGTGCAGATCCGGATCGACCGCAACTATCTCGACGTCTCCACCGACGGTGGCGGCGGCCAGCCGCCGGTCTGGAGCAGCATCGTCGACAACAGCACCGCCGGCCGGTTCACCGCCAGCGCCAACTGGGGAACGTCCACCTACTCCAGCCAGCGGTACGGCGCCGACTACCGCTTCGCCGACCCCGTCCTGGCCAGCGACGTCGCGTGGTACAGGGTGAACGTCCCGGAGACGGCCAGCTACGAGATCTCGGTCTGGTACGCGGCCAACCCGGACTACAACGACTCCACCCCGTTCGTCGTCGCCAGCACGAGCGGCAACCAGACCGTACGGGTGAACCAGCGTCTCACCGGTGGCCAGTGGGTGTCGCTCGGCGTCTTCACGCTGGCCGCCGGGGACGGCGACCGGGTGGGTGTGAGCCGGTGGACCAGCGGCACCGGCTACGTCGTCGCCGACGCGGTCCGGGTCACCCGGGTCTGAGGGGCTGGCGGGTTCCGCCGGGTCCCGTCAGGGGCGCTCGCCCACGCCGGTGCCGGCCTCGGCGAGCCGGCCACCGTTCAGCCGGGGCGTCAACGGTGCCGTCGGCATCCCACCGGTGGTGCGCAGTCCGTGCAGGAACTCCTCGATCGCCTCGCGGGCGGTGTACCGGGGTGTCCAGCCCAGTTCGGTCCTGGCCCGGGTGGTGTCCATGACCGGCAGCCGCAGCACCGCGTCGAGCAGGTGCGGGGAGGCCGGCACCAGGTGCAGGTGCCAGGCCAGCGCGAGGGCAGCCCGGACCGGCCCGGACGGCAGCCGTACCGGGCGGGCCCGCAGGATGTCGGCGAGCAGCCGCCCGTCGACGACCGGTTCGGCGGCCACGTTGAACGCCCCGCGCACGTCGCGCAGCACCGCCAGCCGGTACGCCTCGGCGGCGTCCGCCGAGTGCAGGGCCTGGAACCGTAGCCCCGGCAGGTCGGGGAGTACCGGTACGATCCCCGGCCGCACCAGCCGGCCCGGCAGCAGCGGGCCGGTGAAGAGTCGACGCTGCTGGCTGGCGGCTTCCCGCTTGAAGATGAACCCGGGCCGCAGCCGTACCACCCGCATCTCCGGATGCCGCTGCTCGAAGGCGTCGAGGGCCCGCTCCAGGTACGCCTTCTCCCGGGTGTATCCGGCGGTGGGCCAGCCGTCGGTCGGCCAGCTCTCGTCCACCGGTCGGTCCTTCGGCCCCGGCGAGTACGCCCCGACCGACGAGGCGTACACCAGCGCCGGTACGCCGGCCCGGCCCGCCGCGGCGAAGACCCGCCGCCCGCCGAGGGCGTTGACCCGCCAGGTGGTCAGCGGTCGGTGCGTGGGCTGGAAGAGCCAGGCGAGGTGCACCACCGCGTCGGCGCCGTCGAAGATCTCGACGAGGTCGGCGGCGACGATGTCCGCCTCGGCCCACTCGGTCTTCGGGGCCCGCCACCGGGGTGGCCGCCGCGCCACCCCGACGATCGTGCCGACCGCCGGGTCCCGGCCGAGCGCCTCGACGAGACTCGTCCCCACGTTGCCGGTCGCGCCGACCACCACCACCCGCAGTCCCGACCCGGTGCCGCCCCGTGCCGGCGTCACCGGTCGGCCCCGCCGTCCCGGCCGCCGGCGACCCGCCGTACACCGATGATCCGCCGACCGTGTCGGCACCCGGCCACCCGAACGTTCATGGCGGTAGCCGTTCCCGCACGGCGGGCGGGTAAACGTCGATTGCGCCGGCAAACCGGAAATCCGGCGTCGGTGCTGGCGCCCAGGAACAAGGGGTGGCCGCACCGCTTTCCCACCGATGCGATATACATCTACCTGCATCAATACCGATTTCGGCCGTACCGGCCGATACGCGTTGACAGTCCCGACCTGGCCAGTAACATAGATGTAAATCAATCGATGGTGACGCACCGGCACCCCGCCGGGGTCTCCCGCCCGGCCGCTCCGGTGACCGGTGCGGCTCGCGCCCGTCACCGGGCGGGCAAGCCCCGGTCCCCGCCGTCCGGCACACCCGCCTGTCGGGGCCCACGTTCCCCGTCGATCCACCCACCATCGTTCGGAGGACCAGCAATGCGCCTACATCGTCCCCGGTCCCGGCTGTGGTCAGCCGTGACCGTGGCAGCCGTGGTCGTCGCCAGCGGAGCGGCGATCACCGTCGCCGGACCCGCAGCGGCCGCCGCCGGCTGCGGCGTCACCTACACCGTCGGCTCGCAATGGCAGGGCGGCTTCACCGCGACGGTCACCGTCACCAACGTCGGCGATCCGATCAGCTCCTGGACGCTCACCTGGAGCTACGACGCCGGCCAGCAGGTCACCCAGGCATGGAACAGCACCGTGTCGCAGAGTGGTAGTCAGGTCACCGTCCGCAACGCCACCTACAACGGCAGCATTGCCACCGGAGCGAGCGTCTCGTTCGGCTTCAACGGGTCCTGGAACGGCAGCAACCCCGCGCCGACCAGCTTCGCCGTGAACGGCACCGCCTGCACCGGGGCCCCCGGCCCCAACCCCACCACCGGACCGACGACGCCACCCGACACCCCACCGCCGACCTCGGCGCCGCCGCCCGGCAACCCCACCTGGGGCACCGCGCTGCCGCCGGCGGGAGCGGAGACCAGCCGGGCGTACGACCTGATCGCCACGGCCAACGAGAAGGGGTACCTGCCGAGGTCCGGCGAGTGCTCTGTCGAGATCCACGCCCGCTACTGGACGTACGGCCCCGACGGCAAGGTCTATCCGACCTGGCACCCGACCCGGGATCCCAGTGGCTGCAACTTCGGTCACGAACACGGTGACGACCCGCGAAACTCGGACCTGTACAGCACCGTCGGCTGGCCCGCCTTCGGCTACACCAGCGAGGTGATGCTGGACAACATGCCGGAGAACAGCCACCGGCACGAGGACCACGTCGGGCACAAGGTGCTCTCGGTCAACAACACCAACGTGATCCAGGGTGACAACGGCACCAGCTTCTTCCCGCCGCAGGGCACCACGATCGCCGTCTGCGACACCCTGCTCAAGTTCCACCAGGGCACCCACTCGCCGGACGCGTTCAGCAACAACGTCCACGAGCTGCTCTTCAACCAGCGCTGCACCGCGAGCAACGGTGGCCAGGTCACCGAGGCCCGGTACAACGCGATGATCCCGCTCGGCCGGGCCGGCGGCTTCAGCCCGAGTGAATGCCCGGGCTTCGGCGGCGCGTTCATCAACGTCGCGCCCCCGGTGCCGGCGGACTCGCCGTCGGACACCCGCTCGCTGGGCCGGCTGATCACCGAACCGGGTTGTGTGCAGGCGATCCGTGAGGGTCGGACCCACTACGACCCGCTCTACCCCAACCCGGTGCCGTTCACCGTCTCCGACATGGACGACTTCTGGTTCTCCGACTTCCAGGTGACGGGTAACGGGCTGAACTTCCGCCTCGCGCCGCTGTTCTACGTGGTCAACCCGTCCCGCTACTACGACCCGACCAAGCCGAACAACCTGGGCCGGATCGTGGACCTGTGCTACACGGACCTCGCGGGCGGCGACTACTGCAACCAGGCCCGGCAGGCTGGGCAGAACCTCGCCTGGGACGACCCGCGCTCGCCGTTCAAGGGCACCCTGCGGGAGTTCCGGCCGGGCACCTTCCAGGTGCAGAACAGCGGCTCGACCACGGTCTACACCGACGTGTACGGCCGCAACGCCTCCAGTACGCCGTTCGCCGGCTCCATCCAGCAGTACTTCTCCGGTAACCAGTCGTCGACCATGTACGTCCGTGGTGCGACCAGGGACTGGGCTGCCAACGGGGTGCACGCCCCGAACTGACGGCAGCACCAACCGGTCCGGGCCCGTGGCGGATCCGTCCGTCGCGGGCCCGGGACCGTATCGGCCGGCAGTTCCTCGGCAGTTCTCGACAACCGCCGATCCGACGACCCGGCCGCTCACCAGCCTCCACACCGGGAAGCGTAACGAGGAGAGAAGTATGGCCCTGAACAATGCCCCCACCAACCAGATCACGCGCAGGAGCTTCGTCCTCGGCGCCGGCGCCTTGGGGCTGGTCACGGCCACAACCATGCTGCACGGAACTGCGAACGCCGCGACGACCATCACCACGACCCAAACCGGCATGGACGACGGCTACTACTATTCGTTCTGGACCGATGGCGGTGGATCGGTCTCGATGACTTTGAACTCCGGTGGAAGTTACCGCGCGTCATGGACAAACTGCGGGAGTTTCGTCTGTGGTAAGGGCTGGAGCAGCGGCGGGCGCAGGAACGTGAGCTACTCCGGCAGCTTCAACACCTCCGACGGCTATCTGGCTCTCCAAGGGTGGACGTCCAACCCACTCGTGGAGTACATCATCGTCGACAACTGGGGCGACTACCGTCCCATAGGCATTCGCAGGGGCGCAGTCACCAGCGACGGCGGCACGTACGACATCTACCTGACGATGCGATACAACGCTGCCTCCGTCGAGGGCATCACAACGTTCCCTCGGTTCTGGAGTGTCCGACAGTCGAAGAGGAGCAGCGGGACCATAACCACGGGCAACCACTTTGACGCGTGGGCCAACAATGGCATGAACCTGGGCAGTTTCCGCTACTATATGATCCTCGCAACGGAGGGGTACCAGAGCAGCGGACACTCGAATCTGACGGTGGGCGACTGAGCCGTCATCGCCAAGCGGTTCAGGTTGAAAAAGGTTCACTCACCGGCGTGCCCGGCCCGTGGCCCAATGCGCGGTCCGGACTGCCGGATGGCCTCGCCGGCGATCTCGATCCGTACGCTCTTCCCGACCAGCACGCCGCCGCTGTCCAGGGCCACGTTCCAGACCAGTCCGTAGTCCTCACGCTCGATCTCGGCGGTTGCGCTGAACCCGAAGATGTCCTGGCCGTACGGGTCGCGCCGGGCGCCGCCGAACTCCACCTGGAGGTCCACGGGTCGGGTGATCCCCTTGACGGTCAGCTCTCCGGTCAGCACGAACTTGCCGGACGTCCGGTCGGCCTGCGCCGGGACGGTGACCTCGCTGCGTCGACCCGGGCGCTGGCTACGCAGCCGGGCCCAGTAGAAGATCGAATCGTTCCGGTCCGGCTGCCACCTGATCCCCGTGCTGCGGTACTCGAGGGTGGGGTACCGCAGCACGTCGAGGAAGTCTGCGCTGCTCAGGTGCTTGTCCCGGTCGGCGTTGCCGGTGCTGATGCTGGCCGTCCGGATCGTCGCGGTCACCGAGGACTCCAGCGGGTCCGGCTCGACGAGGATCTGCGCGGTCGCCTCGCCGAACTCGCCGCGTACCGGGCTCACCATCATGTGCCGGGCGAGGAAGCCGACCCGCTTGTGCGCGGGGTCGAGGAGGTAGGTGCCGGGCGCCGGAATGGTCATGCCCTGCCAGGAGCGTGTGGCGGTACCGGTCATGCTGGTGCTTCCCCCCGACGGCTGCTGCGCGGTGCGGTGATCTTCCCGCTCACCGGTTTCACAGGGTAATCAGAGGACCGGCATTACCTTCCTGACCTGGGAGGCGCCCGTGATGATCATCACCTTCGGTAGCAGTGGCACGCCTCACTGGCGCACCCGGGTGGCCGGCGCCACGGGACGACCGCGCCGGCCGGGCAGGACGCCGGCTACTCCTCCCGCAGCCGGGGCGTGACCGGTCGGAACGCCGTCGGGGCACCGGGGTCGCCGGCACGCCGCGATCGGTACCCGGGCACCCCCACGCAGGTGAACAGCAGCGCCGCAAGATCCTCGGGCTCGCCGAGCAGCCCGGGTATCTCCGTGTCGACGAAGGTCATGCCGCTGGCGCTGGCCCCGAGGGCGTACGCCGCGAGGTGCAGCCGCCCCTCCACCAGCCGGCGGCCAGCTGCGCGTCGCGGTAGCCACGGTCGTCCAGCCAGCGGCGTCGCCGCGATGACGACGTACGCCGCGTCGCCGGCGAGGCCCTGGTCCAGGCAGACCCGCAGCAACTCGGCACGGTGGCCACCGGCGCGCACCGGACGCTCCAGGTCCGGCCACCGGTAGATCCCCGGGGACAGCCCGTCGACACCGTGCACGGCCACCCAGTGCGGGCACCTCGACACCGCGCAGTGCCGCCCGCAGGGGCCAGTCCAGCAGCGCGCGGGGCAGCGTCCGGCGCGGGTCCATCCGGCGCTGCGAGCCGCGCCGCCGGACCACCTCGTCCACGGACTCCGCCGCCGGTACGTCCGGCAGCTCCGGCCCCTCCGGCCAGGCCGGGCCGAGGCCGTCACGCTCGCCCGCGCGTTGCGCCGTGGTGCAGAGCGGCAGCTCGACCGGCGGCAGTTCACCGACGGCGGCCGGACCGGTGGGTGCCGCCGCCGGCTCGCCGTCCCCGAGACAGAGCAGAGCGAGCGGGTATTCGTGTATCCCGTCGGCGCCGACCAGCGTCCGCAGCCGCGCGTCCGGAAACCGGCTGTGCAGCCGCGACCGCAGCCCGGCACCCGATTCCAGATCCACCGCCCATCCTCGCAGGGTCCGCCCCCGGGGTGACCTCAGTACTGCAACGCCGTCGCCACGTCCCGCCCGACGCGTTCGACCGCCGTGAGGTCGAGCCCGTAGAGCACGTAGCGACCGTGCCGTTCCACCCGCACCAGTCCCAGGTCGCGCAGGACCCGCAGGTGGCGGGAGACCTGGGGCCGGGTCATCGACAGCCGGTCCGCCAGGTCGGCGGTGGTCATCGCCTGCCGGGCGATCAGCCGGCACAGGCGTACCCGACGCGGGTCGGTGAGGGCCAGCAGGCGGCTGCGGGCCAGGGTGACCCCGACCTCCGGCGCCTCGACCGGAAAGTGCACCACCGGCGGCAGCCCCGGCTCGTTCTTCACCAGCAGGTGCGGTGCGCCGTACCGGGTGGGGATGAGCAGGACCGGCGTACGGGACGGGCTGATCACCGCGTGGTGCACCTTGTCGAAGACGACCCGGGCCGGCCCGGTCGACGGGGTGGCCGTCCGCGCGGTGGACGGGCTCAGCCCGACCAGGGCGGCCGCCGGACCCTCGTCGGCCAGGCGCTGGCGCACCCGGTGCGCGGCCCGGGTGAGGAGGGGCTCGGTCTCGGCCCAGAGGTCGCCGAAGTAGACCCGGTGGCACAGGCCGAGGAAGTCGAGTACGTCGGCGCGGAGCGCCTCGGGGTCGCGCAACAGGTCCTCGGCGAGACTGAGGTGCGGCTCCGGCAGCCGGGATGCGGCCTGCCGCAGCGCACTGGCCTGCGCCGGGTCGTGCAGCACCCGGCCGAAGTCGAAGCCGTGGTAGCCGCTGGCGCAGGTGAACGCGGTGAGTTCGGCGAACCGGTGCAGTGAACCTCTTTCAACCTCCCCTTGCGGTCCGCCGGAGCGCGAGGTCGGACGCGGTGTGTGAGCGCCGCGCGGTTCAGGTTGAAAAAGGTTCAGTGGGAGCCGGGTCAGCGGCGCTGCCGGTGCTCCCGTGCCGAGCCCGGGATAGAAGGCCCGCCAGCGCAGTGCGGTCCACAGTGGTGCGAACCGCAGCAGCCCGGCCCGGAAGGCGGGCGGGGCGGCCCGGGAGACCTCGGCCGCCCAGGACGCGTGCTCGGGGTGGTGGAGATGGCCGGTCAGCACGTGCAGGCTCGCCGCCAGCTCGGCCAGCGGCGACACGACGACGGGAAATCGGTCGGGGCCCACCCCCGCCAGGAGGATCACGACCGACATGACGGTGAGTGTATGGTCGGCACCTCGTCACGCCCGCACCTCGGCCTGCGCCGCGAACTCCGCCCGCGCCGCCGCCAGCAGCTCCGTCCGGGTGAGCAGTTCGGCGAGCACCCGGGCCAGTCCGGTCGCCGCGATCTGGGTGCGCTCGTGCGCGAAGGGCGTCGCCGCCGCCTCGCGCATCGCCGCCGAGTGGCTCGGCGTGCCGGGTTGGGCGATCTGGATGTACGGGTGGATGACCGGCAGCAGCCCGGAGAGGTTGCCGATGTCGGAGGAGCCCGCCGGGCCGGCCGGGTCACCGGGCAGGATCTCCACCCCGAGCGCCCGTACCGCCGCACCGAAACGCTCGGCGAGCACCGTGTTGTTGCGACGTTCGGCGTACATCGGGCCGGTCTCGTGCAGCGCCGCGGCCGTCCCGGTGGCCAGTGCCGCGCCGTCGGCCGCGTTACGGAGCCGTTCGACCAGCGCCTCGACCGAGGTTGCCGTCCGGTCCCGGACGTACAGGTCCACGGCGGCGTGCGCCGGTACGACGTTCGGGGCCGCGCCGCCGTCCGAGACGATGCCGTGCAGCCGTACGGTGGGCGGCACGAACTGGCGCATCGCGTCGACCGCCTGGAGGAACAGTTGGGCTCCGGCCAGCGCGCTGCGGCCCAGCCAGGGGGAGATCGACGCGTGCGCGCTGGTCCCGGTGAAGGCGACCCGCAGGTGCGCCGCGGCCAGTCCGGGGCGGGCGGTCAGGGAACGGTCGCCGGGATGGAACATCAACGCCGCGTCGACGCCGTCGAAGACCCCGGCCTCGGCCAGCCGGACCTTGCCGGCGCCGCCCATCTCCTCACCGGGAGTGCCGAGCACCGCGACGGTGCCCGGATGATCGGGGAGCGCGCGGACGACCGCGATCGCCGCTGCGGCGGCACCGGCCGCGATGAGGTTGTGGCCGCAGCCGTGCCCGACGCCGGGCAGCGCGTCGTACTCGGCGAGAACCGCGACGTACGGGCCGGGACGGCCGCCCCGGTGCTCGGCCGCGAACGCGGTCTCCAGCCCGCCCAGTGGCGCCCGCACCGTGAAGCCCGACTCGGCGAGCCAGTCGGTCAGCAGCTTCCGGGCGTGGAACTCGGTGAACTTCAGCTCCGGCCGCGCGTGGATGGCGAGGCTGACCGCCTCCATCCGGGGCCGGAGCGCGGTGAGGGCGGTGGAGAGGATCTCCAGCCCGGGGGTTGCGGTGGACACGGTGGACATGGCGACTCCCGTCGTACCGGGTGATGGCGCGGCGCGCGTCGGAGCAGTGCCGCGCCGTCAGGTACTCCGAGACTGCGGCCGCCCGGGTCCGGGCGGCCGCGGATTGCCGCGGCAGAGGTAACCGTCGCCGGAGGGCCGGGCGGCTCGCCCGTGCCCCCGACTCCGGCGGCGTGCTGAGAAAAACTCGCGACCGCCTCGCGGGTACGATGTCGATCTCGTTGCGCACCCGTCTTCGCACCCGATGGTCCCCTCACATTGGAGCCTGGCCATGGCCGACCTGGATCCCGAACTCGCTGCCAGGTTGCAGTTCGAGGTGCCGCACGCGGCGCGGATCTGGAACTACTGGATGGGCGGCAAGGACAACTTCCAGGCCGACCGGGCCGCCGGGGCCGCCGTCGCGGAGGTCTACCCGGAGATCGTCGTCATGGCCCGGCAGTCCCGGCGCTTCCTCATCCGGGCCGTGCGGTACCTGGCCGCCGAGGCGGGCGTCCGGCAGTTCCTCGACGTCGGCACGGGCCTGCCCACCATGCAGAACACCCACGAGGTCGCCCAGCAGATCGCGCCGGAGTCCCGGATCGTCTACGTCGACAACGACCCGATGGTGCTGGTGCACGCCCGCGCCCTGCTGGCCAGCACCACCTCCGAGGGGCTGACCAACTACGTGCACGCCGACTACCACGATCCGGAGAGGATCCTCGCCAAGGCGGCCGAGGCGCTCGACTTCCGCAAGCCGGTCGCGGTGATGTTCATGGGCGTACTGGGCTACGAGCCCGACCTGGACGTCGTACGCTCCATCGTGGGCCGGATACTGGAACCCGCCGCCTCCGGCAGCCACCTGGTGCTGTGGGACGGCAGCGACACCAGCCCGGCGGTGGTCGACGGCGCCGACAAGCTGGTGGAGAGCGGCGGAGCTCCCTACATCCTGCGCAGCCCCGAGCAGCTCGCGAGCTGCTTCGAGGGCCTGACCATGGTGGAACCCGGCCTGGTGCCGATCACGCGGTGGCGCCCGGACGACTCCGAGACCGAGCACATCGACGCCTACGGCGCCGTGGCCCGCAAGCCCTGACCGACGTTCCCGGCGGCCCGGGGGAGTTTTCCGACACTGCCGTTCTGGCGACAGAACAATATGAACGTTCCTCGATAGCTTCGGTGTGGCACTCGAGAGCCGGTCCTGATTTGCTTCGCATCAGATGGGACATCCATGCGACTACGACCATCTCTTCGGACCACCACCGCGACGATCGTCATCCTGGCCGCCACCGTCCTGTCGTCGACGCTGACGACGGCGGGCGCCGCGGCCGCACCCGTGGACCCGGCCGGGGTCAGCTCGACGTCGGTCAAGCTCAGCCCGGAGGCCGCCGCGCTGGGCAGCACTCCGGAGATCGCGCTCGCCCGGTTCTGGACGAAGGAGCGCATCGCAGCGGCCAGGCCGGCCGACAACGGCGTCTCGCTCGCCGAACTCCGCAAGACCGCGCAGAGTTCCGTACTCGGTGAAACCGCCGTGGCCGGTCTGCCGCCGCGCGCCGCCGCGACCAACCTGCACGGCCAGTCCGGTGCCGGGCCGGCCAAGGCCGCCCGGGGCGACGCGTCCGTGATGGCGGGCCCGACCGGTACCTCCTGGCCGTGGCGGCACGACTTCGTGTCGCTGACCAACGGCAAGGTGCTCTACGAGCACAACGGAGGGCTCTGGCACTGCTCGGGCGTGGTCGTCAGCAGCGAGGCCCGCAACACCGTGTTCACTGCGGGACACTGCGTGCACGAAGGCTCCGGCGGTGCCTGGCAGAACACCAACTGGACGTTCATCCCCGACTACTACTACGGGGACCGGCCGCTCGGCACCTGGACCGCCCGGGAGTTGTGGTCGCTCAACGGCTGGATCAACGACGGCGACCGGGCGTACGACGTCGGGGTCGCGGTGATGCACCTGAACGCCGGGCAGCGGCTCGCCGACGTCACCGGCAGCCAGGGCATCCGGATCAACGGCCCGTCGACCCCGTCGGTGTGGCACTTCGGGTTCCCGCTGAACTCCCCGTTCGACGGCGAGGACCTGATCACCTGCGACGGCGCGACGTCGCTCCGGTACGTCCTCTGGGGCGACCTCAAGCTGGCCTGCACCATCCAGGGCGGTGGCAGTGGCGGCGCCTGGTTGGCCGACTTCAACGGCGACTCGGGCTACACGATCAGCGTGAACAGTTACCACGTCGGCAACGACCTGACGCAGATCTACGGGCCGTACTTCGGTGACGGGGTCTCGAACCTCTACGCTGCGGTGCGTAACCTGAGCTGATGCGTTCCGTACGCCGCCGGGTTGTCGCCATGGTCGTGCTCTCGACCGTGGCGGCAACGCCGGCGGCGTGTGCGGGTGCGGACCGCAGCGGCGGCGGGCCGGCCTCGTCCCGGGTGGTTCCGGCGCTGAGCCTCACCCTGGAGCGCAGTCCGGCGCCCGGCGACCGCGAGCTGCGGATCCGGGTGGCGATGTCGGCGCTGGCCGACGGCATCGACCGGGTCGAGCAGCGCCGCGACGGTGACCAGGTGGGCCTGCTGGTCTGGGTGCGGGAACGGGCCCCGGGCCCGGCCGAGGAGGTGCCGAACTCGGCGCGGGTCGAGAGCACCGCCGTACCGCTCGACGCGCCGGTCGGCAGCGCCCGGGTGGTCGACCTGTCCACCCAGCCACCGCGACCGGTCCCGGTGGTCCCGGCCGGCTGACCGTCGGCGCCCGCCGGCAGCGGCACCCGGCGGCTGCCGTCGCCGCGCTGCTCGACTGACATTCGTCACGGGTGCGACCGGGTGCCCCGCACGGAAAGCGGTGATCGGTGGCACTGCCGCCGGTGACCGGTGGCCCGAAGAATCGAGCCATGAACCAGACGATGACGGCCACCGACCCGGGACTCGCGCCGCCCGACCCGACCGTTGTCCAGGTCAGCGACCTACGACGACGGTACGGCGGCAGCGGCGGCTTCGAGGCGGTGCGCGGGGTCTCCTTCTCGGTCGGCCAGGGTGAACTGTTCGCGCTGCTCGGCACGAACGGTGCGGGCAAGACCTCCACCCTGGAACTGGTCGAGGGGCTGGACCGGCCCAGCGGCGGCACGGTCCGGGTCTTCGGGCGGGACCCGTACCGGGACCGGGCGGCGGTGCGGCCGCGCACCGGGGTGATGCTCCAGGAGGGCGGCTTTCCCGCCGACCTGACCGTGGCGGAGACCGCCCGGATGTGGGCCGGTACGCTGCCCGACCCGCAACCGGTCGACCGGGTGCTGGAGCTGGTGGACCTGCGCCACCGGGCACGTACCCAGGTGAAGCAGCTCTCCGGCGGTGAGCGGCGCCGGCTCGACCTGGCGATGGCCATCCTGGGCCGGCCGGACGTGCTCTTCCTCGACGAGCCGACCACCGGGCTGGACCCGGAGAGCCGGCACAACACCTGGCAGTTGGTCCGGGCGCTGCTCGTCGACGGCGTCACGGTCCTGCTCACCACGCACTATCTCGCGGAGGCGGCGGAACTCGCCGACCGGCTGGCGATCATGCACCGGGGCCGGATCGTCACGGCCGGTACCGTCGCCGAGGTGGTGGCCGCGCACCCGGCGCGGATCAGCTTCGCGCTGCCGGACGGGCTCGACCCGGCGGAGCTGCCGGCCCTGCCCGGGATCCAGCCGCCGCCGGCCGGTGCGCCGGCCGCGCCCAGCGGCCGGCTGACCCTCTACACCGACGCGCTGCAACCCGCGCTGACCACGCTGCTGGGCTGGGCCAACGGGCGCGGCCTCGACCTGGCCGGGCTGGACGCCCGGTCCGCGTCCCTGGAGGAGGCGTTCCTCGCGGTGGCGCATTCCGGTGGATTGGTCGAGGAGGAGGTCCGATGACGGCACCGGCGAAGGCGACCAGCGGCGGCCTCGTCCGGCGGCTCGGGTTCGGCCGGGTGAGCCTGCGCCGGATCGGCGCGCTCGGCCGGGCGGAGCTGGTCCTGCTGGTACGCAACAGGACCGCCGCGATCACCGCGCTGCTGTTGCCGCTGGCCACGGTGGGGCTCTTCTCGACCTTCCTCAGCGGCGACGGGCACGTCTCCACCGGAGCGCTGCTCGCCACCAGCATGTTCGGCTTCGTCCTGCTCTACGTCGTCTACTACAACCTCGTGACCACCTACGTCGCCCGGCGCGAGGAGCGGGTGCTCAAGCGGCTGCGTACCGGGGTGGTCACCGACGGCGAGATCCTGGTCGGCACGGCGGTTCCGGCCCTGGTGCTGGCCCTGGCCCAGGTGGTGCTCACCGTCGTCGCGGCGACGGTCCTCTTCGACCTGCCGGTGCCGGTCAACCTTCCGCTGCTGCTCGTCGCGGTACTGGCCGGCGGTGCCGTCTTCGTCCTGCTCGCGGCCGCCTCGTCGGGCTTCACCAGGACGGTGGAGACCGCACAGATCACCACGATGCCGGTGCTGATCCTGTCGATGATCGGGTCGGGCTTCACCGGATCGGTGGACTCGCTCCCGGACGGGGTCGCCAGGGTGTTCCAGATGCTGCCGCTGACTCCGGTGCTCGAACTGGTCCGGCTCGGCTGGGTCGGCACCACCGGCGCCGAGGCGCCGCGCGACTTCGTCGGCGTACT
The DNA here is from genome assembly GCF_033446045.1 of Plantactinospora sp. KLBMP9567. Lineage (NCBI taxonomy): Bacteria > Bacillati > Actinomycetota > Actinomycetes > Micromonosporales > Micromonosporaceae > Plantactinospora > Plantactinospora sp. KLBMP9567. Next base: position 25,485 of record NZ_JAWQRR010000059.1, on the reverse strand, counting down.
GGCCGAGGCGGGGCGACCGGCGCTGATCATACTGTTGTGGCTGGCCGTCGGTGTCTCGGCGACCCGCCGCTGGTTCCGCTGGGACACGCGACGCTAGCCCAGGTCGGACGCAGGGAGGTCCCGGATGCGTGAGCTGGTCGGCTGGTGGACCGGACGCGGCCAGCCCGAGCGGTTCGACCTGGTCACCCGGGCCACCCTCTATCTGGTCTCGGCGACCGAGCCGATCGCGCTGCTCAACGCGACCGGTGCCGGGTGGCCGACGGCCGGCCGGATCGCGGTACTGGGGTTCGGCACCACACACATGGTGCTCTGCCTGCTCGCCGTACGGGCCGGGGTCGACCACTTCATCGGCCGCCGGGACCGCCCCACCCGGCTGGTCGTGGCCGCGGGGTGGCTGACCCTGGTCACCATCGTCGCCGCCGAGGTGACCAACGCGCTGACGGGCGCGCAGCCCGGCTCCGCCGGGTGGACGTTGCCGGTGACGGTGCTGGTCTCGTGCTACTTCCTCGGCGTGCTCTGCACCGTGGCCCCACCCCGGTACGCCTTCTGCGGGGCCGTCGGGCTGGCCGGCGTCGTAATGCTGGTCGGGCTGATCGACCGGGCGCCGGCCGGGTTGCTGCTCTCGTCGGCCTGGACGGTGTTCTTCGGCTTCCTCGTGCTGCTCTCCACCTTCCGGTGCTCGCTGTGGATGCTCGGGGTGCTCTGGGAGCTGGAACGGTCCCGGGGCAACCAGGTCCGGTTGGCGGTGGCCGAGGAACGGCTGCGGTTCGCCCGGGACCTGCACGACGTACTCGGCCGGAACCTCGCGGTGGTGGCGTTGAAGAGCGAACTGGCCGCGCAGTTGGCGAAGCGGGGCCGGCCCCGGGCCGTGGAGGAGATGCTGGAGGTGCGCCGGATCGCGCAGGACTCGCTGACCGAGGTACGCGAGGTCGTCCGGGGTTACCGCTCCACCGACCTGGACGCGGAACTGGCCGGCGCCCGCGCGGTGCTCACCTCGGCGGGGGTGCGGTGCCGGGTGCTGGGGGAGGGGCACGACCTGAGCCCGCAGGCGCAGAGCGCGCTCGGCTGGGTGGTCCGGGAGGGCACCACCAATGTGTTGCGGCACAGTGAGGCGCTGACCTGCACCGTCTCGGTGCGCCGGGGCCGGCCGGCGGCCGACGGAGCCGGAGCAGTCGACGGCGACCATTCCCGGTACGCCCCCGACCCGCCGGACGGCGCGTGCCTGGTGACCCTGGTCATGGAGAACGACGGCGTACGTCCCGGCGACCCGCTGGTGTTCGGCAACGGCCTGCTCGGGCTCAGCGAGCGGTTGGCGCCGCTCGGCGGTCGGGTGACCGCCACCCGACCGGGCCGGGACCGGTTCCGGCTGACCGCACAGTTACCGCTGACCGCAGCGGCGCCGCCGTCCGGCGGGGCGGGCTCCGGTGCGGTGCCCGGGGGTGGGCCGTCCGGCGGGGCCCCGTCCGGGGAGGCGCCCGACTCCGTCCCGGCACAGCGGAGCCGATCGTGACCGGCCGGCCAGGACCGCCGGAGCCGGAGCCCGTCGTGCGGGATGGCGAACGGATCGGGGCCGGCTCGCCCGAGCAGATCCGGATCCTGCTCGCCGAGGACGAGCACCTGATCCGCGGCGCGCTGACCGCGCTGCTCGGGCTGCACGACGACCTGGTGGTGATCGGCCAGGCGGCGACCGGCACCCAGGCGCTCTCGCTGGCCCGGGCGCTGCGGCCCGACGTGGCCATGCTCGACCTGCAGATGCCGGAGTTGGACGGCATCGCGGTCGCCGAGGCGATCCGGGCCGAGGTACCGGGCTGCCGGACGATGATCGTCACCAGCCACGGCCGGCCCGGGCACCTCAAGCGGGCACTCGCGGTCGGGGTACGGGGCTTCCTGCCGAAGACGGTCTCCGCCGAGGTGCTCGCCGACGTGGTCCGCAGCGTCCACCGCGGTGGCCGGTACGTCGATCCCCAGTTGGCCGCCGAGGCGATCAGTGCCGGCGACAGCCCGTTCACGCCCCGCGAGGCCGACGTGCTGGAGTTGGCGGCGGACGGCGCGCCGATCGAGGAGATCGCCCAGCGGATCTCGCTCTCGCCGGGGACGGTGCGCAACTATCTCTCCTCGGCGGCCGGCAAGGTCGGTGCCGCCAACCGGCACGAGGCGGTGGCCATCGCCCGCCGCTACGGCTGGCTCTGACCCGCCGTCCCGGCACGGCGTGTTCGGCCACTCGCTGGGCGGTGTGACCGTGGCCGGGCGGTGCAGCCGGGCGGCGGGCTCAGTGCACCCGGACCGGACCGGCGGCGTCGATCCGGGCGGTCACCTCCAGCCGGCGGGGCGCCAGCCCGGAGGTGGCCCGGAACCTCTCGACCGCCGCCGCCACGTGTTCCCGGACGGCGGTCAGCCCGGCCCGGGAGTTGAGCTGCAACTCGATCCAGAGTTCCGGCCGGGGCGCCGTGCCGGCCAGCGTGACCGAGGCCCGGCGGACCTGCGGATCCCGGGCGAGGTCGCGTTCGAGGCCGCGGGCCAGCCGGGCTCCCCGGACGCGGGTGGCGCCGGGCAGCGCCGGACCGGCGGCCGCGGTCTGACCGGTGACGGACCGCAGGTCGAGGTCGCCCAGCACCGGGTACCGGCGGGCCCGGAGCACCCGGCCGAGCAGCTTCGACCCCAGCCAGGCGAAGAAGGTGCCGAGCACGCCGAGGATGACCAGACCCCACGGGTCGAGGTCGCGCCAGGTGCGGAGCAGACCCGACCAGAGCAGCGGTGCGTTGTTGTCGACGCCGGCCAGGTGTCCGAGGCTGGCGATCAGCCCGACCACGCCGATGGCGGTGAGCACCAGGCCGACCACCGTCCAGAGCACCCGGATGGCGCTGTTCGTCATGCCGGCTCTCCAGGCTGCCGCATCAGCCCTCCACCCGGGGTACGTCGGTCCGCGGCCGGCTGCCCGACCGGATCATCTGCACGCCGACGTGGTCGTGCGGCGGGGCGCCGAGGCGTTCCAGTTCACGCCGGACGGTGAACTCCACCGCCATGCTGACCGAGGCGTCGCCGACCGCCCGGATCCGGGTCCGCCAGCCGAGGCCCTCGCGGCGGACCCGGGCGCTCGCCGACTCGACTCCGGGTACCGAGTTCGCGGCCGTCGCCAGTTGCCGTTCCACCGAGCGGCGTTGCAGGTGCCAGCCGTCGGCGAGCCGGGTGGGTAGCCGGTCGGGCTTCCAGCGGACCAACTGTCCCCACAGGATCAGCAGCCCGAGTACGCCGGCGGCGACGATCCCGGTCCGCACCCAGGGATCCTCCAGCCGGGTACCGGTCAGCGTGCGGTACCAGGCCGCCCGGTCGACGACCACCGACTCCCGGCCCAGGGCCACCGCGAAGACCTCCACGATCAGCAGCAGCCCGCCGCCCAGCAGAGCGCAGCCGAGCAGCAGGGTGGCGAGCCGGTTGACCAGGCGCATCTCAGCTCCCGTCCACCGGCACCGGCAGGTCGATGTCGTCGACGACCACCTCCACCGACGGCTGCTGACCGAAGCCGGCCAGTACGTCCCGGACCGCCACCTGGATCTGCTCGGCCACCGGGGCGATCGGCACCGGGCCGAGCCCGACATGCACCTCGACCGGGTCCCCGAGCCGGATGCCGACGACCTTGCCGCCGGGAAACAGGGTGGCCACCTCCACGCCGGTACCGGCGGTCAGCCCGGTCACGCCGCGAACCCCGAGTACCGCGTCCCGGATCTTCCCGGCGACCGTGGCCTGGTCGGCGACGGTGACCGGGGCAGCCTCGGTGACGGGGCTGGCCTCAGGGGCGGCCTCGGGGGTCGGGGTGGTGGTCGCCCGGCCGCTCTGCGGAGTCGCCGTCCTGGTGTTCGGGGCCTCCGCCGTCGCCGGGTTGGTCCGCGGCGAGGTGCGGCGGTTACGGGTGTCGCGGCCGGTCGTCGCGCGGCCGGCCTCGGCGGTGGTCCGGCCGCCACGGTTGGTGCCGCCCTGCGCCGCCCGGTTGGTGTCGCTCCTCGCCGCCCGGCTGGTCATCGCGCCCGCTGCTGGCCGTCGTCGCCGTCCTGGTCGCCCTCGACGAAGACGTCGTCGACGTTGATGTTCACCTCGACGACCCGCAGGCCGGTCATCGCCTGGACCCGGTCGACGACGTTGCGGCGCACCGCCTCGGAGACCTCGACGATGCTCTGGCCGTAGAAGGTGACGATGTCCAGGTCGATCGCTGCCTCGCGCTCGCCGACCTCGACCGAGACGCCCTGCCGGATGGTCTCGCTGCCGCCCGGGACGAGACCGCGGAGCTGTCCGACCCGCCGGGCCAGGCCGGCACCCATCGAGCGCACGCCCGGAATCTCCCGCGCGGCGAACCCGGCGATCTTGGCGACCACGCCCTCCGCGATGCGGGTCTTGCCGGACTCGGTGGTCAACTCGGCCCGGGCCGGTCCACCGCCGTCCGGCGTGGCCATCGGGCCCGGCGTGGCCGCCTGTGTGCGGTTGTCGTTCTTGGTGGCGGTACTGCTGTCAGCCATCGCCTGTCCCCATCTCCTGCCGATGCCGGGTCGATCCGGTGCGGGTTGCCTGCACCGCTCAGCGCCGTCGGGACGCGCTCGCCCGGTCGGCCAGGCCGGCGACGCTGAGATCACCGTCGATCACCCGTACGGCGAGCCACCCGACCAGGCCGGCGAGCACGGCACCCGCCGCCGCTCCGAAGCCGGCGACGGCCCATACCGCCGCGACGAGGAAACCGACGACGAAACCGAACTGTTGGCGTGACATGCGTTCCTCCCCGGCTGGGCGCGGCAGGTCGGCAGTGCTTACACGCTGGCGGAGAACTCGAACCCCACTGAACCGGCGATATGTGTGATCTGCGTCACTTCAAACGCGGAGATCATGACTGTCGGAGCGGCGGATAGCGTGACCGGGTGCGGCTCACCAAATACACCCACGCCTGCGTACGGCTCGAACACTCCGGCGGTGTCCTGGTCATCGACCCCGGCGTCTGGAGCGAGCAGGCGGCGCTGCGCGGTGCCGACGCGGTCGTCGTCACGCACGAGCACACCGACCACGTCGACGTGCTGCGGCTGGCCGGCCTCGGCGTCCCGGTCTACGCCCCGGCCGGGGCGGACATCCCCGGCCTCGACGTGCACCCCGTCGCACCGGGGGAGGAGTTCACCGCCGCCGGCCTGCGGGTGCGCGCCTTCGGCGGTCGGCACGCCACCATCTACGGCGGCCAGCCGGACTGCCCGAACCTCGGATACCTCGTTGAGGGGCAGGTCTATCATCCCGGCGACTCGGTGCACCGGCCGGACGTGCCGGTGCAGACCCTGCTCGTACCGGTGCAGGGGTCCTGGCTGAAGACTGCCGAGGCGATCGACTTCGTCCGGGCCGTCGCACCCGAACGGGCGTACGGCATCCACGACGGGCAGGTCAACGATCGGGGGCTGCAGAGCGTGCACGGGTGGCTCGCCGAGGAGAGCGCCGGCTGCTACCGCTGGCTCACCCCGGGCCAGACGGCCTGACGCACCACTACCGGCGGACCGGTACGCCCGGCCAGCGAACCGCTCCGCGTGCTGGTCACCTGGTGCGGCCCGGTCCGGCCGGGGTGCCGGGCCGCTCGGTCCAACTGTCCACGATCGCCGCGACCAGCGCGACCAGGACGAAACCGATGGTGGCCAGCAGAGCGTCCCGGAACGCCCGTGACCAGCCGTCGTGGGTGGCGGCCAGGGTGCTGAAGAAGATCGTGCCGACTCCGGCGATGCCGGTGGCGGCGCCGATCCGCTGGCCGGTCTGCAACATTCCGGCCGCACTACCGGCCTGGCCGACCGGTACCTCGGAGAGGGTGAGGTTCTGGTTGGGCGTGATCACCAGTCCGCTGCCGAGCCCGGCGACCAGCAGCGGCAGGGCGGTCGCCAGCGGTGCGCCGCGCCCGGGCACGAAGTGCAGGGCCAGGATGACGGCGCCGAGCCCGAGCACCACGGTGGCCAGGCCGATCGCGACCAGCGGCCGGCCGAACCGGTTGACGATCCGGCCGCCGAGTGCTGCGGTGACCGCCGAACCGAGCGCGAACGGCGTGATCGCCAAGCCTGCCTCCAGCGCGGTGTAGTGCAGCCCGGCCTGCAGATAGAGGGTGAAGAGGAAGAAGACCGCGACGAAGCCGCCGAAGTAGAGCAGCCCGATCAGGGTGCCGAGCGAGTACGACCGGAGCCGGAACAGGGCCAGGTCGAACAGCGGCTCCCGGCGGCGCCGGTACCGCAGTTCCCAGCCGACGAAGCCGAGCAGCACCAGCAGCCCAACCGGGATCAGCAGCCACTTGAGCGGCCCGTGCCACTGCCGCTGTTGCACCAGCGGCAGCAGCAGCAGGACGACACCGAGTCCCAGCAGCAGTACGCCGAACGGGTCGAGATCCTTCCGGCCGGCCCGCCGCCCGGGACCGGCCGGCAGTAGCCGCCAGGCGAAGGCGATCGTGGCGATGCCGACCGGGACGTTGACGAAGAAGACCAACCGCCAGCCGAGATGCTGGCCGCCGAGTTCGATCAGGGCGCCGCCGAGCAGTGGTCCGACGCCGGTGGAGATGCCGATGGTGGCGCCGAGCAGCCCGAACGGACGGCTCCGGGCCGCACCCCGGTAGAGCTGCTGGATCAGCCCGATCACCTGCGGGTTCACCAGTCCGGCCGCCGCGCCCTGCAGCAGTCTGGCGGCGATCAGCCAGGCCGGCGACTCGGCCAGCCCGGCCGCCGCGCTGGTCAGGGTGAACAGCGCGAGACCGAGCATGAAGACGTTGCGTCGGCCCCGGGCGTCACCGAACCGGCCGGCGGGCACCAGCATCAGGCCGAAGGTCAGCGCGTAGCCGGAGAGGATCCACTGGAGATCGCTCGGGTCGGCGTGGATGGCCCGGTCGATCGAGGGGATCGCGACGTTCACGATGCTCACATCGAGCAGCGTCATGAACGCGGCGACCAGTCCGATGGTCAGGATCTGCCGGCGCCGCCGGGCGGCTGTCCGCTCGTCCAGCCCGGCCAGTGGATCCGGTTCCGGTGTTGCCGGTCCGGCCCGGTCGCCCGGCCCGGGCCGGCCGGCACGATCCGGTGGATTGCCTTGTGCCGCGCTCAATCGGGCCTCGCTGACTGGTGCCGCGTCCGAGTCGTGGGCCGCGAACGGTGACCACCGGGGACAGACTAGCGCAAACCGCCCCAATGCACGGTTGCTGACCTGCCCGGTGGTTCGTCGCCCCGCCGCTCGACCCGGTCGGCCAGGCAGCTCAGGTGAGCTGCTGCGAGCACCAGCGCGGACCGAAGTCCAGACCCTCCAACGGGGAGTCCTCGCGGTGCAGAAGGTTCTTCTCGCCGAGCACGTGCAGCGGCGTCGTCAACTGGTCCGGTGGCAGGCCGACCTCCTCCGCGATGGCCTCCGGAAACGGCACCTGTCCCCGGGCCTCCAGGGTGGTGACCGCCTCGTACACCCGCTGTTCGATGTCGCTGAGATGTAGCTGTTGCATGGTGACCTCCTCGCCCGCGCACCGCGCACGGGCAGTTCGCGAGGCCGCGATTACCCACCGAGACGGCGTTGATGCACCCGGGTAACGGATCCGCCACGATAGTCGGCCGGCGTCCCGTTCCCGGAGCCGACCGGGCGGTCGCCTAGGCTGCTACCCGTGATCTGGGACGTGGCCGTGATCGGGGCTGGACCGGCCGGGCTCTCCGCCGCGTTCGCCGCCGCCCGGGCCGGAGCGCGGACGGTGGTGCTGGAGAAGTCCGAGCATCCGCGCTACAAGACCTGCGGCGGTGGTCTGATCGGCACCTCGCTGGCCGCCGCCGCCGCGCGGATCGAGGTACCCGCCGACGACCGGGTGGACCGGGTGACGTTCACCGCCGACGGCCGGCGGGAGTTCACCCGGCGGCACCGGCCGGGGCAACTGCTCACGATGGTGCGGCGGGAGGAGTTCGACGACCGGCTGCGGGGCGCCGCCGTCGACGCGGGCGCCGTACTCCGGCAACGGATCGCGGTGCGTGGGATTGAGCAGGACCCCGACGGCGTACGGGTCCGGCTCGTCGACGGCACCGAACTGCGTGCCCGGGTGGCGGTCGGCGCCGACGGCTCGGCCGGGGTGACGGCTCGCCAGGTGGGGGTGGAGTACTCGCAGGTCGACCTGGGGCTGGAACTGGAGATTCCGATCCCCGCCCCGCTCCAGCAGCGCTGGCGCGGCCGGTTGCTGCTGGACTGGGGCCCGCTGCCCGGGTCGTACGCCTGGGTCTTCCCCAAGGGGGACCGGCTCACCGTCGGGGTGATCGCCGCGCGGGGCGAGGGGGAGCGGACCCGGCGCTACCTGCGGCGGTTCGTCGAGCGGCTGGGCCTGTCCGGCCTGGAGCCGGCGCACGACTCCGGGCACCTGACCCGGTGCCGGGCCGACAACTCCCCGCTGCGGCACGGCCGGGTGCTGGTCGCCGGTGACGCGGCCGGCCTGCTGGAGCCGTGGACCAGGGAGGGGATCAGCTTCGCGCTGCGCTCCGGTGCGCTGGCCGGCGCGGCGGCGGCCGGCGGTGGCCTCGACGGGTACGTCCGGGCGGTGCACGACCAGCTCGTCCCGCCGATGCGGGCCGGGCACCGGATTCTCGCCGCCTTCTCCCAGCACCCGGGGGTCTTCCACACCGCCCTGGCCACCCCGCCCGGCTGGCGGATGTTCACCGCCTTCTGCCGGGGCGAGACCAGCTTCGACCGCACCCTGGAGCGCCGCCGGGTACGCGCCGCGCTGGCTCTGCTCGGCTGACCCGCCCCGGGGGCGCCCAACTGCGGCTATCTGCCGGCGGCGACCGCCCGGTCGTCCTGGTACGGCCTGAAGCGGCGCAGCCGCAGCGAGTTGCCGACGACGAAGACCGAGGAGAACGCCATCGCCGCACCCGCGATCATCGGGTTGAGCATCCCGATCGCGGCCAGCGGCAGCGCGGCGACGTTGTAGGCGAACGCCCAGAACAGATTGCCCCGGATCACCCGTAGCGTCGCCCGGGACAGCCGGATCGCGTCCACGGCGGCGGTCAGGTCACCGCGTACCAGGGTCAGGTCGGCGGCCTCGATCGCGACGTCCGTACCCGTGCCCATGGCCAGCCCGAGATCCGCCTGCGCCAGCGCGGCGGCGTCGTTGACGCCGTCCCCGACCATCGCCACCACACGACCCTCGGCCTGGAGCCGCTTGACCACGTCGAGCTTGTCCGCCGGCAGCACCTCGGCGATCACCTCGTCGATGCCGACCTCGGCGGCGACCGACCGGGCGACCGCGTGGTTGTCGCCGGTGAGCAGCACCGGGGTGAGGCCGAGCCGGCGCAGTCCGGCGACCGCCTCGCGGCTGGTCGGCTTGATCGCGTCGGAGACCACCAGCGCTCCCCGGACCCGACCGTCCCAGCCGGCCAGCACCACGGTCCGGCCGGCGGCCTCGGCGTCCGCGACCGCCGCGCCGAGCGGGGCGGGCGGCTCCAGGTCGCGGTCGGCGAGCAGGCGGGCCCGGCCCACCGTGACGGCACGGCCGTCGACGGTACCGGTCACGCCGAGCCCCTCGACGTTGGCGAACCCGCCCACCTCGGGATGTGGCCCGGTCCGCTCGGCGGCGGCGCTGGCGACCGCGCGGGCGATCGGATGCTCGGAGGCGTTCTCCAGGGCGCCGGCCAGTCGCAGCAGCTCGTCCGCGTCCTGGCCGTCGGCCGGGAGGATCTCGGTCAGCGTCATCCGCCCGGTGGTGACGGTGCCGGTCTTGTCCAGCACCACGGTCTCCACCCGCCGGGTCGACTCCAGCACCTCCGGGCCCTTGATCAGGATGCCGAGCTGGGCACCCCGGCCGGTGCCGACCAGCAGCGCGGTGGGGGTGGCGAGCCCGAGGGCGCACGGGCAGGCGATGATCAGTACCGCGACGGCGGCGGTGAACGCCGCGCTCACGCCGTCCCCGGAGCCGAACCAGAAGCCGAGGGTGGCGACGGCAAGGGCGATCACGATCGGTACGAACACCCCGGAGATCCGGTCCGCCAGGCGCTGCACCTGGGCCTTGCCGGTCTGGGCCCGTTCGACCAGGGTCGCCATCTGGGCGAGCTGGGTCTCCGCACCCACCCGGGTGGCCCGGACGACGAGCCGCCCTCCGGCGTTGACCGTCGCCCCGACCACCTGGTCGCCGGGACCGACCTCCACCGGCACCGACTCCCCGGTGAGCATGCTGACGTCGACGGCGGACGACCCGTCCTCGACCACACCGTCGGTGGCGATCTTCTCGCCGGGGCGGACCACGAAGCGGTCGCCGACGGCGAGCTGGTCGGCAGCGATCCGATGCTCGACGCCGTCGCGGAGCACCGTGACCTCCTTGGCACCGAGTTCGAGCAGGGCCCGCAGGGCGGCACCGGCCCGACGCTTGGACCGGACCTCGAAGTAGCGGCCGGCGAGGATGAAGAGCGTGACCCCGGCCGCCGTCTCCAGGTAGATGTTGCCGGCGCCGTCGCTCGGGCCGATGTCGAGGCTGAACGGATGCGTCATGCCGGGCGTACCGGCGGTGCCGAGGAAGAGCGCCCACACCGACCAGCCGAACGCGGCGAGCGTACCGAGCGAGATCAGGGTGTCCATGGTGGCGGCGCCGTGCCGCAGGTTGACCCAGGCCGCCCGGTGGAACGGCAGCCCGCCGTACGCCACGACCGGCGCGGCGAGGGTGAGCGAGAGCCACTGCCAGTAGTCGAACTGCCAGGCCGGCACCATCGCCAGGGCGATCACCGGCACGGTCAGCACCAGCGACACCAGCAGCCGGGTCCGCAGCGTCCGCAGCTCGTCGACGGGTGCCCCCGGCTCCGACCCGGAGTCGTCGGCCGGTCGGGGCGGCGGTGGCAGCGCGGCGGTGTAGCCGGTCTTCTTCACCGTGGCGATGAGCTCGTCCGGGGTACGGGTGTCGTCGAAGGTGACCGTCGCCTTCTCGGTGGCGTAGTTGACCGTGGCGGTCACCCCGTCCAGCCGGTTGAGTTTCTTCTCGATCCGGCTGGCGCAGGAGGCGCAGGTCATCCCGCCGATCTTCAGTTCGATCCGGTTGGGTGCCATCGGTGGTCGTCCGGCGGCCGGTGCCATTCCTGCCTCCTGTGCTAGTTGTGTCCGTGGCCGGGCTCGCCGTGCCCCGGCTCGTCCGCTCCGGCGGTGGCCGTCGGAGCGGGCCCGTCGGGTGTCGCACCGCCGCCCGGCGTACCGGTGGGTGGGGGCTGGGCCGGCGTGCCGGCGGTCAGGGTGAACTCGGCGGTCCGGACGGTGCCGCCGTGCTGGAAGTCGAGATACAGCCGGTAGCTGCCGGCCGAGGGGACGTCGGCGAAGAAGGTGATCTCGGGACCGCCCGGCGTCCGCCCGTCACCGGGCTCGCCGTCCGGGTGTACGTGCAGGTACGCCAGGTCACCCTCGCGGAGCGCGACCAGGTGGCCGTACGCGCCGAGGTAGGGCTGCAGGTCGGTGACCGGTCGCCCGTCGCGGCTGACGGTCAGGGTCAGTTCGCTGGTCTGTCCCGGCGTCAGGGCGCCGTCCAGGCGTACCCGGTAGCCGTCGACCTCGGCGGTCGGGGCCGGTGCCGGCAGCGGTCGGGGTTGGAAGTCGCCGGCCACCGCGACGTCGAGCCCGAGGGTCAGCGCCTCCGCGCCGCTGGGCTTGAAGTCGGCGAACGCCCGCCAGCTCCCGGGACCGGTCAACGGCGAGGCGACCCGCCAGGTGCCGTCGGCGGTCATCTCCGGGTGCACGTGCCGGAAGCCGGACAGGTCCCGGCGGGCGACGATCAGGTGCATGCGCTTGTCATGTTCCACGTCGTAGCCGGTCACCGGCTGCCCGTCCGGCCCGATGATCCGGAACGCGAACTCGCCGGCCGGGGCCGGTACGCCGGTCAGCGTGTAGCCCCGGTCGGAGACGAGCAGCCCGCCCGGTAGCCGCGGTGCGGTGCTCGCCCCGGTGCCGGTGCCGTGTCCGGTGGAGTGGGCGGAGCCGGTCGAACTGCTGGAGCCGGGGGGGGGGGGGGGGGGGGGGGCGGGGGCGGGCGGCGCCCCCCCCCCCCCCGCCGAACACTGTCGCGAGCCCGAGCGCGAAGGCGCCCAACTTCGTCGCGGTGTTCATCGCGCTACCTGGTTTCTGCTGGATCGAGCACGGTCAGGAGGTGACGAGTTCGTAGCCGGCCTCGTCGACGGCGGCGCGGAGCTGTTCCTGGTCCACCGGGTCGTTGCTGGTGACGGTGACCGCGCCGGAGGCCAGGTCGACGCTCACCTCGGTCACGCCGGGGATCGCCCCGACCTCGGTGCTGACGGCGCTGACGCAGTGGCTGCAGGTCATCCCCTTGACCTGGTAGCTCTGGGTGATCATTGCAGTTCTCCCTTCCCTGACCCGCGATATACCCGAGGGGGGTATTTGCCGGGCACTTTTACCCCTCAGGGGTATCCGTACCCAGGACCGTAGCATACCCCGGGGGGGTTAGCTATGCTTGCTGCATGACGACACCTGCGGAGACCCCGACTCGCGGCTACACCGCCAGCAAGGACCAGTTGCTCGCGCGGTTGCGCCGGGTCGAGGGGCAGGTCCGCGGGATCGAGCGGATGGTCGAGGACGACCGCTACTGCATCGACGTGCTGACCCAGATCTCCGCCATCCAGGCGGCGCTGGACAAGGTCGCGCTGGGGCTGCTCGACGGACACGCCCGGCACTGCATGCACGAGGGCGCCGCCGAGGGCCGGGCGGACGAGATGGCCACCGAGATGATGGCCGCAGTCGGGCGCCTGATGAAGCGCGGCTGACTGCTCGGCGGCGACGGCGCCGGCTTCCCGCCCCGGTCAACTCCGGGCCGGGTCGGCCCGGCCCTCCGGGGCAGGGGGCGGGAAGAGGTCGACCTGCTCGCCGAGCTCCACGTCCCCGGCCAGGTGGGCCGGCGCCGGCCGGTCGGTCGCCGGCAGCCTTGAATACCGCCGCCCGGATCCCTCTCGGTCCGGCCGGGAGGTGACCCGGAACGGCACCATCACGATCGGTGCCGGCGGCGGCTCGAACCTGCGCTCGCCCCAGCGCAGCCAGATGGCGATCCGACCGGCCGCCGCCTCCAGGTTGAGCTTGTCGACCGAACGCTGCCGGTCGGAGTGGTCGACCTCGACCACCACCGGCGCGCCGTCCGCCCGCGCACACCCGACATCCACTATGGAGTGCCGGTGCTCGTACGGCGGTGGCAGCGGCATCACGCTGGCGGCCCGCCGGTACACTCGCCAGCCCTGTGCCATGGCCCAGGCCGCCACCGAGTCGATCAGCAGCACGGTGACCTCGTCACTCGTCTGGTCGGCGAAGGTCAGCCGGCCCAGCCAACGGGTCAGCGCGGCGCCGATCCGGGCGCCCTCCTCGGCCTGGTCCACGGTGCGACGGTACCGCGCAGGTGTCCCGGCAACGTCCCCGTGCCGGCGTTGATTCCGCGTTACCGGCCCCGGTGGTGTCCCGGGTCGGCAGGCGCGGTCAGGGGGTGAGGATGACTTTGCCGGTGACGGTTCCGGATTCGGCGAGGCGCAGGGCGTCGGCGGCGCGGGCGAGGGGGAACCGGGCGGCGATCTGTGCGCTGAGGTGTCCCTGGGCCATGGCCTCCAGGACCTGGCCGAGGTCGTCTCGCAGCCGGGCGCGGAACCGCTGTTTCGCCAGCGGGCGGCCGGCCCAGATGTTGTAGAAGTAGCCGCGCCGACCGTTGGGCAGGGCGTTCCAGGTCCAGACCCTGGCAAGGATCCTGAGTACCGGCAACTGCTTCGAGCCGGTGTCGTCCCGGGTGCTGGCGCTTCCGTAGGCGACCAGGGTGCCGCCGGGGGCGAGCAGACGCCACGAGTCCGACACGCTACGCGCGCCGAGGTGGTCGAAGACAGCATCGACGCCGCCCGGTGCGATCTTCCGGACGGCGGCGGGCACGTCGGCGTGGTAGTCGATCGGTGTGATGCCGAGCTCGCGCAGCCGGTCGTGGTGGCGCGGCGAGGCGGTGCCGATCACCTGAGCCCCGGCGAGGCGGGCGAGCTGTGCCAGCGTGGTCCCGACGCCGCCGTTGGCGCCGTGTACCAGGACCGTCTGGCCGGCGCGGACCCGCGCCTTCCGGTGCAGCATCTGCCAGGCGGTGATGCCGTTGACCACGACGGTCTCCGCCGCCGCCGGGTCCAGCCCGGCGGGCACCGGCACCACGTCGGCGGCCTCGACGACGACGTGGCTGGCCCAGCCGCCCACCTTGGTCAGCGCCGCGACGCGTTGCCCGAGCAGCACGGGGTCGGTGCCGGGTCCGGCGGCCTGGACGACACCGACGAGGTCGTAGCCGGGGACGAACGGGAACGGTGGCTGGTCGTAGTAGCGACCCCGCCGCATCTGCTGCTCGGCGAAGGACACGCCGGTGGCCTCCATCCGGATCACCACCTGGCCGGTGCCGGGAGTCGGGATCGGTGACATGCGTATCTGTAGCCCGTCCGGGGTCACCACGCCGGGAAGCACGATCTCGGTCCGTCGATCGGTTGTCATCTCGTCTCCTCCGAGGGGCGATGATTGCATCTAGCTACAGTTAGAACCTCTAACTTCAGTATTATGGCCTCACTGAAGCGATGTCAAGCGAGGGGACCGGCATGGACGAGGCCGCCAGGAGTCCGCGGGAGCGCTACCGTGCGCAGGTCCGTGACGAGATCAAGGCGCACGCCTGGACGCAGGTGGCCAGTACCGGCGCGTCCGCGCTGTCGCTCAACGCCATCGCCAGACAGATGGGGATCAGCGGTCCGGCGCTCTACCGCTACTTCCGCAACCGGGACGACCTGATCACCGACCTCGTCCTGGACGCCTACCACGACCTGTTCGAGACCTGTCGGGCCGCGGCGGCAGCCGAGCACACAGCCACGGCCCGGCTGACGGCGGTCGCCGCCGCCCTGCGCGGTTGGGCCCTGGGCGCCCCGCACCGCTACCTGCTCATCTACGGCACCCCGGTACCCGGCTACGCCGCCCCGCCCGAGGCGACGACGGTTGCCGCCAGCATCATGTCGATACTGCTCGACGCCTTCACGGAGGCCGCCGGCGAGGACCGGAGCGGACCCACTGGTGAACCCGCCGCAGCCTTCGACCAGCATCTGGCCACCCACCGGCAGTGGGCGGACGGGCATCCCGCCCCGCCGGCGGCGCTGCGTCGCGCACTCACCTTCTGGACCCGGCTGCACGGCGTGGTCAGCCTGGAGGTCGCCGGTCATTTCACCGGGATGAGCTTCGACCCCGCGCTGCTCTACGCCGCGGAGGTGCACACCACCGTCGACACGGCGTGACCACAGGTCCGCCGATCTCGGTACCGCTACAGCTTCGTCCCGGGCTCCGGCCTCGGTTCGAGCGGTTCGGCACCGGGCGGGAGCGACGCGACGCGCCGCCGGAGACCGGTCGGTGGCTCGGAGCCGGGGCGGGCCGGACCGCGCCGCCCGGCCCGGCGCAGGTGGACCGGGAGATAGCCGAGCCCGGCGAGGCCGACCAGTACGTAGAGGTTGCTGTAGAGCAGCCCCCAACCCCGGAAGTGCAGGTCCCAGCCGTGCAGGCCGGCGAGTACCCAGCTCGTACTGGCGACGAAGACGAGCCAGGTGAGGCCGGCGGCCGCGAGCCCGAGCCGGCTGCGGCGCCGCCACCACCGGACGGCCAGCAGCACCAGCGCGGGTACGCACCAGACCCAGTGGTGGTGCCACGAGACGGGCGAGACCAGGACGCCGGTCGTCGCGCAGGCGAGAACGCCGAGCAGTTGCTCGCCGGCCCGGGCGCAGTACGCCGCGACCGCCATCCCGAGCGCCGCGACCAGGAGGGCCACCGGAAGCCAAGTGGTACCCGGATCGGCGGAGTCGGTCAACCGGGCCAGCGCGCCGGCCAGCGACTGGTTCAGGACCGTCCGGGGATCGGCGGTGACCCGCGAGGTGTCGAAGAGCGCGCCCGTCCAGAACCGTACCGAGTCGCCCGGCCGCCAGGCGAACCCGAGCGCGACCGTGGCGGCGAACCCGCCGGCCGCGGTGCCCGCCGCCCGGAACCGGCCGGTGGCGAGCAGGTAGGCCACGAATACCAGCGGGGTGAGCTTGATCCCGGCGGCGATCCCCACGCCGAGGCCGGACCAGCGGCGTCGAGGGTCACCGGTCAGGTCGAGCAGCACGAGCAGCATCAGAAAGAGCCCGACCTGGCCGGCCTGGAGGTGCCCGGACACCGCGAACATCGGCAGCGCGGCGGCACCGCCGGCCAGCGTCGCCAGTGCGCGGCGCTCCGCCGGCACGCCGGTGGCGCGGAGCGTGAGCCGGACCGCAGCCAGCAGCGCGAGGACCGAGGCGAAGGTCCACACCCCGACCGCGACCGGCACACCGAGCGGTACCAGCGGCTGGAACAGCAGGGCCGCGAACGGCGGGTAGGTGAAGCCCAGCGCGATGCCGTCCGTGCCCCGGTGGCTGGCCTGGTAGAGGCCGCCGTCCCCGGACGCGGCGGCGGAGGCTCCCGCGTGGTAGGTCGCGAGGTCGCCCCAGTAGCTCCCGGTGCGGTGCTGCACCGCCATCGCGGCGGTGGTGACCAGCAGCGGAAGCAGCACCAGCCCGGCTCTCGGGTAGGCCTGCCGCCGTGGGCGGCGGCGCGGCCCGGCCGGTGCCGACGGCGCCGGTGTGCGCGGACCCGGCTGCCGGTGCGGCGGTGGATGGCCGGCCTCGTCGGGGTTGGCGCCCAGGTAGGTGCTGGTCACGGCGCTTCCTCCGAATCCGCGGAGCCGGTCGCCCGCCTCCGGGATCCGGGCAGCGGTAAGGACAAAAAGGTAACGATCTCTCCTCGACCGTTCCTGGACCGAATCTTGATCACGCACGGTTCAGACCGGCGGAACGTGCCGGAAACGCCGGCCTGTTCCATCGCCACCTCGATCCGCTGGGTCCCGGAACCCGGACCGCCCCGGTTCCCCGCCGGTCCGGTCCGGTTCCCCGCCGGTCCGGTCCGGTTCCCCGGACTACCGGGTCGGCCGACCCGGTTCCCCGGGTCACCGTCCGCTACCGGTCCGGTTCCCCGTCCACCTGGCGTCGGGTGGCGCGGCGGCGGATCCGGTAGCCGATCGCGAGCCCAGCCCAGAGGACGGCCAGCCAGACCGTGAGCTGGACCAGGTAGTCCCGGTCCTGGAGCCCCGGATTGGGCGGTGCCGGTGCCGGCCGCCACAGCAGCGGCACCGCGATCACCAGCAGCGTCGCCGTCACCGTCAGGCCGGCACCGATCCAGGTACGGGTCGTCCGGTCGGTCACCAGGCGGCCGAGGACGAGCCCGACGAGTCCGATCAGCGGGGCGACCAGCACGTCGTGCAGCAGCGGACCGGCGACCAGCCAGGGGAGGACCGGCCCGGGCCGGGGCATCAGCGATCCGCCGTACGCCGCCGTTGCCGTGCCGAGCACCACCAGGGCGATCCGGACCGCTCGGGTACCGCCCGCCCGGCTGTCGGTCCCGACGTCCGGTGCCGGCCGCTTGCCCGGGCTCCTTCCGGTGCGGCTCATCCGAGCACCTCCAGCCGGGTCACCCACTTGGTCTGCAGCACACCGGGACGGTTCGGCGCGATGATCCGGCACGGGTACCCGTGGTCGGGCTGTAGCACCTCCCCGTTGACCCGCAGGGCGAGCAGGGTCAGCGGGTCGGCGACGTGCACCGCCGGCAGCGTGCTGGTCGCGTACAGCCCGGCGGTCTCCAGCGAGGAGACCCGTACCGGGCGGCCGGCGGGCGCGCCGACGGCGGTGAGCAGGTCGACCACCGGTACGCCGGTCCAGTCCGCCACGGCGCTCCAGCCCTCCACACAGGCGATCGGCAGCCGTCCGGTCCGCTGCGGCAGGGCCGCGAGGTCGGCGAGGCCGAGACCGCGCCGGCCGCCGGCCCAGACGATCTCCAGGCGCCAGTCGGCCGGTACGACGATCCCGGCGGCGGTCGCGGTGCGGTTCACCGGTACGCCCTGCGGGCCGCCGGCCGAACGCCAGGCCAGCGCGGAGACGTGCCGGAGCCACGGCACCGTGACCCCGGCGGTGGCCAGTACGGCCACGCCGCTCGCGCCGGCGGCGGTGCGCAGGAAGGCCCGCCGGCCGGGTACCGGCTCCTGGTCGAGGCGGCTGGCCAGGGCCGCCCGGGTCACCGGCAACTTGACCCCGACATGCACCAGCAGCGCCCCGACCGCCAGCCAGGCCACCGCGTAGTGCGCGGCGGGGAAGAAGAACCGCCACGGGTACGACTGGGCGACGTTGAACAGCCCGGTGACCAGTTCGAAGAACGCGGCGCAGACCAGCAGCAGGATGGAGACGCGTTCGAGTACGTGCCCGACGAGTCGGGCGGGCCGGCGCAGCGGCGGACGGGCGAACAACCGGGGGTAGACACTCCACAGCTTCGCCAACAGCAGCGGAATCGCCGCGATCCCGGACAGCACGTGCACGCCCTGGGTCACCCGGTAGAGGCTCGCCGGGCGGGTCGGCCAGGCAAACCAGTCCGGCGGGTGCGCGACGGCGTGGCTGAGCAGCCCGGTGACGAAGCAGAGCCCGAACGCGACGCCGAGCCAGCGGCCGAGCCGGGCCGCCACCAGCGGCGAGTGTGACGGCCCGGTGAAGTCCTCGGGGCGCGGCACCGACCGGACCAGCCGGCTGATCGGACCGGCTGGCCCGGCCGGGCGCCGAGCCGGTCCTCCGGATCGTCGGCGGATCATCGGCGAACCAGCTCGGCGAACCAGCGGCCGCGGCAGCGCAGCAGCTCCGTCACCCGCAGCCCGGTGCCGGCGGTGACGTGCTGCACCGACTCCACCCCGACCCGGGCCCAGCGGAACGCGGACCCGCGCCGCAGGCCGCGGTCCGGCCCGGTCGAGGCGACGTGCGCGAGGCCCTGCCACAGGCCGGTGCCGGGCGGCTCCAACTCGGTGAACACGGTGCCGCCCGGGGCGAGCAGCGCGGCGCACCGGCGCAGCAGCGCCACCGGGTCACCGCCGATGCCGATGTTCCCGTCGATCAGCAGGGCGTGTGCCCAGCGTCCCTCAGCAGGCAGCGGAGCGAAGATGTCGCGGCGCAACGCCGCCGCACCACGGGCCCGGGTCAGCCGTACCGCGTGGGCAGAGATGTCCACCCCGAGCGTGACCACGCCGCGTCGGGCCAGTGTGGCGGCCAGCCGGCCCGGTCCGCAGCCGAGGTCGATGGTCGGGCCGAGGCAGCGCGCCACGATCGGTGCGACGGCCGGTTCCGGCGGGCCGTGCCAGCGGCGCACCGGCAACGGGTACGCCGGCGCGTCGGCGTGCACCAGCCAGTGCTCGGCGCGGCGGGTGTCGGCCGTGCCGCCGCACCCACCCGGTCGACGGCGTCCGGCCGGCGGCCAGCCTCGCCAGGCCGGCGGTGCGAGCGGGCCGTCGAAGCCACCCGAGGAGCTGCTCCGGTTCATCGGCGCGCCCGGTGGCCGGCCGTCATGACCTCGACGGCGCGTACGGCTCCGGCGAACCGGCTGCCGGGCAGCCCGTCCGCGACCGCCTGAGCGGCGGGCCAGTCGTCCACGTCGCGCAGTACCGGCAGGGCGGCGACCCGCACGCCCCGGTCCCGCAGTGCGGCCAGGGTGAGCCGGCCGGTGTCGGCGGTGGACATCGGCACCGGCCGAAGCACGGCCGCCTGCGCCGGGTCGTGCAGGCCGAGGGCCCACCAGCCACCGTCGGCGGCCGGCCCGAGCACCGCGTCGGCACCGCTGAGCCGGTGCAGGGCGTCGGCGAGGGTACCGGGGCGGACCTGCGGGGTGTCCATGCCGATCTGCAACACCGGCATCCCGGGGAACGCCACGCCGACCTCGGCGTGGGCGTGGGCGAGCCGGTCGGCGAACGTGTCGCCGTACTGGCGCAGCAGATGCCAGCCGGAGAGTGCGGCCGTCAGCTCGGCCGCGCACTCCGCGTCGGAGAACCGGCCGGTGTACGCGAGCACCGGGACGGCCGCCGTGGTGGCGCGTACCGCCGCGAGCGTGTCCAGCAGGGCGGCCGCCGCGATCCGGGCCGCCTGTCGGGGGGTGGCCGGCGGGCAGAGCCGGGTCTTCGCCAGCCCGGCCACCGGTGCCTTGGCGACCACGAGCAGGACGTTCATCGGCCGGCACCGGCGGTGGAGCGCAGCACCCCGGCGAAGTCCCGGGTGGCGCGCAGCGTGCCCCGTACCGAGCCGGAGACCTTCGAGGCGGTGCCGGCGGCCCGGGGCGCGTACGCCGTGTCCAGCTCGACGATCCGCCACCCGGCCGCTGCCGCCCGCAGCAGCAGCTCCAGCGGATAGCCGAAGGCCCGGTCCGCGACGCCGAGCCGCAGCAGCGCCGTACGGCGGCCCACCCGGATCGGGCTGATGTCGCGCACCGGTACGCCCCGGCGGCGCAGCAGCGCCGCGACCAGCGCGTTGCCGGCCCGGGCGTGCCACGGCCAGGCAGCGGCCGAGACCGGTCGACGGCGGCCCACGGCGAGGTCCGCCCGGTCGGCGAGCAGGGGCGCGACCAGCCGGGGCAGCTCGCCCGGGTCGAACGACCCGTCCGCGTCGAGGACGCAGACCAGTTCCGCCTCGGCCGCCAGTAGTCCGGCATGCACCGCCGCGCCGTAGCCGCGCCGCGGCTCGGAGACGACCCGCGCCCCGTGCGCGGCGGCCACCTCCGGCGACCCGTCGGTGGAGCCGTTGTCCACCACCACAGCCCGGTAACCGGGCGGCAGCGCGGCGAGTACGGCGGGCAGGGCGGCCGCTTCGTCCAGACACGGCAGCACCACGTCAATCGTTGTGCTCATGTCCGGCGACGCTAGGCGCCGCACCACCCGCCGGGAATGCCTGGTGGGCTTACGGATCGCTTACGCCGCAACGGTTCTTACGACTTCCTGACGTCCGGCCCGATCGCCTTCCGCCCCGGCTGCCGGGCTCGTATCGTCGGCCGTCGCCATGACCATGCTGAACCGGCCGGTACGACACCGGCACGCCGACGCGGTCGTCGTCACGGTGGAGGCGGCGCTGCTCCTCGCCGCGATCGGGGTCGGCGCACTGCTCAACGCCCGGGGCGTCCAGCTGTACGCCGACGCCGCCCCGCTCTACGCGGCCTGGCGACCGCATCTCGGTCCCGGCACCCCGGCCGCGCTGCTGGTCGCCGCGCTGGTGATCGGGCGGGGTCCCGGCTGGGCCCGGAGCGCGTCCTGGCCCCGGCTGCTCGCCGTCGGCTATCTCGGCGCGCTGGCCTGGACGCTGTCACTGGCTCTGGTCGACGGCTGGTCCGCCGGCCTGGCCCGACGGCTCACCGCGCAGGCCGAGTACCTGCACGAGGTGCCCCGGGTGGCCGATGTCGGGGCGATGCTGGCCGGGTTCACCGGCCGGATCCTCGACTTCCAGCCCGACTCGTGGTCCACGCACACCGCCGGGCACCCGCCGGGCGCGCTGCTGCTCTTCGTCTGGCTGGACCGGATCGGTCTCGGCGGAGGCGCCGCCGCCGGGCTGGCCTGTGTGCTGCTCGGGGCGACGGTGGCCGTCTCGGTCCCGGTGACACTGCGGGCGCTGGGCGCCGAGGACGCGGCCCGGGCGGTGTGGCCGTTCCTGCTGCTGTTCCCCGGCGCGGTCTGGGTCGGCGCCTCGGCGGACGGGATCTTCACCGGAGTGGTCGCCGCCGGGCTGGCCCTGCTGGCGGTGGGCGGCCGGGCTCCGGCGGTCCTCGGCGGGCTGTTGCTCGGCTTCGCGCTCTACCTGTCGTACGGGTTCGTGCTCGTCGGACTGCTCGCGCTGACCGTGCTGGCGCTGCGTACCCGGGATCGGGTCGGGGTCGGCGTGCTGGCCGCGCTCGCGGTCGCCGCCGTCGTCGCCGTGTTCACTGCGGCGGGCTTCCGGTGGTGGGACGGCTACCACCTGGTGGTGCGGCGGTACTACCAGGGTTGGGCGGCGGACCGCCCGTTCGGGTACTGGATCTGGGCGAACCTGGCCGCCCTGCTGCTCTCCGCCGGCCCTGTGGTCGGGCCGGCGCTCCGCCGCGCGGTGCTTGCCGGGTGGCCCGGGCGGCCACGCCCGGCGGATCGGGCGGGCGGCGCGGAGTGCGAGGATCGGGCGCGGCCGCACCGCCGGCGGCGCGGGTTTGGCGGCGCGACGGTGTGGCTGCCGATCGCGGCGGCCGTAGCGGTGCTGGTCGCGGACCTGTCCGCGTTGAGCAAGGCGGAGGTCGAGCGGATCTGGCTACCATTCGGGGTCTGGCTGCTGGTCGCCACCGCGCACCTGCCCGCCCGGCAGCGGCGCTGGTGGCTCGTGGTCCAGGCGGTCACCGCACTGGCGGTCAACCACCTACTGTGGACGGTGTCCTGACCGTCGCCGGTGCGCGCAGCGGGGCGGCGGCGAACTCGGCGACACCGGCGGCGAACGGGATCCGGGCGGTGAAGCCGAGCAGCCGGGCCGCTCGGGCGGGATCGGCGACCACGTGCCGGACGTCGGCCGCCCGGCCGCCGCCGACCACGACCGGGTCGGGGCCGCCCGTCACGGCGGCCAGTTCGCGGGCCAGGTCGCCGACGGTGTGCGGATCACCGGAGCAGACGTTCACCGCCACCACCGGCTCCGGTGGGGCAGTGGTCAACGCGAGCAGGTTGGCCTGGGCGACGTCGCTGACGGAGACGAAGTCGCGCCGCTGTCGTCCGTCCTCCAGCACCTGGGGCGGCCGGCCGGCCGCGAGCGCCGACCGGAAGATCGACGCCACCCCGGCGTACGGGGTGTCCCGGGGCATCCGGGGGCCGTAGACGTTGTGGTAGCGCAGCGCCCAGACCTGCCCGTCGGTCTGCCGGGCCCACGCACCGGCCAGGTGTTCCTGGGCCAGCTTCGTCGCCGCGTACGTGCTACGCGGTTCCAGGGGGGCGTCCTCCGGCACCAGACCCGGAACCAGCGGAACCGCGCACCGGGGACAGACCGGTTCGTAGCGGCCGGCGGCCAGGTCGGCAGCCCGCCGCTCGGCCGGCCGCACCACCCCGTGCTCCGGGCAGTGGTAGCGGCCCTCGCCGTAAACCACCATGGAACTGGCCAGCACCAGCCGGCGTACCCCCGCGCCGTGCATCGCCGCCAGCAGGGTCGCGGTACCGACGTCGTTGTGGCCGGCGTACCGGGGGGCGTCGGCGGGGTCGAGACCGTGTCCGACCATGGCCGCCTGGTGGCAGACGGCGTCGACGCCGCGCAGCAGCCCGGCCAGCAGGTCGAGGTCGCGAACGTCACCGACGACCGGCCGGTGCCGGTGCGCCCAGTCCGGCGCCGTCGGGCCGTGCGCCTCCGGAAGCAACGCATCCACGGCCACGACCTCGTGGCCGTGCGCGACGAGCAGGTCTGCGACGTGCGATCCGATGAAACCGGCGGCTCCGGTGACGAGTATCCGCATTCCGGTCACGGTATGCGCCGCCGACGGGTGCACCGGAGGTTCCGGCGGAGCCGTAAGACTCCCGCAAGATCTCGGACGGCCGGCTCCTCCCGGGGGCCTGGCTACGCTGGTCGGGTGGGATCGGCGGGAGGTCGGTGGTGACGCAACGCGTGCTGGTGGTGGACGACGACCGGACCATCAGCGACGTGGTCTGCCGCTATCTGCGGCACGCCGGCTACCAGGTCAGTCACGTCGGCGACGGGGCCGCGGCACTGGCCGCCGTCGCCCGCCAGGCACCCCACCTGGTCGTACTCGATCTGATGTTGCCGACGGTGAGCGGCCTGGAGGTCTGCCGCGAGCTGCGCCGCCGGCCGGACGGCATCCCGATCGTGATGCTGACCGCGCTCGGCGACGAGGCCGACCGGGTCCTCGGCCTGGAGTTGGGTGCCGACGACTACCTGAGCAAGCCCTTCTCCCCGCGCGAGTTGGTGTTGCGGGTGCGTTCCGTGCTCCGCCGCACCGGCGGCGAGCCGGCACCGGATCGGCCGGAACGGCTCGCCGACGGCGACCTCGAGGTGCGTACCGGCCCCCGGGTGGCGGCGCTGCGCGGTACCGAACTCGCGCTGACCCTGCGGGAGTTCGACCTGTTGGTACACCTGATGCGGCATCCGTCCCGGGCGTTCACCCGCGCGGAACTGCTGGAACAGGTGTGGGGCTGGAACTTCGGCGACCACTCGACCGTGACCGTGCACGTACGGCGGCTGCGGGAGAAGATCGAGACCGATCCGGCCGAGCCGCGCCGGATCGTCACGGTCTGGGGCGTCGGCTACCGGTACGAGCCAGCCGATGCGTGACCTCGTACTCATCTTCACGATGGCGCTCGCCGCGGCGCTGGCCGTCGGCGTGGCCGGGGCGCTGCTGCTGCGGCGACTGCGTCACACCTCGATCACCGTGCACCTCTACGTGTTGCTCACCGTCACTGTGCTGGCGGTCGTCGGCGGCGTGGCCGTGGTAGCGGAGGCGATGTTCCTGTCCCCGCACGACCTGGAGGTGGTCCTGATCACGGTCGCGGCGGCGGCGGTGGTCAGCCTCGCCGTCGGCGGGCACTTCGGCCGGCGGCTGGCGGCCGCGGCGGTCTGGACCGCCCAGGCCCGTGACCGGGAACGGCAGCTCGAGAAGGGGCGCCGCGATCTCGTCGCCTGGGTCTCCCACGATCTGCGTACCCCGCTCGCCGGGCTGCGGGCGATGGCCGAGGCGCTCGAGGACGGGGTGGTGCACGATCCGGAGACCGTCGGCGAGTACCACCGGCGGATCCGGATCGAGACCGACCAAATGACCCGACTCGTGGACGACCTGTTCGAGCTGTCCCGGATCAACGCCGGGGCGCTGCGGCTGTCGCTGACCGCCGTACCGCTCGGTGAGGTGGTCTCGGACGCGCTCGCCACGACCGCCCCGCTCGCGGCGGCCCGACGGATCCGACTCGTCGCCGCCGAGTCCGGCTGGCCCACCGTCGTCGCCAGCGAACCGGAACTCGCCCGGGTGGTCGGCAACCTGCTCCTCAACGCGGTCCGGTACACCCCGGAGGACGGCACGGTACGCGTCGAGGCCGGTCGGGAACGTGACGCCGCCTGGCTGGCGGTAACGGACAGCTGTGGCGGAATTCCCCCGTCCGACCTGCCCAGACTCTTCGACGTCGCGTTCCGGGGCGAACCGGCGCGTACCCCTGGACAGGGCGTCGGGGTCGGCGGCAGCGCCTCCGGTGGACTCGGCCTCGCCATCGTGCACGGACTGGTCGAGGCGCACGGCGGGCACGTCGACGTACAGAACACCGCTGGCGGCTGCCGGTTCGTCGTCCGGCTCACCGCTGCCTGAATGGGGGACGGCGCACGCGTCGCCGGGCAATCCGGATGATGCGCCCGGCTGGCTCCGGGTTTTAAGATCGACTTCGCCTGGGTGGAATGCTGGGCCCCACCCGGTCGTTACATTTCGCGTACGGCCGAGTAGCACCGCCTGTGACCTGGGCTGATGCCGGGCCCCCGGGGAATGATCCGGGGCCGCCGGTCGTTACATATGGTGTTCGCCCGAGTACCAGCCGCCCCCCGCGCAGGTATTCGGGTGCTCCTGTTGTCCCTGGAGGCCACGACGCCTCGGGACACATTTTCTCCAATGGCACCCCGCGTCCCC